>PMJT01000047.1 GCA_003158495.1 Chloroflexota bacterium | reverse complement strand
CTCGGCCGCCTTGGCGCCTCGAACACGCTGCGACGCAGCGTCACGCCGGTCCTGGGTCTCACGCGACGCGGCGACCTCCAGACCAAGCTGAGGGCATTCGACCTTGGGGTCGATGACATCCTGACAGTGCCTTTCTCGCCCGAGGAACTCCTTGCCAGGGCGATCGTCATCACCCGTCGATCGACGGGCATCGACCGACCCATCGTTCCGATCATCAAGCTCGGCGAGATGGAGGTCGACATCGTCAACCGCCAAGTGCGTGCCGGGGCCTCCGTCGTTCACCTGAGCGGCATCGAGCAGTCCCTTCTGTACCTCCTTGCCAGCCGCGGCGGCCAGGTCGTCACGAGGGAAGAAGCCCTAGACGCGATCTGGGGCACGGACTTTGTGACCGAGAGCAACCTGGTGGATCGGCATATCCGGAGCCTGCGAATCAAGCTGCAGAACGGCTATCGACAGCCGCGCTTCATCGCGACGGTCCCCGGCAAGGGCTATCGATTCGTCCCGATGTTCACCAATACTGGATGGTCGAGCGGGCCTGGCTCGGCCGAGCGACCGGCGGGCTCGGACTGACGTCTGCCGCGAGTCGTCGTTAGGAACCTCGTTGGCCCGGCGGATTACGCCCCGTAATGACGGGGCGCTTTTGGGACGGCACTCTTTCCCAGAGTGGCGGGCTGGCTTCTCCAGTCGGGCATCCGTCTCCATGTCGCCGGGTCGACGAAAAAGGGATCGCCACACGAGGAGGAGCCGTGCGATGGGCACCACGGTCGGACCGCAATTCCGAAAGTCCGGGTATCCGCCCGTGTCTGCTAAGGGACCGAACGACGGCTCAGAGTTCCATAGCACCGGTCTCGCGCCGCATGATCACTTTGAGTTCGATCGACAGCCACTCGCCCTGGTGGCCGACGACGAGCCGCTCGTCCGCCGGTTGATCTGCTCGCTCCTGGCGAGAAGAGGCTGGCGCACCGTCGAGGCAAGCGATGGGGTCGAAGCGCTCGGGCTGTCGATCGACGAGAAAGTCGACCTGCTGATCACGGATTACGAAATGCCGTCGATCAGCGGTTTGCAACTCGCCAACGCGGTCAGGCAGCGGGCCCCGGAGGTGCCGATCCTGATGATCTCCGGCTATCCCGCCTGCGTCGTCGTCGCCAGGAGTCATGGGTATCTATTCCTTCAGAAGCCATTCGGGCCCAAGGAGCTCATGTCACAGGTCGAGATTCTGACCGAACTGCAGGCCGGCGACTCGAGCAGGTCGGCCGGGCGGACCACCGCCCGCCGGGCGGGCGTAACGGCACGCTAGGGGGAAACGAGGATGGCCACGATCGGCACGGCACAACAGAACGGCCCCTACCGAAACAGGCGGTCGGGCCTGGCCGAAGTCCCCGTCCGGCTCCGACTGGTGGGCCCCGATCGAAAGTGCGTGCTGCGATGCTATCCGCGGGACGACGCCCAGTTCGAGGCCGATGCTCAGAAGGCGATGACCGACGTCCGCAAACCTAACCAGAGCTGGGAGCAGTTCCTGGAGGCGGTCCGGAGCCAGATGAAGCAGGCCTATCCGGCCGTCACGATCCGACCACGCCATCAGCTCGCAGCCGGCGACGACCCGGACGAACTCTGGTATTGCTTCCGGGACGGTTCGATTTTCGCGCCCTGACGCCGGTCGGCGAACGCCCTGCTGGCCTACCGGCGCACAGGACGCGAGTTCGGCCGCGGGTTGACCTTCGAGGCGGCGGACGGATCGTTGAAGAGGCGGAACGCCAGGACCGGGCAGACCTCGACGGCGCGGCGGGCGTGCTCCATCAGGTGCAGCGGGATTTCGGCGCCACGGACGATCGGGTAACCCCACTCGTCGAGGTCGATCAGTTCGGGCAGGAGTTCGGCGCACATGCCGCGGCCGTCGCAGGCGACGCGGTCGATGTTCAGGACCGTNNGCAGGCCGCTGTTGACGAAGGCCACGGCGCCGTCGGGATGGGCGCAGGCGCCACGTCCGGACAGTTGCGAGCCCCACCGGGCAATGCCCGCCAGGTCGCCCTGGTTGGGCCGGCCGACGGCGAGCCGCTGTGTCGCCTCCGCCAGCGCATTCAAACCGTAGACGCACGGGCCGCACTGGCCGGCGCTTTCGCCCGCCATGTACGCCATCACTTCGGCCGTCTCGATGACACCGCATGTCGTCGCGGGCAGGACGGCGATGACTCCGGCACCGAAAGACAAGCCGTACTGTTTCATGACCGCGGGGTCGAGGGGCAGGTCGCGAGCCGCGTGAACATCGGCCCACGCACCGAACGAGTCGCCCAGCATCACGCCCTGGCCGGCCGTGGTCCATGCCCCCACTCGCTCCAGTACTTCGCCGAGCGGTGTGCCGTATTCGATCTCGACGACGCGCTGCGCCGGCGTGGTGCCGGACACAGTGACTAGAGCGGTCCCGCGCGTCTCGCCGCGGCCGGCGGCACGGTACCAATCGGGCCCATATCGGGCGATGAGCGCCGTGTAGGCCAGGCTCTCGACATTCGAGACCACTGTGGGCCGGCCGCCGACGCCCGACTCGAAGGTGCGCGGCGGAGCCATCGTGGGCCGCGCGTCGCCGGTGTTGATGTAGTGGACCGCGGCGGACGACTCGCCGACGACGAAGCCGATCGGGGCCTCGACCAGCCGGACCGGGATCGTGAACTCGCGATGCCGCTCGGCGATGGCGCGGGTCATTGCATCGAGCGCCGGCCGGTGCTCGGTGCCGATGTACATGACGACCTCGTCCGCGCCGACGGCGTTGGCGGCGATCAGGGCGCCGTCCAGGACGAGGTGCGGGCGAAGCGACATCAGGACCCGGTCCTTGCGGCTCGTCGACTTGCCCTCCGCGCCGTTCGCAACGACGACGGCGTGGCCGTTCGACCGCTCGGCGACAGACCGCCACTTCCTCCCAACTGGGAAGCCGGCGCCGCCACGGCCGAGCAGGCCGGCGGCCTCGACGGCAGGGATCAAGGCCGGGCCGTGGAGCGGCATCCGGCCGAGGCGCGCCCGATGGGCAGCGTAGCTCTCGGCCCCCGCCGCTGCAACGGGGCCGCCGAGCAGACGATCGCCACCGCGGGCTCGCGGCGCGCCGGCAGATGCCCGGGCAGCGCCGGCCGGGCCGACCGAGACGAGCGTTCCGGCTTCGACCCTCGGCCCACCCAGAAAGCCGGCGGGATTGACGATGTGCGAGCTGTCCTCGGTCGGCGCCGGCACGAGATCGGCCAGCGGCTGGCGGGTCGAGGCTTCCCATAGCCGCCAGGCGGCGGCCGCGGCGACGGCGGAGATGCACACGCCGTTGATCGCCCGCATCCACACCGCACCCGAATCCGAACCGGTGCCGATGCCGTGGATGAGAGCCACGGGCCAGAACGCGTAGGCGGCCCAATGGATCACGCGCCATGTCCGAAGGCCGATCCGGTCGCGGATGAGGCTCGTCAGGATGAGGGCGGCGAGCAGATACAGTGCCACGGATCCGAGGCCCAGGGCGACCGGCCGATAGGTGCTCGAAAAGGGAATGAAGGCGGCCGACCAGCCCAGGTTGGTGAACGGATCCACGACCGCAGTGACGATGTGGATTACCAGGAAGATGAGCGACGACAGGGCCAGGCTACGGTGGAGGCCGGCCGTAACGAATTGTGGCCAGTTGCGCGTCTGCCAGCGCGAAGCGGTCAGGATTCCGAGAACGACGACGAGAGTGAACATGATCAGGGACACGATCCCGGCGCCGCGGGTGCTGAACCAGAGGTAGTTCGTCATCACGCGGCCTCGCTCACGGGCTCGGGCCAGCCGGCGACGCGGAGAACGCTGCCGTCGTGGTGGACTAGGCGGGCGGGCAATCCGGCGCCCACAAGCCACTCCGCGGCGCGGTCGCCCAGGACGATGGCGGCGGTCGAGGCGGCGTTGGCGTCCACGCAGTTCGCCGCGGCAACCGTCGCGGTCCGCCACGGACCCGATGCGGGGAGGCCGGTCGCCGGGTCGACGATGTGGTGCCGCTCCACTCCGCCGACCGTCCAGCGCCGGACCGTCGTGCTCGAAGTGGCGATGGCGCCGCCCGTGATGCCGATGACTTCACCCGGCGAGCGAGGGTCGGCCCGGCTGTCGTCCGAGCAGTGGATCTGCCAGCCGGACACCGGTGGATCGCCGGCGGTGGCGATGTCGCCGCCGAGGCTGACGAGGACGCCGGCTCCGGTAGTCCGATGAGCGGCCGCGACCGCCAGGTCCGACGCCAGGGCCTTGCCCGTCGAGCCGAGATCGAGGCTGACCCGGGCAGGCATTCGGACGGTTCTGTGGATCGGGTGGAGCTCGATCGTCTGCCAGCCGGGCACGCGACCGAACACCAGGCCGGGCGACGGCGCGGGCGCGTCGGCCGGCAGGGTCGCGAAGTCGCGGTCGTAGCCGAGCAGCTTGAGGGTGAAGCCGATCGTCGGGTCGACCGCGCCCTCGGTCGCCCGGGCAGCCCGGATGGCGCCTTCGATCGCCTCGAACAGGAGCGGGCTGACGCGGGTGGACCGGCCGGCCGCCGAGTTGAGCGCGCTCAGCTCGCTATCGGCACGAAAGCGGCTGTAAGTTCGGTCAACTTCGTCCAGCATGGCTCGGACTTCAGCGGCCGCCGTGTCAAGCGCGCGCTCGTCGGTGACCAGGACATGGACGTTAGTCCCGATCGCCTCCCATGAGGCCTGCGCGATTCGGGGCATCTTAGGAACTCCCGCTCGATACCTGGCCACCGCTCGAAGACTTGCCGCCCCTGCTGCGGCCCGAGAATGGAGCGACCGTCGGCGCGGCGAGGACTGGAGTGTCTGTCGGCGCGGAGACGCCCGATCCGGTCGAGTCGGTCGGCGTTGCCGCTGCCGAGTCGGACGTTGGAGTGGCAGTCGCCCCGCCCACATCCTGGGTCGCGGCAGCCGCGGCGGAAGTGCTTCCCGTGTTCGACTTGCCGGGGTACGAGGCCGCCGCCACGGCGCCGATGCCGACGACTGCGATTGCGGCCGCGATCGGGGTGCCGCGGCTCAGGATCCCCAGCCGGCCGACCAGTCGGTCGCGCCTGGCATCGGGCCTGGTGTATCCGTTCATCGTTACGATCCCCATTCATCGAATACCGCGAAGTCGGCCACGATGCCGGCCCTCCGGCGGCCGGACAGGCCCAGCCGTTCGGCCGTGTCGCGGACCGCGACGCGCCCCGACACGGGTCCCGCGGCGGCGTTTGGCGACTGCGGCACGGCATCTGGTGCAACCGCCGACAGGGCCTGCGGCGCGCGCGCCCGGGAAGTGGTCGGCACGGGCGTGCCGACCGGGCCAAACAGAGTGGCCTGATCCCCGTGGACAACGAGGTCGCCGGCAGCGGCGAGGCGAGTGGTGGCTTCAGTTGTAATAGGCATTGGGACGCTCCAACTTCCTGACTATCGTCTGCGTTCGATGGCGGGAGTTTCCTGAAAACCGCCTTTCGGTCCGGCTACGGCTCACAGGCTGCAATACGGCTTGCGCTAGAGAGGCGTCGCCTGGCATGGCAGATCGCCATGACGCTGGGCTGGAGGTCCGATCGGGTCAGCGTCTGGTTGATCCTCGGAGACACATGCACCAACCGTCGCCACGTCAGGGATCACGCGACGCTCCTGCGCGCCCGGTACCCGCTCGATGGCAGGCAGTTGCGGAGGATCCTCAGAAACCCGACTGAGCCCGGTTCGGGCATCGCTTTCTGGGCAGATTCAAACCCGGGTAGCGCCGGCTCTGGGTGGCGGGCGGCAACGAATGCGAAACGCGTGGCGCAGCGTCAAGGCAGCGATCCCCGAGCATGAGGTAGAGCGCCCGGTACGGCCCCCGGACCGCCGATCGGCCGTCCGGTGGCTCCAGCCGTTCTCCGCGCTGCAGCGGTTAGCAGGTGATCAGATTGCGAGGCGGCGTCCAACGTTCTCGCCGCCCGCCGCCAGAGCCACCCAAACGTGGCCCGCACCTGCGGGCCACGCCACGGGGCCCACGCCACGTGGCCAGCCGCTGCGGGCGCCCGCGCGGCCGCGCCCTCACCCTGCGGCCCACGCCCGCCGCTCGGCTAAACTTGCCATTGCGAGGGCAGGAGATCGCCCGGCCGCCCGCGAAGTCAGAACATGAGGTCCACCGTGTCGGCACCAGAGCGCATCCGCATCGATCGCTACGATCCCGCGGCTATCGAGCCGCGCTGGCAGAAGCGCTGGGCGGAGCTCGGTCTATACGACACGGACCTCCACGACGACAGCCGGCCCAAGTACTACTTGCTGACGATGTACCCGTATCCGTCGGGGAACCTGCACATCGGGCACTGGTACACCATGACACCGACGGACGCACTGGCCCGCTTCCACCGGATGCACGGCGAGAACGTCTTCCTGCCGATCGGCTTCGACTCTTTCGGCCTGCCCGCGGAAAATGCCGCCATCAAGAACAACGTCAACCCGCGGGATTGGACGCTCAAGAACATCGACAACATGCGCGGCCAGGTCCGGTCGATGGGCGGTACCTTCGACTGGCACAGCGAGGTCGTAACCTGCGACCCGGACTATTACCGCTGGAACCAGTGGATCTTCCTGCGCTTCCTCGAAGCCGGGCTGGCGTATCGCGCCAAGTCGCCGGTCGACTGGTGCCCCAACGACGGCACGCTTGCGCGCGAGCAGGTCGAGGGCACGGACCGCCACTGCTGGCGCTGCGGGGCGCGCGTGGAGAAGCGCGACCTGGACCAGTGGTACCTGCGCATCACCAAGTACGCGGACGAGCTATTGGATTTCTCCGGCATCGAATGGCCGGATCCCATCCGGATCATGCAGACCAACTGGATCGGNNCCGGTCCGAGGGCGCCGAAGTCGTCTTTATGACCGCCCCGGACGAGGCCCAACCCGGCGGGGATGAACTCCGGGTCTTCACGACGCGACCCGACACGCTCTACGGCGCCACGTTCATGGTGATGTCGCCCGAACACGCGCTGGTGCCCAAGCTCACGCACCCGGACCGCAAGGCCGAGGTCGAGGCCTACGCCACGGCTGCCGGCCGCGAGACCGAGATCGAGCGCATGTCTACCGATCGAGAGAAGACCGGCGTCTTTACCGGCTCGTTTGCGACGAACCCGGTCAACGGCGAGCGCATCCCCATCTGGATCGCCGATTANNGGCCGTGCCCGCCCACGACGAGCGAGACTTCGCCTTCGCCCGCAAGTTCGGGCTGCCCATTCGCCGCGTGGTCGCCGGGCCGGACATTTCGGACGCCGACGTCGCGACGGAGATGGAAGTCGCCTATGCCGCCCACGGGACCGAGGAGCGGCTCGTCAACTCCGGGCCGCACAGCGGCAAACAGGCCAGGGACGGCCTCCGCGACATCGTGACCATGCTCGAGAAGGAGGGCCGGGGAAAGGCCGCGGTCAACTATCGGATCCGCGACTGGCTGATGAGCCGCCAGCGCTACTGGGGCACGCCGATCCCGGTCATCTACTGCGACAAAGACGGCATCATGCCGGTCCCGGACGACCAGCTCCCGGTTCGGCTGCCGGACAAGGTCGACTATGCGGGCAGCGGCAACAACCCGCTCAACACGGACGAAGCCTTCCTCAACGTCGCCTGCCCCAGGTGCGGCGGCCCGGCCCGGCGCGAGACCGACACGATGGACACGTTCATCGACTCTAGCTGGTACTGGTTCCGCTATCTCTCGCCGGCCTTCCCGACGGCGCCGGTCGATAGATCGATCGAGGATCGCTGGGGCCCGGTCGACCAGTACACGGGCGGCGCCGAGCACGCGGTCATGCACCTGCTCTACGCGCGCTTCTTCACCAAGGCGATGTCGGACCTGGGCATGGTCCACGAGCNNCCAGATCCTGGGCGCCGACGGTGAGCGGATGAGCAAGTCTCGCGGCAACGTCGAGGACCCGGATGCACTCGTGGCTTACCACGGCGCCGACACCGTCCGACTCTTCCTGATGTTCATGGGACCGTGGGACCAGGGCGGCCCGTGGAACGCAAAGGGGATCGGTGGCGTAAGCCGATTCCTCAACCGGGTCTGGGCAGTCGCGCTCGATCCGCATGGGGTGGACCCGGGCGACGCGGAGTCGGGCCAGCTCCCGGCAGGCCAGGGCCGCGAGGAGGCCGAGAAGGCGCTACGGGCCGCCACGCATCGGACGCTTCGAACGGTCTCGGAGGAATACGCCGAGCTGCGCTTCAACACGATGGTCGCGCACCTCATGGAGCTCTCGAACCTGCTCCAGCGGTATCGCGGCACCGTCATCGCGGGCACAAAGGCTTGGGACGAGGCCGTCCGGCTGACCCTCCTCATGCTCGCGCCGGCGGCGCCGCACGTCACCGAAGAGTTGTGGTCGCGCATGGCCGAGGCCCGGGGCGAGGCGTGGTCCTCGATCCACTCCCAGCCCTGGCCCGAGGTTGACGTGGCCGCAGCCACGGAAAACGAGCGCGAAGTCCCGATCCAGGTCAACGGCAAGGTGCGCGACAAGGTCATGGTCCCGGTGGCCATGGCCCAGGCGGAGCTGGAGGCCCTGGTGCTGGCGCGGCCCAAGATCGTCGCGGCTTTGGACGGCAAGCTGCCCCTCAAGGTGATCCACGCCGGCGGCAAGCTCGTGAATATCGTGGTGCGGTAGAAACGGGAATCTGTCGCTCAGAGCGCCGAGCCAGAAGGTAGCCGCGCGCGACTTATTCCGGCACCCCGGCGCGAACCTACTCGGGCATCTTGGACGAGTGGGCCGCGGCGCCTGGTGCATGGGCGTCGATCCTCTTCTCGCCGCGGCAGAAGGCCCGCAGGGCGTCGATCGCTTCGCGAGGGCGAGCGTCGGTCGGAGCTCGCACTTCAGAGAGCGGCAGCGTCCGCTCCGAGAAGTCCGCGGCCCATGGGGTCATACGCTCGCCTGCCGTCGTCGCTGAGAGTCAAGGCGCCAGGCAGATGTTTCATGGCGCGGAGTCCCCACACGGCAAACGCCGATCGCCCGTCCGGAGCCGGCATAAGCCGCGCATAAGTCCGTGTTAAGCCGCCTTCGATAGCGTTCGTCCGAACCCCGCCGGGAGCGATCGATCGGAGACTTGGGATGGCAATGAATGCGCCCTGGCGGGACCTCGAGACCGCAGAGCCGGCCCAGGCTGTTGCGGCGTCGGGCCGGTGGAGACCGTCGTCGCTCCTGCTGATGCTGGCCGCGGCGGCGATGTTGGTCGCCTGTTCCGTGGCGGCCATCGTTTTCGTGGGCTCGAGTCCGGGTGGCCGCGTGGAGGTCGTGTCGGAGCCGAGCTGGGAAGCGACAGGCGCGGCCACGCCGTCCCAGGCGACGCTCGTCGTGGAGGTGGCCGGGGCGGTGGCCCGGCCCGGCGTGTACACGCTGCCCGTAGGATCGCGCATCGCAGACGCGGTCGACGCAGCGGGCGGCTACGCCTCGGACGTGGACCCGCGCGCGTCGGAGACGAAGCTAAACCTGGCCGCGAAGCTGGCGGACGCGCAACTCATCACGGTTCCGCGGCGCGGCGACGCCGCGGAAGGCGTGCCCTCAACTACCGGCGCCCCGGGCACATCGGCTGCCGCGGCCGCGACCGGGCCGATCAACCTGAACACGGCTTCGTCAGCGGAGCTCGACACGCTGCCGGGCGTCGGACCGGCGACGGCGGCGAAGATCATCGCCTCGCGCGAGGAGAAGCCCTTCGCGAGTGTCGACGAGCTGGTCACCCGCAAGATCGTGACCGCCACGATCCTGGCGAAGTTCCGGTCCCAGGTCACGGTCTGAGCGGCCGATGCTGCCCCGTCCCGCCTGGCTCGCGATTGGAGTGGTCGTCGCTGCCGGGACGGCCTCGTACCAGCCGCTCGGCGGCGACACTGCCGCGGCCGGGGCAGTGGCGGTGGCAGCAGCCGCGGCCGCCGCCGTGGCGCTGGCGGTGGCTTCGTCCGTCGTCCTCGCCTCCGGCCGTGACGGCCTCGGTTCCGCGCTGGCAGTGGCCGCGCTCGGTGCCTCGCTCGTCGCGGCTCGCCTGGCAATCGGACTGATCGTCGGCAGCGGCACGGCCCCGCCTGAGTCCACTTCGCTGCCTCCCGGCAACGGCCCGTGGCCGGCCCGCGTGGAGTCGGCCCACGCGGCCAGCGGCCAGCAAATCGCCACGATCGCGCTGCTGGGGTCCGGCGTCCGTTGCTCCGCTCAGATGCCGGCGTACCCACGGCTGATCGGCGGCGACACCATTTCGTGGACGGGACGCGTTCGGGGTCTGACCAGCAGCGACTACGACCGCTACCTCGCTGCGCAGGGCCTGGTCGCTACGTGCGAGGCGACCGGCCTGTCGCTCGTCCGCCACGACGACTCGCCCGCCGGCCGGCTCGAGGCTCTACGGCAGGCGTCCGGCGATGCGCTCCAGCGGGTGCTCCCCGAACCGGGCGGCGGACTGGCTGCCGCAATCCTGATCGGCTTACGGGACAGAGTGGACAAGAACGTGGCAGCCGCGTTCACCGCCGCGGGCGTCAGCCACATCGTGGCCATTTCCGGGTGGAACATCGCCATCGTGGCCGCAACGGTGGCAGCCCTCATCCGCGGCCGAATGACGCGGCGCCGGCGCGCGGTGGTGACGATCCTGGCGATCGTCGCATACACGCTCTTTGCCGGTGCGTCGGCGTCGGTGTTGCGAGCGGCCGTCATGGCCGGCGTGGCGCTGGCCGCGGCCGAGAGCGGGCGCGGTTCGCGTGTCATGATCGGGCTGGCGTGGGCCGTGGCGTTGATGATCCTGATTGCGCCGCCCGTGGTCGCGGACGTGGGGTTCCAACTCTCCGCCGCAGCCACCGCCGGCCTGGTGGAGTGGGCAACGCCCCTCACCAAGTGGCTGACACTCCGCGTCCCGCGGCTTCCCGCGGCGCTGAGCGAGAGCCTCGGCGTATCTCTCGCGGCCCAGGCCGCGACTCTGCCGATCGCGCTGCTCACTTTCGGGCGGCTCGCGATCATTGCCCCGGCCGCGAACCTGGTGGCGGTGCCGCTGGTTCCGCCGGTCATGGCCGCCGGCGCGGTTGCGTTCGTGGCCGGCTGGGCCGCGGCCCTTGGCGCGCCGGCTGCAGTCGCCGGACTGCTCGCAATGCCGGCCGCGCTCCTTCTATCGGTCCTGATCGCGGTGGTGGCGGCGGCCGCAGCCGTGCCGGGCGCGAACCAGACTCTGGCCTTTCCGGCGAACGTCGCTGCCGCGGCCGGCGCGGCCGCCCTTCTGCTAGCAATGCACCGGACCCTCTCGGGGGGACGGGGCCGGGCCCGGGACGCGCGCGGCGCCGCCGCCGTACTCGCGCGGCCTCGACCCACCGGCCCCACGCTTCGGCCTCGATACCGGTGGGCCCTCGCCGGGGCCGCGCTCCTGATCGTAGTCGCCGGGTCTGCGGTCGCTGCGCGACCGGACGGCAGCGTCCACATCATCGTGCTGGACGTTGGGCAGGGTGACTCAATCCTGCTCGAAGGAGACAAGGGCAGCCGCATCCTGATCGACGGCGGCCCGGACCCGAACCTGGTTGGCGCGGACCTGGACCGCTACATACCCACCTGGGATCGGCGGCTGGACGCGATCGTGCTGACCCACCCGCACGACGACCACGTGGCTGGACTCGTGGCTATCGTCGAACGCTATCGGATAGGCCGGGCCTTCGAATCCGGCTGGCCGGCAGATACGCCCGCATATCGGTCGTGGAAATCCGCGCTCGCCGCAAAGGGGCTTCAGGCCGAGCGCCTCTCGACCGGCCAGGCGCTCCGACTCGACGACGCCACGCTCCAGGTCCTGTGGCCCGACGACGGCCGAACGCGGCCGAGCTACCTGGATCAGGCCGCGGCCGACAACCGGCAGACAAACGACGCCTCGATCGTACTGCTCGGCGACTTCGAGGGTCGACGGTTCCTGCTGACCGGCGATGCCGAGGAGGACGTCGACCCGATCCTCGTCCAGCGCGGGCTCCCAACAGTCGACATGCTCAAGGTCGCCCACCACGGCAGCGCGACGGCCTCGTCGGATGTGCTGCTGGCCACCATTCAGCCGGCAGTGGCCGTCGTTTCGGTCGGGGCGAAGAACACCTACGGTCACCCGAACGCGGCCACCATGGCACGTCTGCGGGCCCATTCCTCGCGGGTCGCCCGCACTGACCAGGAAGGCACGGTCGAGACCACGATCGACAGAACGTCGGTGACGGTGAGGACATCGCGTGGAGCGCCGGCCGAACCCACGCCCGGCGTCTCGGGGTCGGCAGCCGCGCGGTCCGGCGGGCTGTACGATTCGATCGATGTCCGTCCCGAACCGTCGCGAGAGCGCGGCCTTGCTTCTGTCGCTCGATCCTCCGAAATGGCACCTGCGCCACTCTCGAGCCGTCGCGGAGACGGCNNGAGGCGGCCGCGCTGCTGCATGACGTCGATAAGCTGGAACTCGTCAAGCCGCTCGTCGCCGGGCTCGCCCACGCCGAAGGGTCGGCGGCATACCTGGCGAGTCGCGGCTACCCGGAATTGGGACCGGCGATCGTCGGCCACCCCGTGACCCGTCTCGCCGACGCCGACTGGTTCGAGCGCTGGATCTCGTCGGCGTCTCCCGAGGCCCTGATCGTGGCCTACGCCGACAAGCGGGCCGGTCAGCATGTCGAGTCGATGGCCGAGCGGTTCGCATCGTGGGAGCGCCGCTATCCGTTGGCCGAACGAGCCGGACCTGCACGAGATGGCTGGTCGGCCGAGACGCTCGCCTCCGTGCAACGCCGGGCAGAGGAGATAGAGCGACGGGTCTGCCGGCTGGCCGATATCCGGCCGGTCGACGTCGCGCGCCTGGCGTGGACGGGCCGAGCATTCGCCGGGGCGCGCCGGCTCGGCGTTGCCGCCGCCGATGCCGCAACAGGTGGCTCCTGATGCCGCCGACTGCGCCGCTCGGCTACTACTGGGGCGACGACGCCTACGGCGTCAACCACGCCCCGGACGGCCTGGCCGTGCAACTCGCCGAAGGCGGTCCCCCGCTGGAGCGCCTTCGCCTCACCGGCGCAACGACTTCCGCCGCGGAAATCGCCGAGAAGGTGGCTACGGCCACGCTCTTCGGCGGCGGGACGCTCGTCGTGGTGTCGGAGCCGGCGCCGCTCGTGGTCAGCAAGCCGCTCGCCGCAGCGCTTGCGCAGGCGCTCGAGGCAGTGGCCACGGGCAACGGCCTCGCGTTCCTCGACAGCGTCGACGGCACGGCCCGCCGGCCCGCATCGCTCGAGAACCTCCGAAACGCCGTGGCGGCGGCCGGCGGAGAGGTGCGGGAGTTTCGCGCCCCCACGCAGGACGGCATGGCCCACTGGATCGTCGACCGGGCCCACGAGCGAGGCATCCACATCTCGGCGGCCGCGGCCGCGGAACTCGCCCGGCGCGTCGGGGCGAACGTGCGCGAGCGGGACGTCGACCGCCGCCGGCAGGGCGAGCTGGCCGTCGCGGAGCTGGAGAAACTGGCCCTGTACCGCCTCGACGGCCAGATCGTCCCGGAAGACGTCAAGGCCCTCGTCGCCGACGTCGTGCCCGGATCAACGTGGGCCTTCCTCGACGCCATAGGGCTGCGACGCGCGGCCGAGGCCGCGGAACTGGCCGAACGGCTCGACGATGTGCCGGCCCCGCTCCTCGTGACGCACTTGCACCGGCGCGTCAAGCAGCTGATCGAGGTCGCCGACCTGCTGGGCCAGGGCACTCCGGCGCGGGAACTCGTGCGGACGCTCAAGCTGAACCCGTACGTCGCCGAGAAGCTGGCCGAACAGGCCCGCACGTGGACTCTGCCCGAGCTGGATGCGGCCTTGGACGGCCTGCTCGAATTGGACGCGACGCTCAAGGGCCACGCCGGTGGCGGCGACCTGCGCCGCCGGGCGGCTGTCAGCCTCTGGATCGCGGAGAAGGTGCGGCGCCCGAGTCAGCGCTGAGCGGAGCCGGCCTGCCACACCGCCGCGCGCCAGGCCTGGCAATCGGCGCGATCAGGAGCGCGGCCAGAGACGCCGGCCGTCGACCCAGCCCTTCCACCCGTTCACTGCACGAACGAGCGCCCAGTCGCCCGCGACTTCATCGATCACGACTCCGAGCCCCGCGTTGAGCATCACCCGCGGCGGACGAGACGGATCGGGGTAGTCCCAGGCCGGCATGCCCTCGCGCGGGACGTAGTGTGTGGGCAGCCATACCGGAGCCGCGGACTGAGCCTCGGGTGCCGGTGCGGGCGACTGGTTCGGTCCCCCGACCCCTGCGGGCTGAGACGCGGCCGGCTCCGGGTCTGACGCGGTGAGTTGAGCCCAGGCCTGGTCGGCCGCGGTGGTGTCCGCGTCGGGACTGACGTGTTCGTCGCCGCCCGGTGTGGCGTCGACGGGCGTGGAATCTCCGCCACTCCCCGGTATAGCCTCAGCGGCCGGTTCGGGCTCCGCGGCCGGCTCGTCGGCCGCTGCCACAGCCGCTGCCTCAGCGGCCGGTTCGGGCTCCGCGGGCACCGGCAGCTCGGCCCCGCCCACCTCGAGGATCGACCCGAGCCGACTCCGCAGCACCTCGACCGTCTCCGGCGTGTGGGGGTCGTCCGGGCCCAGCACGTGCTCGACCCTCTCCATCAGGTCGAAGTCACCGTCGAGCCAGCCCCAGGCCACCGAGGTGGGGTGCGGGTCGTTGTGGAGGGCCTCTAGGTATGCCCGAGTCCGGGCCATCCGGAGCGGCGCGGACTGTGCCACCCCGATCCACCCGGCATGACGCTCGGCCGCGGAGTAGCCGGCGAGTCGATCGGCGAGCGAGCGGTAGTCCGGGTTCGACTTGCCGAGTTCGCGTTCGATGAAGGTCCGCGACAGGGGCTGCCAGCCGCTTACGCCGTCGTACCAGGCCGAGTCGATCGTGGATTCACCGCTCCCGGCGCCCTCATCTTCTGTCGACATCATCACTCCCAGTGTGGACCGGCCGCGAAGCGGCGAAGCGGCGAGCCGGACGGGCGGCATATTCGGACCATTGTCGCGCCCCGCACAAGCCCGCCCAACCGGTTGGAGTCGCCGTTCCAGCCCGCCGGCCCGCGTCAACCCTGCTCGGCGGGAACCGATGACACGTCGGAGCGGGCGCGCAGGTGGAACGAGACTCCGTAGACCTCACCGCTCGGGTCGGTGCGCGGGGCGACGGTCAACCGCCAGTCCGCGTCGTCGAGCTTGATCCACTTGGCCAGCGGCTTGCCGCGGGCGAGGACCAGGTCCAGCAGGGCAAAGGCCGACGCAGGCAGAGACACGAGACTCTCACGGGCTGGCATGCCGACGGCCTGCGCGCCAAACGCCGCCAGGAAAGCCGGATTTCCGTAGACGATCAAGTGGCCCTGCCCACGGCACATTGCCGCGGGTCGCGACGGGAGCGCGTCCCCCTCCGGCACCGGGCCCTCGGCCGGGGGTTCTGGTTTGTTCATTGCGCTCGATTGTGCGCCGCCCGCGCAAGTCCGGTCGTCCGCCCGGCCTGCAAGTCCGTGGCCGCCGCCCGGCATGGCCGACGCCGCTCCCATCCAATCCGAGGTGGCTAGATTGGTGTTCGAAGCCGCACTGAAGGGATGTGGCTTCGTTCGCCCAGGCGACGTTGGTCGCTGAAGGGCTTTCGGGCGGCAATTTGGCGAAAAGGGCGGCGACCCAAGGACCGGTGACTTCGGGTAGATCGGTAAGGAGGCGCGGACTCAGACGCGAGACGAACTCGACCCCGCGGGCGTTGTCCGCCTCGATGATCTCGACGAGTTCGGCAAAGCCCAGCACTTCGGCTTCCTCGTGGCCCTGGGCTCGAGAGGCAGACAGCTCGCGCAGGTCACCGTGGAGGAGATCCGCCGCGACCTGAGTGACGTTCCATGTGGGCGGAAGTGGTTGGTGGTTTCCAAACCGCCGCGTCCAGGCTCCGCAGGAGCGCGATCAACTCGCGGTGCAGCGGACGAAGAATGCCTGGTCGTGTCGACCGGCCCCACGGGCCGTAGTTCGTTTGTTCTGCCGGGCGATGACATGACGCCAAGCCTCGGCGAGCGGTCGGTCGCAGTCAAGTTATTGGGGCCGCTTTCAGTAGGTAACCCAGATCCGGCGGCTCGTCCCATCGAGGCGGATGTGACCGCCGATGGGCATGATCAACTGTGGGTCGGTGTGGCCGAAATCGACGTTCGTCACGACGAGCGCCTGGGGCGCGTAACGAGAGACCGCGTTCATGACGGACGCCTCGAGATGGGGACCGTAGTTCGCACGAGCTTCGGGATCCGGCTCAGATGCGGTCATTGGACGAGCAACGACGACCGCCGCAAGTCGGCCGAGAATTCCGCGCTCGCCGAACGACTGGAGCACGTACGCGACGTACGCCGGCGTGGGCATCTCTTCGGAAGTCTCGAGAAGTAGCACGCAATCTTCGTAAGCCTCAGGAGCCGCGATCTCGCGATCAGCCATCGCAAGCCACGAAAGCACCTCGAGGCAGCCGCCCCACGTTGTTCCCTCAACCAGGCGTTCGGCGTTGTGCCATTTCCAGCCCTCGGCGGGCTTCATGTGCGGATCAAACTCGAAGCTGGCCGGATCGGCCCAGTCGCAGTCCTCGTCACGCCAGGTCGTCGCCGGATGGAGCTCGTACTCGCCAGTCGTAAAGAGCGCGGCACGGAGAGAGTCGGTCGAAAGAGGGTGGAGCGCGCCAGGCCGGCCGAGGTGGTACATGACCGAGCTGCCGTAGTAGCCGACAAGCCCGGTGTTCCACAGGTAGACGATGAGGTTCGTGTTGTCGCTGTAGCCGAAGAAGGGCTTTGGATTGGCCGCGAGCAGGTCGCGGTCGAGATAAGGAAGTATCCGGATCTGGTCGTCTCCGCCGATCGAGGTGATCACGGCTTTGATAGTCGGATCCGCGAACGCAGCCTCGACGTCTCGTGCCCGGTCGCGTGGGTCCGCGTCCATTACTCTCGTGGTCGGGTACTCCACAGGGATGAGGCGGAATTCCTCCCGTAACCGGCGCAGGCCGAGCTCGTACGGAAGCGGCAGGATCGCGGGCAGACCGCTCGAAGGCGACACGATTGCGACTCGATCGCCGGGAACTGGCTTCGGCGGGTATTTGAGCGACACGGCTTCTCGTCTTTGGGGTACCACCACCCGCGGATCATAGGTCCCAGGTAGAGCTGTCAAGTCGGACCATTACATCGCGTGCTGTATCCGACTCAATACCGAGGACCTTCGGCCGGCGCTTTCGCACGGCGAACAGAAGGGCGTACGGAAAAGGCTCGGTCACCAAAGGATCGAGAGAGCCCGACTGTCAGTCGGCGCTTGACCAGGCCTGCTCCTGGACGACGAGGTCACTCTCGATGGCGAAGACGCAGCGACCCTGGCCGAGATCGAGGAGTTCGATCAGCTCGGGATCGATGTAAAGCTGGTGACAGTCTTCGCACAGGCCGCCCGGGATGCCGAAGCAGAGGCGTTCGCTGCGATCGGGCAGTCGGAATGTCGTGTCGAAGCGCGTGCTTACCAGGCGCCTTCCGCAGCGGGGGCAGCGTTCGCGGGCCCGAGTCATCGCATCCGACCTCAGACGTTGTGGTCATTCGACCACCTCTTGCCGAGATGCTATGCGCCGGGCTGGCAGGGGCATATGACTCACTCGTACCGCACGATAGGTACTCGGGCGGTAGTCGATATGGAGGGGTCCGGCGGAGGGGCCGGTAGTACTGCGAACGCATCGTGCGCCCTGTCAACGCACCGGTGCGTCCGGTCACAGGGCTCGTGCCTCCTGGTACCACCCTTTCAGGCAGGTACCCAGCGAGCTTCCGCCACCTCCTGATAGCCTTGTCAAATGGATCGACGCCGCATCGTTGGGATTGGCCTCGGGGCGCTGGCCGGCGCCGCTTACGGCACCGGACCGCTCTTCTTCAAGGCCTATGTCTACCCGGCCGGGGTCGACTGGATCGCGATGCTGGTGTGGCGTTTCGCCTTCGCGACGCTCGTCAGCTGGCTCTGGCTCTTCGCCCAGCCGCGCGCCCGGGCGGCCCTGCTGGAGCTCGATCGCCGAACCGTGGCCCGTCTGCTCTTCAACGGCGCCTTCTTCGTCGTCAATGCGAGCGTGTACTACGCCGCCATCGAGAAGATCGACATTTCGCTCGTCGCCCTTCTCATGAGCGCATACCCAGCTCTCGTGGCGGTCATTTCGCTTCGCCTCGGCTATCGGTTCGAGGGCAAGCTGGCCTGGGGATCGCTGGCCATCGTGATCCTCGGCACGGTCCTCACGATCGGCGGCGTCAACCCCAATACCAACCAGGGCGGCATCATCCTGGCCCTGCTATCGCCCGTCTTCTACTCCGGCTACATCGTCTTCACGGCGTGGACCGCCGGCGAACGGCCCGGCCAGACGGCCGACATGCGATCCAAGGGCAAGGGCGCCGAGGTGCCGCCCGCGGTCGCAGGTGCCGTGATGATGAGCGGAACCTGGGCGGCCTCGATCGTCATCGGCATCGTCACCCGTGAGCCGATGCTGCCGAACCAGATCCCCGCCGCCGCCTGGCCGGGCCTCATCGGCATCGGGATCTTCGCGGCGGCAATCGCGATCCAGGCCTTCTACGCGTCCGCGGCGAGGATCGGCGCCGCCCAGGCATCGCTCATGGCGACGGTGGAGCCGATCGTCGTCATCTTCCTCGGCATCACGTTCCTGGGCGAAGCCTTCGCCCCGATCCGGGTTGTCGGGGCCGCGATTGTGCTCTCGGGCGTCCTTCTGGCCCAATTCGCGACGCCCTCGGAATCGCGGCCGGTGGTGCTGGAAGAGCCGTAGGGAGTCTGGCGCGCGGCCGCCCAAGCCCGAAGTCGCGGGGGCCGGGATTCGGCGGCCAGCCGGCCGACCCGTTGCACGGGCGAAACGGGCACGTTGCACGCACGAACCGCCGCATGTCCGGGCTCGCATTCGGCCGGGGAATCGTTACTCTTCGCGAAGATGCGGCCGGCATGATCGCCCGGCCCGGCGGGGAGAAAAGGCGACACGATGGCGATCCTGTATTCACAGGTCGAACGAATGCGCACGGCCAGGGACAACCTGGTCCGGTTGCGAAACCGGGTCGAGCTGAGCTCCCCGGCGCCGGAGTCGCTACCGCGCCGCCGCGAGTGGGTTGCCCGAGAGGTGCTCGCCCACGTCGACGAGATCCTCCCCTACTGGCTCGGTGAAATCGAGCGGGTGCTCGTCGGGCCCGTCGAGCCGGTACCGTTCGGTCGCCAGCCCACGGACCTAGTCCGGACTCTCACGGTCGATCGGGACCGGACGCTGCCGACCCACGAGTTGTACGCCCGGCTGGACAACTCGCTGGAGCGCGTCCTGCGCCGGCTGCTCGAACTCGACGAACGCCAGGTCTCGCGGCGCGGCCTGGACAAGATCCGCGGAGAGATGACGGTCAAGCAGATCGTCGACGTCATGCTCGCCGGCCACCTCGAAGAGCACTGCCGGCAGCTTGCCGCCGCGCTGGAAGCGGAGCCGACCGCCAGGGCTTGACTCTCACCCTGGGCGAGAGCGTAGAAATGGTCGCGTAAACGCCACAGGAGGGAACGCGATGACCATTGCCCAGCTAGATCTCACAACGACTTCGGGAGCCGATCTCAAGAAGGCCCTGTCGCCGCTGTTCAATCCGCCCCGGGAACCCGTTCTCGTCGCCGTCCCGGAACTCGGCTACCTCATGATCGACGGCCACGGCGCACCCGAGGAGTCGGCCACCCAACCCACCACCGAGTTCCAGCAGTCTTTCGCGGCGATCTTCCCGGTCGTGTACACGATCAAGTTCAAGCTCAAGCGGGAAGGCTGCTTCATGCCGATCCTGCCGCTCGAGGCACTGTGGTTCACGAACGAGGACTTCGGCTTCGACATGAACGTCCCGCAGGAGCAATGGGGCTGGCGAGTCCTGATGGCCGTCTCGCACGAAGTCACGCCAACCGCCTTCGATGAAGCCACGGCCGAGGTCCGGCGCAAGAAGGGCGACTCTGAACCCCTGGGTCGCCTCCGCTTCGAGCGCTGGCGTGAAGGCCGCTGCGCCCAGATCATGCACATCGGCCCCTACGCCGACGAACGCCCGACGATCGAACGCCTCCACGCCTTCATAGCCGCCCAGGGCCTCCGTCCGAGGGGCGCCCACCACGAGATCTACCTCGGCGACCCCCGCCAGACCGATCCCGCGAAACTCAAGACCGTCCTCCGCCAGCCCGTGGAGTAGCGGCCGTGGATCCGGCCGGCCGCGTCGTCGGGCTCATTTGCGACGTGCTGGGTGATGCCGTTCTCGGTGCCTATCTGATCGATGAGATCTTGCGCACCGACGCCTCTTCGCCTACCTGCCGCGGAGCCTCCGGCCCTCTTCCTTGACCAGCGCCCGAAGCATGAAGCCCACGTTTGCCGGCCGTTCGGCCAAACGGCGCATGAAGTACGGATACCACTCCCCACCGTACGGCACGTAGATCCGGACCGTGTACCCGCGGTCCAGCAGCGTTCGTTGGAGGTCGCGGCGGATGCCGTACAGCATCTGGAACTCGAAGCGCTCGGGGCCGATGCCCTCGCGTTCGGCGATCTCGATCGCCTTTGCGATGAGCCTCGGGTCGTGCGTCGCCAGCGCCGCGTACGAACCCGACACAAACAGCCGCTCCATCAGCCGGGCGTAGTTGGCGTCGACCGCGGCCTTGGTCTTGTATGCAACGCTGCTCGGCTCCGCGTAGGCGCCCTTGCACAGCCGAACCGTGCCGCCCGCGGCGAGGATCATGTTCACGTCCGCCGAACTGCGACGCAGCGCCGACTGAATCACCACGCCGACCTTCGGGTACGCGTCGTGGGCCGCCCGCCAGATGTCGAGGGTCACGTCCGTGCAGGTGTGGTCCTCCATGTCGATGCGCAGGAACCCGTCCACGCCCCTGAGCGCGTCCAGCACTCGTACGACGTTGGCCAGGCAGAACTCGCGGCCGATCGCCAGGCCCATCTGCGACAGCTTGAGGCTGACGTTGATGTCGAGACCGCGCCCGGAGAGCGCCGCGATCGTGTCCAGGTATGTCTCGACTGCGGCGACGGCCTGCTCCTTCTCGGTCACCGATTCCCCCAGGACGTCGACGGTCGTTCGCAATCCGGCCCGCTTGAGGGTGCCGATGGCTGGCAGCGCTTCCTCGAGCGTCTGACCGGCGACGAAGCGGCCCACAACCGGTCGGGTCAGTGGGCTGCGGACAGCCAGGCGCGCCAGCGAGCGGCGGTGGGAAAGCGAGATCAGGACCGATCGCATGGCACGATTCGGCAGCAGACGGACGTTCTCGGCGACGGTCATCCTTGTGCCCTTTTGGCTTCAGCCGTTCGGCGGGACTCGATTGGGTATGTTCGAGGGTTCGGCTGCATCGGCTTCGCGCGCGAACTCGGCGATTTTGGCCGCCTCGTCGCGCTGGAAGGATTCGAGCCGGCCGCGGCGGTGGGCGTCGACTGCGGCTCGGATCGCCTCGATCGGCGGCCAGCCTTGCATTCGGCCCTCGGCGTCCCTGTAGATGCGGCAGCCCATGGCCACGGGCAGATCCGGCTGGGGCACGACGTCATCGCCGTTGATCCGGATCGTCGGCGAGCCCTGGAAGTGCAGGAACTCGGCGTCCTCCGGTCCGGTCACGAAGATGAGCTGGATCGGGACTTCAATTATGCCCTTGCGAAGGACCGCTTCGAGGTCGCGCCGCGCCCCTTCGAGGTGGGGACAATCCTCGAGAGCAAGCAGCTCGACGCGTAAATCTGCCACGAACGCAGCCTACATCGGCTCGCGGCTGAGGGTGCGGGACGCCGTCTACTCCTGCGTGTCGGTGGCCCGGATCCAGGGACCGAGGAGCGCGTCGCGCGTCCGATGGTCGAGGCGGTCGCCGAGTGCGATCGCCAGGGCCGCATCGACCACGGCTTCACCGGCCTCGATCCGGGATTGCAGCCTGCCGATGTCGCTGCTCTGGAGGTAGGGCACGCCGTTGTTGCCGCGAGTGCTCCAGGCCATCGCCTTGTCTCGCACTCGGTCGACTTCCTTGTCGACCGCGTAGCGAGCTCCGACTGCGCGAACGGCCGCCCAGGCTTGCTCGTGCTCGACAACCGGGATCGAGTGCCATGCGGCCCGCATGGCGAGCAGCTGTTCCGCAGTCATCCTGTCGAGCCGCTCGAAAAAGCCGTCCAACTCAGGCGTGTCGACCAGGTTCATGCCACGTCGCCGTCCCCACATCGGCAGACCCCCTCCTCAGTCCTCGTCCACCTGCTCCAGCAAGTGCCGGCGCAGGAAGTCCAGGCAGCGCTTCCAGGCATCGCGACGGTTCTCGCGCTTCTTCCAGCCGTGCTGCTCCTCGTCGTACCAGTGGACCTGGTAGTGCTTGCCCTCGATCTCGAGGGCTTCGACTATCTTCTCCGTCATGAGCGGCGTGACGCGCTTGTCCTTGCGCCCGTGGAGGATCAGCAGCGGCGCCTCGATGCGTTCGGCCCGGTAGAGCGGCGAACCGCGGCGGAAGGCCGGCGCCGACTCGGGGTCGTCCGGTTTGCCCATCATCCGCTCGAGATCGATTCGGCCGGGTCGGTCGCCGTGGCGATAGCTCTCCGCGATCTCGGAGTCGCCGTAGAGGTCCAGCCCGGCGCGCCACAGGCCCGGCGCTTCTGTGAGAACGCACAGCGTCATATAGCCGCCGTACGAGGCCCCGTAATGGGCCAGGCGGCCGTCGCACCATGGCTGGGCCGCGGCCCAGTTCGCGGCGTCGATGACGTCGAGAGCGTCGGCGTGGCCCCACTCGCCACGATTGGCCCACCGGAACTCGCGGCCGTAGCCGGTAGAGCCGCGGAAGTCCACCGACAGGAACGCCATCCCAGCCTCGATCACGAGCTGCCGGAACGGGAACCAATCGCGGAAGGACTGGTGAGTGGGCCCGCCGTGCGAATGGATCACGCAGGGAACGCGCGTCGCCTCCTCCCCAACGGCAGTCGCGGGCAGGTAAAGGCTCCCTTCGATACCCAGCCCGTCACNNAGCGTTGAAGACGATGCGCGCTCCTGCGGAGAAGTGAGCGGCGTCGACTACGGTCGGCAGTGAGTGTGTGAGCTGCCTCGGCTTGACCCCCTCCGCCAGGGCTTCCGGCGTCGGCAGCAGCCAGAGGTCTTCCGGCGCGCGCTCGCTCGAACCGACGGCGAGGAGTGCCGATGAATCCGGCAGCCAGCCCGCTGCGATCCAGACGCCTTCGAACGGGTTGATGGCGCCCGATCGAGGGGCGGAACGAGGTTCGGAGTCAGTGCTGCTGGCTGCGTCCGCGGCGACCGTAGCGGCGGCGACCTCCGAGCCGGTGACGTGCGGCAGGTCCTTGACGAGCAGGCCGACGAGGCCGTCGCGGATCTCCACGCTGGCGAACCGCCTGCCGTCGGGCGAAGGCAGCGGCACCCAGCCCCAGCCGCCACCCGGCTCGCCGTGTTCGCGCTGCCCCGAAGTAAGGACGGTGCGCTCTCCTTGGACGGAGATGAGCACGACCTGGAACCAGCCGTCCTCGTCCGAGACCATGAGCAGACCGGATCCATCCGGCAGCCAGCGCGGCCCGGTCTCCCAGGCCGTGTCCCCGGCAAGAAGCCGCTCCTCGCCCGAGGCGACCTGGACGACGTGGATCTGCATAGTCAGCAGGTCCGGTAGCCGCTGCGACGTGACCGCGATGAAGTGGCCGTCGGGCGACCATACGAAGTCCTCGACGTCTATTCCAGTCGCCGTCAGCGCAACGGGTTCGGCCGGGCGGGGTCGAGTGGACGGGCGGCCACGGCGTGGCACGGGCGCCTCGACGAGCCACAGCTGATCCCAGCCGCGGCGACGCGAGATGAAGGCGATCTGATGGCCATCGGCACACCATCGCGGCGACCGTACCCCGGCCGGA
>PMJT01000266.1 GCA_003158495.1 Chloroflexota bacterium | reverse complement strand
GAGATGGCCGCGGTGGCCCCAGGCCACGTGGCCGTTGATCGTGGCTTCCTCCGTGCCCAGGCCGTAGAGCCATCCCGGGACCCAAGGCGCCTTGAAGCCCTGCGTCTGCGAGATGTCTACCATCGACGCCAGCGCCGCTTCGTCGAGGACCCGGCCGCTGTAGAGGGCCTCGGTCCAGCGGGCGATGTCCGAGGCGGTCGAGACGAAGGCTCCGGCGGCCCCGACGGCGCTGGCCTCGGCCGTGAACGGCAGCATCGCGCCGGCGGTGTTGTCACGCGGCTTCGATGCGGCTGCCCGTGAACTGCTGCAGCCCGGTGCCGTCCCCGCGCAGTAGCCGTGCGCTTCGGCCCCTGTGACGGCTTCTTCGGTCTGCAAGAACGTGTGGTCGAGGCCGAGCGGTGCCAGGAACTCCGAGCGGACCAGGTCCGCCACGGTCCTGCCCGTGGCCTTCTCGATCGCGACGCCGAGCAGCACGTATTCCGTGTTGGAGTACCAGTAGCCCTTGCCCGGCGCAAATGGATATCGCGACTTCCCGACCATCGTCAGCAACTGGGTCGGCGTCCACGTCTGGGCGGGCTTGGCCAGGATCGCGTCCGTGATGGCCTTGATGGCGAACAGGTCCTTTATCCCGCTGGTGTGGTTCAGCAGCTGCCTCAGCGTGATCTTCTCCGCTAGATAGAACGTCGGCACATACTTGGAGAGCGGGTCGTCCAGCGAGATCGTGCCGCGCGAGGCGAGCCGCCCGGCCAGGGCCGCGACGAAGGTCTTGCTGATGCTGCCGATCGAGAACAGCGTGTCGGCCGCGACGGCGGTCCTGGTAGCGAGGACCGCCGTGCCCGACTGACCCGTCCAGACCGAGCCGTCCGGGAACACGATCGCCGCGGAAACGCCCGGATAAGCACCGCCGGTCCGCACGCCGGTAAGCGCGGTTTGAAGGGCCTTAGCGGTCGCTGCGTCGAGGTGAGCCGCGGGCGCGGTCGGGGCAACAAGCTGCGAGACCGGCACCGGATTGATCGACTCAAGCGGCGAGGCCGAGGGCGAAGCCGACGCGACGGCCGACGCGACGGCCGACGCCACGGCCGAAGCAGTTGGTCCCGTGGTCGCCGCCGATGGAGCGGCCGAAGACGCGGGCACAGTGGGGCTGGGGCTGCCGCAGGCGGCTACAAGCGCCACCACAAACGCGGCAAACACGGGCGCGCGCAGACGGTTGTCGGTTGTTCGGCCGAGTGAACTCACGACGCGAATGATGCACCCGGCGCCAGCTTGGGTGCCGGCCGAGGTTCAGCGCCGTCCGCCGCCGCCGAAGAGTCGCAGAAGGAACAGGAAGATGTTCACGAATTCGAGGTAGAGGAGCAGCGCACCGAGAACCGAGGCCTTCTCCATCGATCCGGTCATCGCGGCGAACTGGCCGCGCGCGATGCGCTGCACAGTGGAGGCGGTGAGGGCGGTGAAGATGATCACGCCGGCAATCGAGATGACCGTATCGATGACGCCATTATTCAGCAGCAAGTTCAGCAGGATCGCGACGAACAAGCCCCACGTGGCCATCGCCAGGTAGCCGAACATGTTGGTCAGTGAGCGCTTGGTGACGGCTCCGTACAGGGCCGCTCCGCCGAACATCGCGGACGCGCAGATAAAGGCTTCGAATACAGTCGCCGAAGTGCCGGTGTTGACCTCCACCGCCATCACGATGACGCCGAAGGTCAGGCCGTTGAGGGCGGCATAGACGAAGAAAAGGGCCAGCGCGGTGAGGGCGTTGATCTTCGTGATGGCGACCTGCAGGCCGATGCCGATAACCATCTCGGCGATTATCAGGGGCAGCCACAGGTTGATAACGGTTTCGGCGAGCCCGCCGGTGACGCCGTAGGGCGTGACCGTCGTGCCGTTCTGGACGAGGAAGGCGATGAACGCGCTGAGGAGCAGGCCGAGGAACATCCACATGAAGGCCTGGCTCAGGAACGCAGTGGACAGAGCGGCCGCCGGCCGCACCCCATACTGGTCGGCGGCGTAAGAGCCGCCCGAGTATCGAGAGTCGTTGCTCATCGGTGGCCTCTGATCGAGTCTGCAGGGATGGACGCGGTGTTGCGGCACGCTGGCCGTATCCCGGCCATCGGTCTTTGCTGATCGTATCAATCGCTGCCGGCCCGCATTCGGCCGTCACGGTGTGTCGCGGCCAGCCGAACTAGCTTTCCGCGGCGTCCCGAGCGTGGCGCCCGGCGGTCCTGGACGGAGTGGCGGCTCGAGATTCCCACTGCTCCGCGGCGCGGGCAAGGATCCAGAGCAGGTCTGCGAGCCGGTTGAGGTAGGCGAGCAGGTTGTCGTCGCCGACGCGTTCGGCCCGGCGCAGGGCAACGGCGCGGCGCTCGGCCCGCCGGATGATCGTGCGGGCCATCTCCAGGTACGCGGAGAGTCGCGTCTCGCCGGGGACCACGAACTCGCGCGGCAGTTCCACCGACGCTTCGGTGTCGGCCAGCACGGCATCGAGGCCATCGACCATGGCCGCGGTGACGCGCGTTTCGCCGGGCTTCTGGCGGTCGGCCGCGTCTGGGGCCGTGGCAAGCTCGGCCCCCACGACGAACAGCTCGCGCTGCAACCGCAGGATCAACTCGGGCAGGCGGTCCAGGGTGCGCGGCACAGTTCCGTACTGGGCCTTGAGACCGAGTTCCGCTCGGGCGACGCCCAAGGCTGCGATGGCCTCGTCGACGGCCCCGAAGGCCTCGGTCCGAGGGTCGTCCTTGAAGATTCGGTCGCCGCCGAAGAGCAACCCCGTCGTGCCGTCGTCGCCGCGCTTCGTGGCGACCGCAGACTTGCGTTCCGGCTTGTCCGTCATCTCCCCCTCAGCTTATCCGGAACCTCACCACGTGAGGCCGGCATCGCGTGGATCCCAACGCTCGGCCAGCAGAGTGACCTTGACCGGGTGCTCCAGCACCGACTCGGCCTGATCCTTGACCTGCTGGACCATCGATCCGGCATACGGGCAGAAGGGCGTGGTCAGGATCATCTTGATTTCGGACGACTCACTGCCGATCACGATCTGTCTGATCAGCGCGAGTTCGACGACGTCCATACCCAGCTCCGGGTCTACAACCGAACGGAGGGCATCCAGGATCGCCAGCTCGGTGGCCCGGCGTCCGGGGTCGAAGGCGGGCGCCGCGGGCGCGTCGGTCGCGGAAGCGGCGGTGGAGTCTGAAGAAGTGGTGGCGGCGATAGCCGCAATGGGATCGCTCATGGCGGTCGATATCCTACCAGTTTCCTCGGAATAGTCGAATCCGCGGCCGCCCCGGGTCAGGCGCCGGTTCCAGCTGTCGGTACTCCGCCGACGACCACGCCCGGGATGCGCAGGCCCTCGACCAGGCCGGCAGCCTCGGCGTCGTTGAAGCCGGGACCGATCAGGGCGCCATCGGCGCCGAAAAACTCGCCGTAGAGGTCGCGATGCTCCGAGGCGTAGCGATAGGCCTGGGCGATGCCGACAAGACGAAGCTCAGGATGCTCGCCCAGCAGCTGGGCGACACTGTGGCCGTCTCGCCGGAGTTCGAGAAGCTGCCGCACCGTCAGGCGGGTGTTGTAGCAGAACGGCTCGCCGCGCATGACGAGCGGATCGACCTTCACCCACTTGATCGTCATCTGGGCCTCCGAATGCTGAAGGTCCGGCGCGCGCCGCCGGCCTGGGGGAGTGGCTCGATCAGACGCCGCGGTACATCCACTTCCAGAGCGCGTTCCGCTTGTGGCGGTCGCCGCCCAGCCGGCTGTTCCGTTTGAAGACGGCCATGGCGGCTTCGAGCGACCGCGTGGCGGTCTCGAGTTCGTCAGGCGTCAGCAAGGGGGCGACGGCTTTGCGGATTCCTAAGCAGAGTGCGCTGAGGTCGGCGAGTGGCACGCCGCGGCGGCGGTAGATGGGGCAGATCCACTCGGCGTATTCGGCAAGCCAGCGGGTCGTGTCGCTGGCCAGGCACATCGAAAGGCGCTCCACGAGCAACTCGCCGTCACGTAGGAGTTGCCGGAGGGCGGCCTCGTTGTAGCGCGCCCGGATAGTCGGGTCCACCTGGACGGCGGACTCGAGGGCGGCGGCCGAACTGCGCAGGACGTCTGCCCGGAGCTTCTCGGCAGCGGCCGGGTAGCCCGCGGTACGGCTGATCGGGGCGAGGCCAAGGTTGGGGTGGCGGTCCTCGAGTGCAACTACAGCGAGCGATCGCGTGGCGGCGTCCGGCTCCGCGACGTCCGGCGCTGGTTCCACAGGCGCGAGCGTAGCCACCGGCGTGGCCGCGCTCGTTTCGTCGGGCGCGGCGGGAATTGGCGCGGCCGGGTGAGTGGCGGCGGTCTCGTCCGGGAGGGGCACGGCGGTTTCGGCAGGGACGGTGCTGGAGTCGCGGCTCTCTGTCACGCGGCCAAGTCTAGCCGCAGCCGTCGCGAGCCGCAGCGGTTGGCGGCGCTAGCACCGCGGGGAGTGCCGTGGAAGAGGCGCCGGCCGCTCGACCTGGACTAGCACCGTGCGGAGTGCCGTGGAAGAGGCGCCGGCCGCTCGACCTGCGCAGGTCCTACCGTGTACGGGCCCGGGCGGTGTTATGTGGGACTGGGCCGGGCCCGGGATGTTGGCAAGCAACTCCCGTTGCCGAAATCTCGGCCGATTGCGTGGCAATGCTCCAGATTCGCGTGAATCCACCGCTTGGAGCGTCCGAATCATCGGCCCGAACGGCGTCGACCGGCCCGCCCGCCCGGCTCGCCTCAATTTGACGGCACTTAGTACCGCCTCCACCGGTAAACGGCGGTGTCTGTGCCGAGGTCCGATTCCGAGGCTGGCGAGACCAGTCTGCGGTGTCCGGAGAGCCGGCCCGAATCGCCCGCGGATCTACCAGGGCATTTCGCCGAAGTTGATCGAGGAGAGCTCTCGGGCAAGAAAGCCGGGCGTGAGCTGCTCGCGCATGAAACGCCCGAAACGATCGACACGCTCGCTGGTGGGACCCAGTTCGAACCAGCGGTTAAGAAGTCGCTCGCCCTGATAGGCGGCCAGCACCTGGGTCCGATAGACCGGATCCTCGATCAGCCCGAGCTGCACTTCCGCGCGTTCGCGCGTGGTCAGGAGGCGGTGGCGAAGGTAGAGGGCGACCTCGGCGCGGGGCACACCGTCGGCGTGGAGCATGAAGGCCGCATTGGCCGTCACCGCCCGCAGGTTACCGACCGCCCGGCGGATACGGACCTGGGTCTCGGCGGCATCCGAGGCGGCTCCCGGGTCCGCGGTGATAGCCAGACCCGCCCGGGCGTAGATCTCGAGGAGCATGGCATGCATTTGCTCGTCGGAGGCAACCATGCGTTCGCCCAGATACGCCAGGCCCGCGCTGATGAGAGCTTCGGGCGTATTGAGCAGGAACACGCTGGCCTCGAGCCGGCCCATGTCGTCGATGAGCCGCCGCTCGCGCCAGGCTCGCTCGGTGTGGCGTCCGGGATAACCTTCCTGGGCGGCCATGTGGATGAGGTCGCCCGGCGTTCGGAGCATGTCCGTGTTGACGTGGAGTACGGTCCGGCACCCGCCTTGGTAGCGGCTGCTGACCGTCCACGGCTCCCCGGATATGTAGACGCTGTCGATGCCTTCGCCGATCGGAAGACCGAAAAGCCTGTCGGCCCGCTCGCGGGTCTCGCCCATCACCCAGTCGGCCACGGCGGGGATCCGGTCGGGATCGATTGCGAAACGGGACTCCCACGCGGAGAGTCGCTCGGAGACGGTCTCGCCGCCCTCGCCCGGCGGCAGCAGCCGGCCCAGATCGTCGGCGGCGGCATCAAAGACGGCCTCCGACGCCCTTTCCGCGGTGATGTCAAAGAAGCACGCGGCGCAGTCCGCGTACGGTAGCGGGTCGCCGGCCAGTGCCATTGCCTGGGCTTCCAAAGAGACGAGCTGTGCCCGCAGCCATCGCCCGCGATCCGCCTCCAGGGCCTCCGTCTGGAGACGGGAGAGCATCGAGGAAGCCTGTTCGCGCAGCCTGCCCGCCGCGAACGGTTCTTCGGCAGCGACCTGCGCGGGGATGTCGGCCGGACCGATGTACTCGTCGACCAGGCCGGGCAGCAGCTTGTCGAGGCGCAGTGCCAGGAGGAGGTAGTCGCGGGCGATCGGGTCCGGGGTCGGGATCAGGCGATCCCCGCCGACCGCCGACACGCGCTCGTTGCCCAACTCCATCTGCCTCCGTCGCGGTTGCGGATTCTGGGCCGCGCGCTGCGGCCGACGGGTGAATGGTAGCCACACCCGAAGCCGTGGGCGAGTTCGCGGCGCGGGGCCGCCGGTTCGTCTCGGGCGCCGCCGCGCGGCGGTGTCTGCGGGTCCTAGACTGCGGCCCGCGCCGTAGCGACCTCGATCGAATGGGCGTCGATCCAGTCCTCGCGGGCGGAACGCAGGGCGAGCATCCGTGGACCGGGCTTGCCCGTACCGATAGGTCGGCCGTCGAGGACCACCACCGGCACGATCCCGGCGATGCTCGAACAGATCGCGGCTTCGTCGGCCGCGAACGCGTCGTCGAGTCGAAGGTCCTGCTCCGCCATCTGCAGGCCGACACTCCCGCCGTGCTCCACTAACCATGCCCTGGCCGTGCCGGCAAGCAGCCCCGTGCCGAGGCGCGGAGTGGCGCAGACGTCGCCCCGGATAAGCAGCACGTTGGAGGTAGTGGCCTCGGTGATGCGGCCGTCCGTGGTCAGGAAGACCGCGTCGTCCGCGCCGGCCCGCTCGGCCTCGAGTCGGGCGTAGACAAGCTCCGCGCGGGACGTCGTCTTGATGCCCGACATCGGTGAGTTGGGATCGCGACGGACGACGCTCGTCACCAGGCGAAGTCCGTTGGCGAGTGTCGCGGCGGAAGGTGGGCTGAAGGGCCAGGCCTGGATCACGACGGTGGCCGTGCCTCCCGCATGCGGCACGACAGACCGCGTGACGTCGTAGCCTCGGCTGACCATCAACCGGATGGCGGCGTCGCCGGCCGGCTCCATGCCGTCCCAGGCGTTCGCGGCGAGCAGCTCCGAGATGCCGCGTTCCAGGTCCGCGTCCGCGAACGGCATCTCGATGGCCATCGAGGCCAGACTGCGATGCAGGCGGGCGAGGTGCCCTGCCAGTTCGATGGCCACTCCGCGCCTGGCTCGGAACGCCTCGAAGACGGCGTCGCCGAGCTGAAATCCACGGTCGTAGACGGACAGGTGCGGTCCGTCCGACGGCACGAGCCGGCCGTTGAGCCAGACGTGGGAAGAGGCAGGCAGGGTCACTGACGCTCCGCTTTGGAGGTGGAATGGGGCGCCCAGCCGAGGGGGAAGCAGGGCGCCCCATGGTGACGGCTCGGAACGAGAGGAGGTCGGCGGCCCGTGGGCACCGCGACTCCCGATCATCGACCGGTCTCCCGGTCGCGGATGCTCAGGCTCCGTCCGCTCAAATCATAGACGCGCACCTCGGGCCGACGCTGTGGAAGATTGCTGAAAGCCCGTCCGCCGGCCCGTCCGCGTGGAATCGAAGCGGCGGCGCCGGAGGAGGCAGGCGCCGCCGCTCGTCTACGTCGGCCGGTCGGCCGGCCCATTCCGCGGGCCAGCCGATGGCTGGCCCGTTGGCTCCCGCGGTCCTCACTCACGCACCTGGGGTGCGCTCGCTTCGGTCCTCGTCGCCGCCTCGCACTGGGCTCGGCGGCCGGTCGTCCGGTTGGAGTCAGGTGGATTGGAGTCAGTGGTCAGGCGCCCGCGGCGCCTATCTCGGGCTCGACCTTGGCGCCCAATACGGCCTCGGGCTCGCCTTCGATGGTGATGCGGGGGATCCACCGCAGGAACGGCGGCATCCACCAGTTCCACTCGCCAAGAAGCTTCATCAACGAGGGGAGCAGGAGGCTCCGCACGAGCGTGGCATCCACGAGGATCGCAACCGCCAGCCCGACGCCCAGTTCCTGCATGATCGCCAGCTGGATCGTGAAGAAGGCACCGAAGACGCAGACCATGATCGCGGCGGCGCTGGTGACGGTGCCGGCGGTGATGGTGATGCCCTTGACCACCGCATCGGTGGACGCGAGGCCCCGGTCGCGGGCTTCCTTCACCCGGGTGAGGATGAAGACGTGGTAGTCCATCGAGAGCCCGAAGAGGATCGTGAAGATCATCGCCGGTGCCCAGGCTTCGATGACGTTCGGCCGTATGCCCGTGTACTCCTTGAACCAGCCCTCCTGGAAGAGCAGGACCAGGACTCCGAAGGCGGCGCCGGCCGACAGCAGGTTGAGGATGATCGCCTTGAGCGGGATCACGATGGAGTGGAAGGCCACGAGCAGGAGCAGGAAGCTCATACCCAGTACGAACAGGATCACGATCGGCATCTGGCCGCCGTACCAGTTCGAGTAGTCCATCGTGAAGGTGGCTTCACCCGAGACGTAGACCTTCGTGTTGCTCAGCGACCCGAAGTACTTCGGGACCACGGAAGTCCGGAAGCTGCGCGCCAGATCCCAGTTGGCGATGTCGTTGGGTCCGCCCGGGATGGCCGCGTGGACGTCCGCGACGGTGGCGTCGGCGGAATAGTCGATGGCGGTCGTGGAGGCGTTGACGCCCTTCACTTCGCCCTGCTTGAGCGCCCCCGCGAACGCCTGGATCGCCGCATCCGTCTCCGGCTGGCGAGCGTTGGTGACGACGATCTCGATCATCAGGTTGCGGCCCTGCGGCCACTTGTTGGAGATTAGCTCCCAGGCGCGGACGCCCTCGACGCTGTGGGGCAGCGTGGTGACGTCGCTTGTTGTGGAGCCGAGTTGGAGCTTGGAGACCGGCGACGCGACCAGGATGAGGATCGCCGCCGCGGCCGTTGCCGCGACGACGGCGCGGTTCGTGGCCAGGCGTACGATCGTGCCCCAGATGCCGCGTCCCTCGCCGCGGTCGCGGGAAAGGAACGGGATGCCGAGACGCGTGACCTTGCGGTCCAGGATCGACAACGAGGCCGGCAGGAAGGTGAGGCTGCCGAATACCGAGATCAGGACGACCGAGATCGAACCGATGGCTATCGACTTGAAGACCTCGTCGTCGATCAGAAGCAGGCCGCCGAGCGAGATCATGACAGCCATGCCGCTGAAGAAGACGGCTCGGCCGGCCGTGGAACTGGCGACTTCGATGGCGCCGAACTTGTCGCGCCCGGTGGAGCGTTCGGTCCGGAACCGCGATATCACGAAGAGCGAGTAGTCGACCGCGACGGCCAGGCCTATCAGGACCACGATCTGGGCCACGTACTGGCTGACCGGGGAGACCGTCTGGCTGTAGATGCCGACCATGCCCATCGCGCCGATGATCGCGCTCAATGCCAGAACGATCGGCACGAACGCCGCGACCGCGGAGCGAGACGCCACCAGCAGGATCAGGAACGTGATCAGGAGCGTCGGCAGCAGCAGCCCGTCCAGCGAGCTGTTGATGTAGTTGCCGAAGTCCTCGTTGATCAGGCGGTTGTTGAAGGCGTAGATCGTAAGGCCGGGGTAGTCCTTCTTGAACTGCGCGGCGAGCGGCTTGATAACGTCCGCCTTGGTCGTGGCCTCTTCGTTGTCACCGGAGATCTTCGCCGTGATGATCGCAGTGGTGCCGTCGGCCGACATGACGGTCGCGGTCTGATCGGGTGCCAGGGCGACGAGCTGGAACGGATCCACTACCGGCGGGAGCTGGCTCTTCGGATCGGAGTAGAAGACGGGCGTCTGGACCCCGTTGTAGGTGGTGGTCAGCTTCTGGAGCTGCGCGGTCATGTCGGCCACAGCCGTGCGGTTGACCTTCGTGTCCAGCTGCCCCGAGTTGCTCTCGACGATCAAGTAGAAAGACTCAGTCGTGACCGCGGTCTTTGGGCCGGCGTCGTTGAAGACGTTCCAGGCGGTCTGCGAGTCGCCGATCGTCTTGCCCTTGTCCATGATCGACTGCGACCGCTGCCCGCCGAGGGCGACGCATGCGATCATGAGTCCGATTGTCAAAACGAACCAGCCGGCCAGCACGGGCCAGCGGTGACGGGCGCTCCAAACGGCGACTCTGACGGTCCAGGGTTCGCGCTTCAGGTCCGGTAGCCCAGTGAGTTCCCTCTCCATGGTGTTCCTCCTCCACGAAAATGCGGCGCCACCACTCGGCGACGCCGCACCGAATTCCGAGTTGCTAGGCCACAGCCTCACCGGCGGCGAGCTGGTCCACCGCCCGGTGGCCCTGATCGCGGATCCGGCCGTCGCGCATCCTGATGACGCGGTCGCAGGCGTCGCCCACTTCCGAGTCGTGTGTAACGAGCACGATCGTCTGACCCTGCTCGCGGTTGAACTGGCGGAAGAGCGCGAGCACTTCAGCGCTGCGGTCGGAGTCGAGGTTGCCCGTCGGCTCGTCGGCCAGGATGATCTCTGGCTTGTTGACGAGAGCCCGGGCGATCGCGACTCGCTGCTGCTCGCCGCCCGACAGTTCGGATGGTTTGTGGTCGGCTCGATCGGCCAGGCCGACGAGGCCCAGGGCTTCGACTGCGGCGACCTTCGCCTGCTTGCCCTTGATGCCGGCGTACTCGCAGGCCAGCATCACGTTCTCGGCGGCGGTGAGGGTCGGGACCAGGTTGAAGTCCTGGAAGACGAAACCCATGCGGCGGGCACGGATCTTGGTCCGGGCATTGTCCGAGAGGCTGGCCACGTTCTCGCCGCCGAGCAGAAGCTCCGGGGCGGGCCCGTGGTTCGGGTCCGGGGCGTGGAGCAGGCCGAGGATGTGCATCAGCGTGCTCTTGCCGGAACCGGAGGGGCCCATGATCGCGACCATCTCGCCGGCCTCGATAGAGACCTCGACGCCCTTGAGGGCTTCGACCGTGTTCCGGCGGCTGAGGCGGTAGGTCTTGCGGAGGTTCCGTCCTTCGAGGAGTGCCATTTCTTTGTCTCCCTGGCGGGCCGCTTTCGCGGCCCGCAATGTGGTTTGGGTTGGTGTGTCGTCCGCCGTCACTCGTACCGAAGGGCGGTCACCGGGTCGAGCCTGGAGGCGCCCCATGCCGGGACGAAGCCGGCGACTGCACCGAGCCCGGTGGAGAAGCCGATGGCCGTCAGGGCCGTGCCGAGGGTCAGGTCGAAGAGGACGTTGCCGGAGGCGCGGCCAAGGTCGTTGAAGAGCATCGTCATCGCGGCGCCGATCCCGAGTCCGATAAGGCCGGCTATCAGCCCGATCATTGCGGACTCCAGGACGATCTCGCGGCGGATGCGCCAGCGGGAGGCTCCGATTGCTCGTTTGATGCCTATCTCGCGGGTTCGTTCGGCCACCGACATGGCCATCGTGTTGATCGTCGACAGGCCGCCGACCAGGAGGCTGAGCATCGCGATGCCGGTCAGGACCATCGAGAAGATGGCGCTGAAGCTACCCAGCATGGCGTCGAAGTCCTTGCCGGTCATGACCGTGTAGTCCTTGCCGAGCATGGCCTCGAGCCGGGTCTTGAGGACTTCCGGGTCGACGCCGGCCTTGGGGTAGACCACGATGCCGGTGGCGATCACCGACGGGTTGATGTTTGCCTGGATGAGCGGCGGGAGGCTCTTGACGAAGAGTTCCTGCGCTGCCGCGAGCGGAACGTATGCGTCCTTGTCCGGAGCCGTGAGCGTGGGAGCGTAGATGCCGACAACCTTGAACGGCTCGTCCCGCAGGGTGACGGTGTCACCGACGTTGGCGTTGAGCTTCCGGGCGAGGTCCGAACCGAGGACCGTGACCTTGCTGTCGGCGTCCGCTGTGGCGAGCGTGCGGCCCTGGGCGAGGTCGATCTTGAAGGTCTCGTAGCCCTTGTCGCCGCCCGGGATGTCCGCGGTGATCATTTCCGGCGTGCCCATGGTGGCCCCGCCGGTATCGGAAAGCATCATGTCCAGGGTCGGCATTGCGGCGCCGACGCCCTCGACGCCCTCGACGCGCTTGACGTCCGAGAGGGAGAGGGGCTGGATGTTGCCCGAGTACATTGAGCCGACGGAAACGACGGCCTTGTTGGCGTAGTACTTGCTGCCGCCGCCGATCAGGGCGTTCATCTTGTTGGCCATCGAGCCGAACACCACCAGGGCCATGATGCCCACGGCGATGCCGGTGATGGTCAGGCCCGATCGGAGCTTTCGGCGTCCGAGGTCTCGCACCAGTCGCATTTGGATCTCCCTTTGCCTTCGCGCTCTTCGATGTCCACTTCGAGGACGCTGCTTGCGTCTGTCTCGTCGTATCGAAAGCTACGGGTCGGGGAGGTCTGCGCCGTCGTCCTGTACGGCTAAACCGCGGTCGTCCAGCGGAGTGAACTCGGCGTCATCCCAGCGGATGACCGGTGGAACTTATCCCCGGCGCGAGGATGACGCCCGGACGGCAGCAATCCGGCGCGGAGCAGTAGTGGCCAGTCTCAGCCACGACTTCTAACGCTGGGCATGTAGTCCGTTGGGTTCGGATAGAGGATCCGTGACAGAACCTGCTGATCGACCGCGAATCGAACGGGCAATGACAGCAAAGCCGGCCACGAGCATGCCTGCTCCGATTGGTTAGTAGATGGCCGAAACCGGCCGATGTGTCAACCGCGTTCCGCGGTGTTGAGATACGAGAGTGCGGCGGCTACGGAGGCTCGGAGTGTCACGTCCTTCGCGGCCCTGATTCGATCCTTCTGGGTGTCGGTCAAATCGAAGAACGTGTGATTGTCGGCGATGTTGTCTATGAGCACGAACGCTCCCGCCGTCGCAGCCCCGAAGTGACGCGCCGTGCTGATTGTCGCCGCGCACTCCATCTCGACGCCAGCAAAGCCGTTCCGCTGCCAGCGGGCGATGTCGCTGTGGCGTTCAAGGGAGATCGACGTCGTGCTGACGAGCGTGCCGCGTCGAACGGTCTTGTCCGGAATCCTGAGTGAGAGTTCGGACACGAGACGGTCAGTAAGGTCCGCACTCGGCTCTATGGGCTTGTTTCGAGACAGTTGTCGAGAGACGCCGTCGCGCCCAATCACGAGCGAGGGAACCAGGACATCGCCAATGCTCAGGCCTGGCGCAAGCCCACCCATCGAGCCGATTTGGATGACTGCACGTGCCCCGAGTCGCACCGCGTAGTGTGCGATCATCGCGGCCATTGGGGCGCCGAACACAACACTCACCCAGATGCGGCGTCCATCGACCTCGATAAGAACGGAACGTTCCTCGATGTCCCGCACGTTCGGCCAGGTCGCCCTAACGTGCTCGAAATACCCGTCCTGCCCCCACTGGCCGACGACGATGGCGGCGTCCGGGAGATCGCCATCGTCGATCCCGAACATCCGCTGAAGCGACGTCGGTGACGCGTCCAAGTAGGGCATGAGGCAATGGTCCTTCTGTTAGCCCGCCGGCGGTTCGGGCGCGGCTGACTTCTCGATCTCGCCAATGACGTGATCGACAAATGGTCGAACGCGCGGCAGCAACTGGCCCCACTGCTCGGGGGCTCCACTGATGTAGTTCGCCCTGGCATATTCGAGCACCGGCCGATGCTCGGGCGGAAGAAGCGGGAGCGCCCAATCTGCCGCCCCGTCCTTCGACCGGAAGACGCCCGTGACTAACGTCGTCCAGATGCGCACGAACGTGAGCACGACATTCCGTTCGTCGCCGTCGAGATACGAGAGCAAGTCGGAGATGCTGTCCAGCATCGCGCGGCGAATGTCCGCCCACGGCACCGGGCCGATGACTTCTGCGGCCGGTGGTCCGAACAGCGCCCGGTCGGCCTGAATGACCATTTCGATCAGGATCGCGAGGTCCGGGTTCGAAGGGTTCCACGGCGCGAAGTTGCCCTTCGCGAAATCGGGGCGATACCAGTCGCCGAACTGGAAGTCGAGAAGAGGCGGGTATTTCCAGGGGCGGACATCGCCCCGTGACACGATCTCGAGGCCGATCGAACGGGATTGGCCGGACGGGTCGCCCGGTCCCGAGATTGGCAGGAGTCGCTCGATGAATTCACGTCGCTCGGCATTCGTCGTCCGGCGGTTGGTCACCACGAAGAGATCGAGATCGCTCGTCGGCTTGAGGCCACCGAACACCGAGGAACCGTGAAGGTAGATGCCGATCACAGCGTCAGGGAGGGCCTCGCGGACGAGACTCACGACGCGCTCAACCTGATCCGTCTCGATCATCCGGCCCACTCCAAAATGCCCGGGCCGTGCGCTTGTTCGTCCAGCGACTCATGCCCAGACTGACCTTGATCGTGCGTGGGATCACGAGGGCCGTCAAGGTGACTCGCGGATTACCAACCGGCTGTGGCGCACTGGGACGGCTCGACCAAAGAGTGGAGGCGACAAAGTGCCGGACGCGGCCGGCCCCGGGATGGGTCGCCCGCCTGAGTCGCGATCGCTATACGAGGCCGGTTTCGTAGGCGAGGATGACCGCCTGGACTCGGTCGCGGATATCCAGCTTCGCAAGGACGCGCGAGACGTGGGTCTTGACCGTGGTCTCAGAGACAACCAGCTTTTCCGCGATCTCGGCGTTGGAGAGGCCGCGGGCGAGGAGCTTTAGGACCTCCATCTCGCGGTCCGTCAGCTCGGCGAGTGCCGGGATCGTGTCGTCTGTGGCGCGCGGCAGGCGGCTGGCGACGCGGTCCAACAGGCGCCGTGTCACGGACGGGGCCAGCAGCGCTTCGCCGGCGGCGACGATGCGGATCGCCTCGACGAGATCCTCGGCCGGGGCGTCCTTGAGGAGGAAGCCGCTGGCGCCGGCGCGCAGCGATTCGACCACGTACTCATCCAGCCCGAACGTGGTCAGCATCAGGACTTTGATCGGCTCCTCTACGCCGGGGCCCGCCAGGGCGCGAGTGGCCTGAATTCCGTCCATTCCCGGCATGCGGATGTCCATCAGGACGACGTCCGGCTTCAGGCGTCGCGCCAGCTCCACGGCCGACGCGCCGTCCCCGGCTTCGCCCACGACCGCAAGGTCCGGCTCGGCGGAGAGGATCATCCGGAACCCGGTTCGCAGGAGTGGCTGATCGTCGACCAGCAGCACTCGCGTCGTCATATGTCGCCCTCATTTTCTCTGCGGCCGCGCGGCCGGGTCTCTTCCGTTGGGTGAGGTGGCAGCACCCGGACCATCATCGGCGGAACCTTCCGGGTCTTGACCTGTTGCGGGACCCGGTTGGCTACCCGGCGGGCATGCTGGGCCAGATCTCGATTCCGTTCCTCTCGCGCCGCGGCCTCCTCGACTGCTGCCTTCGCAGCGTCGCGCTCGGAGCGTGCCCGAGCGATGTCATCCGGCTCGATCGGCATCCGGGCAAATACCCGATAGCCGCCGGTGAGAATCGGTCCTGTCTGGAGGTCGCCGCCGAAGAGGGCCACGCGTTCCTGCATTCCGATGAGCCCGTGTCCGCCTTCGGTGCCCGAGTGGAAGGGAGCAGCCGCGCCGCGGCCGTCGTCGATGACCTCGATCTCCAGCGTGTCCGCGGTGTAACGAACCGTGACTCGCGCCCTGGCCTTGCCGCCGTGCTTGACCGAGTTGGTGAGAGCTTCCTGGACGATCCGGTATGCCGCCAGGTCCATGCCGGCGGGAAGACAGCAGGCGGCGCCTTCGACCGAGTATTCGACCGGAAGCCCGGCATCGCGGACATTGCCGATCAGGCGATCGATCTCTCCCAGCCCGGGCTGTGGGCCCATGCCCTGATCGTCGGCCCTGAGGACCTCCAGCATGCGCCGCATCTCCGCCAGGGCGGTTCGGCCGGCCAGCTCGACAGCCTCGAGGGCGCCACGGGCCGCGACCGGGTCCTTGTCCGCTACGCGGCGTGCGGCTGCGGCCTGGACGACCATGACACTGACGTAGTGGGCGACGACGTCGTGCAGCTCGCGGGCGATGCGGGCTCGCTCCTCGGTGACTGCCTGGGCGGCCTTCTCCTCGCGCTCACGCTCGAGTTCCGCGGCCCGGTCTTCGAGTTGCCTGGTGTAGGCGCGGCGAACTCGCAGGTTGTCGCCGATCAGCCAGGCCAGCCCGAACGAGAGGTACGTGACGCTCAGGTTCGTGGTCCAGCCGGAGATCGAATCGAATGCGGCATATGCGGCGAAACTGATCAGGACGCAGGCTGCCGTTACCGCGGCCGCAACGATCGCTCTCCGCCGAGGCTCGTTGGCGGCCACCGTGTAGAAGGCCACGACGACGCCATAGGCCCCATTCGAGTCCCCCATGCCGTTCGCGCCGAGGTAGCCCAGCAGGCTGTACACGGTGATCGCCGATCCTGTAATGACAAGGATCCGCATGGGGTTGCGGCGCCGAAGGGCGACCGGGAGTGTCTGCAGGATCAGGAGCGATACGCTCACGGGATCGAGACGGTAGTGATCTCGGACGGCCGTCGAGAGCGTCAAGATGGCCAGGGCCAAACCCAGCGCCACGTCCGCGTAGTCCTGATTCCAGTGGAAGTTGCGGAGGCTTCGCCCGGCGGTCGCCTCGACTCTTTGCATGGTCGCAAGGTACGCCGCGAACGCCCCTCGTGCATCGGCCGCGCGCAGGATTGGAAGTGCACCGAACGGATGAACGCGGCGTCTCTGGATTCTGGTTGCACGAAAGCGTCGCCCGCTCGACCGGCCATGAGCCGGCCGGGGCAGTTACGCGGGCTGCTTGAGGTACGTGACCGTCAGTGTGCCCGTCGGCCGCTCGGTCAGGATCTTTGCCCAGATGACGATTCCGACCAGGATCGGAATCAGCAGCGCCGCCAGAAGGCCGAGCCAGATTCCCCATTGCCCCTCGGCGTAGTGCTGGCCGACGGGCTCGTAGCCTTCGTCCAGCAGCAGGAGCGCGTCGCGGTGGAAGGCCTCGATCAATTCCTCGTAGGAGCCGCCCTCGTAACCTCGAATGAATATCGGGCCGCCCCCATCGGCAGGCCACGTGCCGCTGATCATGTCGCTCCTCCCTCAGTTTCGTTCCTCTGACCGGGGGATCGTACCCGAGGGTCCCAGAGGCGAGAAGGTCCGGCCATGAAAGTTGGACCGCATGCGCGGCCGAAGCCCAAGGAGTCGGGCTGCGACCGGTCGACCAATCGAACTACCTGCCCGATCCGGCCAAAGCGACCCCTAGAGCAGTTCGCCGTGCGACCAGCCGGTGGGCTCGCCTTCGCGTGGTCGCGGTTCCTCGCCGGGCGCGAAGTCCCTCGCGAGTTCCGTTCCGGCCGGCAGCGCCGCCAGTGGCTCACCGGCCGCGCCCTCGATTGCCCCGACTCCGTACGGGACCCACTTGGTGGGGTCCTGCAGTCGGTGGGCGGCCTCGTTGCCGCGGCGATGCGTCTGCTCGAAGCCCGACGGTTCGATCCACATCTGCTTGCCGTCCAGCAGCCCTTCGATGCCGCCCTGGCCGGCTTCGGCGCGCGGATTCTGGCAGTACTTGCAGTTCGCCTTGTCGTGNNGTAGCTGATCAGGTAGTTGGGCATCACCGGGATCTTGCCCCCGCCGCCGGGCGCGTCGACGACGTATGTCGGGACGGCATAGCCGGACGTGTGGCCGCGCAGGCCCTCCATGATCTCGATGCCCTTGCCGACCGGCGTCCGGAAATGGCCCGAGCCTTCGACGAGGTCGCACTGATAGATGTAGTACGGCCGAATTCGATATTCGACGAGTTTGTGGACCAGCGCCCGCATGATGTGGACGCAGTCGTTGACGCCGGCCAGCAGGACTGACTGGTTGCCGAGCGGGATGCCGGCCCGGGTGATCCTGTCGGCGGCGCGGGCGACCTCGGGCGTGAGTTCGTTCGGGTGGTTGAAGTGCAGGTTCATCCACACCGGGTGGTACTTCGCCATCATTTCGCACAGGTCGTCGTCGATCCGCTGCGGCAGGAAGACCGGCACGCGCGATCCGATCCGGATGATCTCGACGTGTGGGATCTCGCGGAGCGTTCGGAAGATCGACTCGAGCAGCTTGGGATTGAGCGTCAGCGCGTCGCCGCCGGACAGCAGCACGTCGCGGATCTGTGGCGTCCGGCGGATGTAGTCGTACTGCGCCTCGAGGTCGTGGCGGCTGAAGTTCTGGGTGGCGTCGCCGACGATGCGCGACCGCGTGCAGTAGCGGCAGTAGCTCGCGCACTGCGTCGTGACCAGCATCAGGACGCGGTCCGGGTAACGGTGGACGAGGCCCGGCACCGGGGAGTGGCGA
>PMJT01000094.1 GCA_003158495.1 Chloroflexota bacterium | reverse complement strand
AACGACTTTCGCGGCCGATTGCCGGGTAACAAGAGCCACCGGCACCGCGGCCGCGATCATGAGGGCGTCCAGGCCGCTTCGCTCCAGGACTTCCAGGGCCGACCACAGGTCCATCTCACCGTTGACTGTGGGGACCTTCGCGATCGGGACCATGGCATCCGCCGTGTGAGTGAGCGTCCAGTTGCGGCGCGGGATCCGCCTTATCTGGGCCGTTCCGATGAGTCCGAGCAACTCCGTGCCGCGCTCGACGAGTGCGGCCGCCCCGAGGCGATCGGCGAGGTAGCTTCCGGCAAACACGTCGAGCGTGAGCTGCGGCGGGACCCGCGCGGCCTCGGTGTCCTCCGCGTCGCTTACGTGCAGGCCCGCGACAAGCCCCTGGAGTGAACGGCGCCGATCCAGAGTTCGGCTCGAGGACATCATCAGCCACCCGGCCACGATGAGGGCAAGCCCGGCGGCCGCGTCCAGGAACGCGATCGCCGAAGCTCCCAGCATCATCAACAGGATCCCGGTGTACCGGCCGATCCGAATCGCCACGGCGGTCCCCGTTTCCTCGCTGCCGGTGCGCGCCCAAACAAGGCCGTGGAGAAGCCTTGCTCCGTCCATCGGATAGCCGGGCACGAGATTGATCGCACACAGCATCAGGTTGAAGATCGCCACCATCGACGTCACGAACTGGATGGCCTGGAGACCGTCGGGCCCTTGATCGACATTGAACGGGCCGACCGACAGACCCACTGCGACGAGCCCGAAGGCGATCGCGAGCAGGAAGCTGAAGACTGAGCCGACGGCGGAGATGCGGATCTCCTCGCCGGGCGTCTTCGCCTTGACTTCCATTACGTAGGGGCCGCCCAGGAGCTGGACGACGACCACCTGGATCTCCTGGCCGTTCCGACGGGCCACATAGACGTGTGCCAGCTCGTGGGCCGCGACGGACAGGAAGATGAGGGCCGCGGTGGCAATCGATGTGCCGTAGGCCAGCCCGACAGACCAGTTCGCAGCCGTGCCGTCGGAGAGGTCCATCCCGAAGACGACTGCGATGAAAGCCAGGATCAGGACCCAGGTCCAGTGGGCGCGGATCTCGGTGCCGAAGAGTCGGCCGAAGGTGAGACCGCTCATTGGGCAGCTCCTGCAGGCGGGGCCTCGTGCGCGGAGGCGCCGACGAGCGTGGCCTCGACCTCGCTCGACTCCGGGTCCGGGTCCGTCTCGCGCCCCAGCCTGGTCGCCACAACCGCCAGGAGGATGGCGAGCACGAGGATCGAGCCGGCGATGGCGACACTCGTCTCCGACCAGAACTGGTCGGGGAATAGTTGCACCAGCTTCTCCGTGCGCGGGTCAAACGCGTAGGTGCCCGGGGCAAAGAAGAGTTCGTGGAACAACTCGAAGGCCTGGTCGAAGAAGAGGGCAAAACCGAGTCCAACCACGACCACGCCGGCGATCAGGATTCGCGCCCCGACGGCAACGGCCCGCCAGAACCACCGTCGCCCCCGGGCGGCAAAGCCGATCAGCAGCAACAGGATCGTCGCGATGAGCGCCACCGTACCGAGGTCCATCAGCACGGTTCGCACATCGGCCATGTGACTCCGCTCGCTTGCATCCAGTACGGGTGCCGAGGCGCCGGCAAGCGCCGCCTCGAACTTCGGCGGACCAAAGACCAGGTCGGACAGGATGCTGCCGGTTACGTCGCGCACCTGGGCCGTGGTGTAGCCGGTCAAACCGTCTACGCCGCTGCGGTCCTGGTCGAAGGCGACCCAGATCGGGTTGAGGAAGAGGATCACGGCCACGGCGATAATCACGCACGGCGTGGCTGCGGCCGCGACGACGGCGGCCAATCGATGTACGAGGGCTTTCACGACGCCATCGTACCGCCTCGGGGCATCCGGCCCGACCGGAGCCCCTTACCGGTCAGCCTTGGAGTTCGGCGGCCTCCCGCCGCAGGATCGCCCAGACCTCTTCCAGGTCCGCGTCGACCGTCCGAAGATTCGATATCGCGACGCGAATGGCGAAGCGACCCCGGAGTCGCGTGTGCGAGAGGAACGCCCGCCCGGTCCCGTTGACGGCTTCCATCAGCCGCAGGTTCAAATCGTCGATCTTCTCGGCGACAGCCGGTTCGTCCGCCGTGGCGACCAGGGCCGCGGGCCGGTACCGCAGGCAGACCGTGGAGAACGGCGTCGGCGCCATCCGCTCGAAGTCCGGATCTGCGTCGACCCACGCGGCTAGCCGCCCGGCCAGCTCGAGGTGATGGGCAACGCGCCGGCGCAAACCCTCCAGCCCAAAGTAGCGGATGTGCATCCAGATCTTGAGGGCGCGCAGCCGCCGGCCGAGAGTGGGCGTGTACTCGTTGAAGTCGCGAATCGGGCCCTCGCGATCGAGCGTGCGCAGGTACTCAGGGACGAGGCTGAAGGCGTCGCGCAGCACCGGCATTCGACGCGTCAGCAGGATGGAGGCGTCGACGGGCACGAACCACCACTTGTGCGGGTTCGTGACTATCGAGTCGGCTTGTTCCCAGCCCGCGAACCGGTCGCGCAGCCCGGGAATTATGGCAACGACGCCCGCATACGCGGCATCGACGTG
>PMJT01000180.1 GCA_003158495.1 Chloroflexota bacterium | reverse complement strand
TCGAACATCGAGGTCGCCTGGTCCGAGTCCCAGCCGCCTCGTGCCGGCAGGTTGACGAACCGCAGGACGGCGGCCAGCAGGATGATCGCCCCCAGCCAGCCCTTCTCGGCGGGCGGGGCCCCGAAGCGAGCGGCGAACCGGCCCAGTGCCCCGGCGCGCGGGCTAGTGGCGGCGCGCGGGCTAGTGGCGGCGCACGGGGGAGTGGTGGTACCGAGCCCCGCGGCGGATCCCTGTGTCTGTGGGTCACTCACGCCGGGTCCTCGGCCGCCGACCAGGACGTCGACCGTGGCGCCGACCGTGGCGCGGGCTCGGTCGCGAGGCCGGGTGTGAGAGGCCGGCCCGCGGCCATGTCGCCCATCCGGGCCACGTTCACCGCATCCCAGCCATCTTCCATGCCCGGTGTTTCTAGGTAGAACGCAACGTGGTCCAGCCTCGGGTGACAGAGCAGGTAGGCGAGCCCGTCACGGCCGATCTGGCCGTCGCCGAGATGGGTGTGCCTGTCGTGCCGCGAACCCATGGCCGAGACCGAATCGTTGAGATGGATCATCGCCAGCCTGTCGAGGCCTATCAGGCGGTCGAAACCGGCCAGCACGTCGTCGATGCCGGCCGGGCTCGACACGTCGTAGCCGGCGCCCCACAGGTGAGCTGCGTCAAGGCAGAAACCGAGCCCACCGTCCAAGCCCCTGTTCTCGGCCTCCTCGAATATCAGGGCCAGTTCTTCGATCGTGGCGCCGACGGCAAAACCGCCACCCGACGAGTTCTCGAGGATTACGCGCGCGGTCCTGCCGCCCGCGGTCGATCCATCGATGGCCAGCACGAGGCCGTCAACCAGTCGCCTGATGCCGACATCGACACCCGACCCGCGGTGAGACCCGGTGTGGACGTTGACGAAGGCCGCCCCGAAGTCCGAGGCGTGCTCGATCTCGTGGCGCATCAGTTCGACGGACTTCTCGAACAACTCGTCGACGGGTCCGGCCAGGTTGACCAGGTATGGCGCGTGGATCGCCACCGGCCCCATGTCCAGCTCGATCAGCCGGCTCCGGAAAGCCTCCGCTTCGGGCGGAGTCTCGGCCCGGCGCTTCCATGCGGTCGGGTTGTCGCTGAAGATCTGGAGCGCAGAGGCGCCGATCTGGTTGGCCCGTTCGGCAACCCGGACGAGGCCCATACCCATCGGCAGATGAACGCCGGCCCGACGGCCACCCGGCAGGCGGACCCGTTCCGGCGGCGCCGAACTGCGGTCCCCTGCGATTCTGTCTGCTCGCGCCCGATCGGCAGTCAAGCCTTCACGCCCCTCCGGCCGACTCGATCAACCGGCGCGATGGGCATCGCGCCTGGGCATGTACTCGCCGCCGATCATCGGCTCGATCAGGCCGTAGTCGCCGGCGCAGCGCTTGTACAGGACGCAGACCTTCTCGGACTCCGCATTCACGAAAATGAAGAAGTGGTGTCCCAGCTCCTCCATTCGGGCTAGGGCGTCCTCCTCGAACATCGGCTCGATCGCGAAGCGCTTCGTCTTCACTATGCGCGACACCGCTGGCTCCGGCTCGTCCGAGCCTTCGGTTGGGCTTCCGGCGGGCCGGCGGGCGCGGGCCTCATCCGGCCGGACCTTGCCCCGCGGCTTCTCACGGGCATCGACCGCCTGGCGTTCGAGCCGGTCTATGACGATGTCGAGGCTGGCCTGGTAGGTTGGGCCCGCCGCGTGGCTTCGCAACGTCTGGCCGTCGACCGTGAGAGTCAGCTCGGCGACCTGTGAGTCCGCAGCGTGATGTTGGTCGTGCGAAAGCTCGACAACCGCGTCGGCGGAGTCGTCGGCAAGACGCTCNNTACTCCCGGACCGACTCCGGAACGTCGATGTTCTTGCCCCTGACGATGGTCCTCACAACTGACCTCCGCAACTCAGTCGCACGCTCGGTGGGGTGGACGCGGGCCTCGGCGTGCGGTTCCCGGGATGAGCAGCTGCCACTCCGCCAGTATAGGTGTCGGCTCGACGGTCGGGCCGCCGGACGCCCCCGGTGGGACTGTTTGGGCGCGCCGCGGGACCAGGGATCAACGCTCGCGGGCGACTGTCACCGCCGACACCGCGCTCGCCCCCGCCGCGTACAAGGCCTCGGCACAGGCGGTGAGGGTTGAGCCCGTCGTCACCACGTCATCAACCAGCACGACCCAGCGATCGCGGACGGCGGCCGCCTCTCGTGGTCCACGCACAGCAAAGGCGCCGGCCACGTTCGCCCGCCTGGCCCGCCGGCCCAGGTCGAACTGGGGAGAGGTGTTGCGCGTCCGCTCGAGGGCAGGCAGCCAGGGCATCGGCAGACGGCGCGAAATCTCGACCGTCAGCAGGACCGCCTGGTCGTACCCGCGGCGCCGGGCTCGTTCGGCGTGAACCGGCACGGGCACGAGCAATTCGCCGCCGGCCCCGGCCGCCCGCCAGCGGGCCGCTACGGCCGCCGCAAGCGGTTCCGTGAGCCTCCGCTCGCCCGCGTACTTCAGGCCGTGCAGGGCCGCTCTCACGGGCCCCGAGAAGGGCGCACACCACTCAAGCTGGGCGATGGGCATCGGCAGGCCCGAAGGGAGCCCCATCGGAACGCCCGCCGGCAGTGGCAGTCGCGTGTCCAGTCCGCGGCGACACCTGGGACAGAGTGCGAGCCCCTCTTCTCCGCAGCCGGCGCATGCGGGTGGCAGCGCTACGTCCAGCATCGAAGTGGCGGTGGCAGACAGAACGCGACTGGTCATGGCGGAACGCTAGCTCGCGGCGATCAATCGCCACTTATCCGGCCCTCGGCCCGCATCCCGGCCCTCGGCCCGTCGTCACGCCTGGTCGATCGAAATCTCGTCGCCGACGACAGTGCCGCTGGCATCTATCGTGCCCACGGGCAGCTCCAGGACTCCCCTGGCACCGCCGACTCGCCACACCACGCCCCGCCAGGGCGGGACCGCGCCCTTTGCCGCCAGGACGCGCCGGCCTCCCGAGGGGCCGCCGGCGGGTGGCGTCACGAAGAGCACGTCGATGGCGAACCTCATGAACAGCATGTGGATGCCGTTCTCTCCGGGAAGCCAGAGCCCGTCGCCGGCGGGCAGCGAACGGCGCCCCATCAGGCCCATGAACTTGGCCCAAAACGAGGCCCCGTCTTCGACGCGAGCGGCAATTACCGTGCCGCGGGTGGTGTTGCGTGCCACCAGGGCCGGTCGACTCACGGAATGACGTTGGTCGACATCGTCTTGACGATCGAAATGATTGCGGGGCCAAGAATGACGATGAACAGCGACGGGAAGATGCAGCCGACCAGCGGGAAGAGCATCTTGATCGGCGCCCGGGCCGCCATCTCTTCAGCCCGCTGGCGGCGCTCGATGCGGAGCTGCTCGGACTGGACCTGGAGCACTTTGGAGATCGAGACACCGAGCTGCTCGGCCTGGATGATCGCGCCTATGAAGTTGGACAGGGGCTGAACGTTGGTTCGCGGGACCATGTCCCGAAGGGCGTCTCGCCGTGTCTTGCCGACGCGAACCTCGGCAAGCGCTCGCCGGAACTCGTCCGACAGCGGCCCCGGCAGCTTCTCGACGACTTTGGCAAGCGCGGCGTCGAAGCCGAGGCCGGCGCGAACAGAGATCGTCAGCAGGTCCAGCGTGTCCGGGATCATCTTGAGGATGATCTTCTGGCGGGCCTTGATCCGGCCACCGAGCCAGAACTCGGGCAGCAAGTAGCCGATGCCGATGCCCACAAGCCCGAGGAACAGACCGGTGATGATGCCGCCGGCGAGCAGTCCAAAGATGACGAAGACGATGCCGCCTGTCGCGATGCCGACCAGTATCTTCACGCCGAGCCAGTCCGAAAGCCGCAGGTCGCCGGGGTTGCCGGCCATGGCCAGCCGTCTCTCGGAGTTGTCTGCCGAGGATGCGCTGCTGAGGCGGCTGCCCATCCTGGAAAGGCGCCCGACAAAGGGCCGCAATGTGCGCTCCGTGAAGGGCTGCTGGAGCTCGAGTTCCTCGAGGTTTCGCGCCTGGACAGAGCCGAGCTGGGTAAGCCTCGCCTGAACTGGGTCCACCGGCGATCCCGAGGCAAGGCCGATGATCAGCACTAGGATGCCGCCGCCGACCATGACTCCAACTATCAACCCGACCATTTCAAACCTCGATGGAGACGATTCGCCGGATAGCCATGAACCCGATGAACATGAAGAGCCCGCCGACCCCCAGGACGATCATGCCCGCCGGCAGGCCGGCGATCCCGGGCGGGTTTTCGAACATAGGCTGCATGAAACCGGGGGCGATCACGAAGAGGAGGCCCATCAGGACTATCGGCATGCCTGCCACGACGTAGCCGGACAGGCGCTGCTGGGCGGTCAGGGTTCGGATCTCTCCCTTGATTCGAACGCGCTCCCGGATCGTGAACGCGATGGAGTCGAGAATCTCGGCCAGGTTGCCGCCCACCTGGTGCTGGATCGCAATGGCGGTGGCCATCAGCTCGAGGTCGTCCGACCGGACGCGGCGGACCATGTTCTCAAGCGCCACGTCGAAGGCCAGCCCGAGGTTGACTTCTCGGACGACCCGCCCGAATTCGACGGTGACCGGCGGCTGAGCCTCGCGCACGACCATCTCGATCGACTGCAGGAACGATGAGCCGGCTCGAAGCGCGTTGGCAATCAGGGTGATCGTGTCCGGGAGCTGCTTGTTGAAAGCGTTGAGGCGGCCAGCCCGGCGCCGACCCAGCCACATGCGGGGCAGGAAGAAACCGATGATGGCGCCAATCAGGATGGCGATCGGAGAGCTCAGCGGCGGGAGGATCAAACCCAGAGTCATGAAGAGAAGTGGCACGGCGAACACCATGCCGGCCCAGATCGCCATGAACTCGCCGGGCTTGAGCTTGAGGTCCGCCCGGGCGATGTCGCGGGCGAGGTTGGCCCCGAAGTCGCGCTGTTCGACGACGCGGTTCAGCCGGGCAAGGGCGACGCTCTGGGCGAGGATGTCGCCGAACCCCGGCGCCGACTGGTTCGTCGCGGGCGTGGCCGGAGGAGCCGACTGGCCGCTCGTGTAGCGTTCGAGGCGGGCGTTGATGCCACTCCCTCGTCCCGAACTGGCCAGTCCGAGGATGATGAGCATCAACCCCAGGAAGACAAGAATTCCGATTGCCAGACCTAGCATGACGTCCTCCCTGCCTCGGCCTACGCGAAGCCGAACAAGCCGCGCGGCAGGTGGATACCCATGATCTCGAATTTCTCGACGAACTTGGGCCGGATGCCGGTCGGCCGAAGCCGACCCTGGATCTTGCCGTCCAGGACG
>PMJT01000069.1 GCA_003158495.1 Chloroflexota bacterium | reverse complement strand
TCGTCGATGTAGTCCACGCCGAGGGCTTCGAGGACCTGCGCCTCGACGAAGTGCCCGATGCGGGCCTTGGCCATCACCGGGATGCTGACCGCGGCCATGATCCCCTCGATCATGAGCGGGTCGCTCATACGGGCTACGCCGCCGGCGGCGCGGATGTCCGACGGCACGCGCTCCAGTGCCATTACGGCACATGCGCCCGCATCCTCGGCGATCTTGGCGTGCTCGGGGGTAACGACGTCCATGATGACGCCGCCTTTGAGCATCTGGGCAAGGCCCTTCTTGGTGGCCCAGGTGGAGGTCTCGGCGGTCATTGGTGGGGTCCATTCCTTAGCTTCGGCGAGGAGGCTGGGCGTGCTCAGGCGCGGCAGCGACCAGTCTCAGGCTCAAGAATTATACGCGGCCGGCCCGCCGCGCCCGTTCAGATCGGCCGATCGGCGCGTGCGCCGGTTCCGGACCCCCGGGTGTGGAAATCCGCACCGGACCGCAACCGCAGGCTAAGCGGGCGGCCGGTTCCGGGCAGTTTCCGCCTTACGTCGGCTCCGCCCCGGGTGTCATCCTGACGCAACCATTCCGACGCGGAGGGGTTCTTCCGAATGCTTACCTTCCACGATGGCGGCCTGACGCTCATTCCCGGGTTCCTTGTTCCGATTGCCGCCTTGCCGCTCGTCTACTGGGTGATCCGGCGCAAGGCAGATCGGCGCTGGACGCTCTTCGCGCTCCTGGCCGTGGTCCACGTGACCCTCGTGATCGCGCTGACAATCTTCCCCATCCCGATCGCAGGGCAGGATTTCTACCGCCAGTGGCGTGGCCTGAGCGAGGACAACATCGTCCCGTTCGCCACGATCTGGTCGCAACTCGCCACGATCTGGTCCCAAATCGGAGAAATCAACAGGGGAGTCGTCCTCAGCTCATGGGAGCCCGCGTTCGGCGCCCTGCGGCAACTCTCGGGAAATATGCTCCTGCTCGTGCCGCTCGGGATCTATGCGCCGGAGCTCTGGCCGGCACTCCGCGACTGGCGCAAGTTCTTGCTCGTGGCGATTGCCTTTGGCGTCGGCATCGAACTGACGCAGTACGCCGGCTCTCTGCTCGAAGGTTTCACCTACCGGGTGACGGACGTGGACGACGCGATCATGAACGCTTCGGGCGCCGTCATCGCCTTCCTGTTGTGGCCGATAGTGCGGGACAGCCCTCTTGGGGCGCTCATCGCCGCGGAGGTTGAGGCGCGTTACCCGGAACCGGGCGGCAAACCGACCTGAGCGGATCGGAGCTCGGCCGACGGGACTTCACGATGCGCTCGAAGAAGGCGCGCTACAGTCGAGGGGATGCACCCATCCACGCTGACCGAACTCAATGCCGAAGTCGTGGCCTGCCGACTGTGCCCGCGGCTGGTCGAGTGGCGCGAGGAAGCGGCCGCGCACCCGCCGGCTCGCTTCGGCGGCGAGCGGTACTGGGCCCGGCCGCTGCCCGGCTTCGGCGACCCGGAGGCGCGGGTCCTTGTCGTGGGGCTCGCCCCCGCGGCCCACGGCGGTAACCGTGCGGGCCGGCTCTTCACGGGCGACAGATCGGGCGACTTCCTGTTCGCGTCGCTTCATCGCACGGGATTTGCGAACCAGCCCGAGTCCGTCTCGATCGACGACGGGCTGACCCTGAACGGCGCCTATATCTCAGCGGTCGTGCGCTGCGCTCCGCCCGACAACAAGCCCACCCCGGCGGAGCGGGCCGCTTGCCTGCTGTACCTCGTCGGCGAGATGGGCCTCCTCGGCGGGCTCCGGGTCGTCGTCGCGCTGGGTGGATTTGCGTGGGACGGCGCGCTCAGGGCGCTCGCCGATCTCGGCCACAGAGTCGCACCACGGCCCGAATTCGGCCACCTGACCGAGGCGCGGGTCGGTCCCTTCACGCTGCTCGGCTCCTACCACCCGAGCCAGCAGAACACGTTCACGGGCCGGCTCACGCCGCCGATGCTCGACGCGGTCATGGCCCGGGCCCACGAGATCGCCCGCGACTGACCGGGCACGGGGGCGAGGCCGTCTTCCCCGTCCGGCCGTAGACTTGACCGCGTGAGCGAAGCCCGTTTGCTCCTGGTCGACGACGACCCGGCCCACCTGAATGCGCTGGCGGATCGGCTCGGCGGCGATGGCTTCCGGGTGACCCGTGCGGGCAGCGGCGCCCAGGCACTGGAACGCCTCGATGCTGCCTGGCCGGATCTGGTGATCCTCGACCTGATGATGCCGGGCATGGACGGACAGACGCTCGCCAGACGGATCAAGAGCAAGGCGGACATCCCCATCCTGGTGCTATCCGCCGTGGCCGCGGCCGACAGCAAGGCGAATCTGATCGCCACCTACGCCGAAGACTACGTCACCAAGCCGTACGACTACGCCGAACTCGTTGCCCGGATCCGGCGCGTCTTGCGTCGCCTGCAGGATCAGATCCCCGTCGAGGAACTCGTTCTCGGCGATGTAACCCTGGTACCGCGCAAGCGAGAGGCCATCGTCCGCGGGCAGCGGATCTCACTCTCGCCCACCGAGTGCCGCTTTCTCGCAACTCTTGCCTCCAGCATGCCCAGGGCAGTTTCCACCGAGCAGTTGCTCAGGAAGGTCTGGGCGGATTCGGACGCGGCCGAACCGGCCTATGTCTGGGTCACCGTTCGGCGGCTGCGCCAGAAGCTGGAACTCGACGCCGACGAGCCGCACCATCTGATCACGGACACGGCAGGTGGCTACCGCCTGGCGCTCTGGCCGCCGGCCACGAGCTAGCGACCCGGCGAGACCAACGCCGCATCGCAGCCGTTTGATTGGGCCTGTTCAGGACCAGACGCACCGCTGTTGCCCGGCCGCACCGGTACCTCGCCGGGTCGCGCCCCCGCGCGGTGGTGTTATGAGCAATGCAAGGACCGGCAGGTAATGTCCCGAGGCTGGCAACTTCCTGAGCTTGGGGATGGACCGTCGACATGAGCGAGTTCAGATGCAACCACCCGGAGATCCGATGAGCCGGGGTCGTAGTTCCAAACGCAAACGTGGTCAGGCCATGGTCGAGTTTGCGCTGGTTCTGCCTATCTTCATGCTCGTGCTGTCGGGCATCCTCGACTTCGGCTTCGCGCTCTACACCAGGATGACCGTCATCAACGCTGCCCGCGAGGGGGCTCGAGCCGCAGTCATGGTTCCGGCCAATACCGACATCACGACCGTGGCCCAGGCCGCAAGCATCTCCTCGGCTGCAGGGGCCGGGCTGACACTGAGTGCCCCGGCGGTGACCTGCTATCAGACGAGCGCGTCGCCCTCCAGTACAACGGTGATCCCCTGCAACACCGCGGTGTCAGGTGACACGGTGTCGGTGGCGGTCAGCTACACCTACCACAGCTTCTTTCCGCTGTCGTTCGGGGCGACCTTCAACTTAGGTTCGACCGTCCAGATGGTCATCGAGTTTTGATTCGTCAACGGATTCGCCGGCCCGCAACAGGCCACGGAGGGACTCGGATGCTGCATTCACGAAAGGACCACTCGCGAGAACGCGGGCAGATCCTCGTCCTCTTTGAACTGGTCTTCATCGTGATCCTTGCATGCGCCGCCCTCGTCATAGACCTCGGCGTCCTGCGGAACAACAAGCAGATTCTCGTCAACACCTTCGACGCGGCCGCCCTCTCCGGTGGGTCTCAGTTGCCGGTCACCGGCGCCGCAAACGAATTGAAGCTGCACCAGCTGGTAGACCGGAACATCGCGTACAACTATTCCGGATCACCGGCCCCGACTTACACGGTCACCTACAAGTGCCTGATCGGCGCGAACGCAAGTGGGCCCCTCATCTCCCGGGATATTCCGGCAGTCTGCGATCCCCGAATTTCGCTCGGGATCCCCGTGAATAACCCCCTGACCGCGAGCGACATCACGGCCCTCACGCCGTACTTCACCGGCGCAGGCTTGACGCGGGTCTCTTCGTGCAACCCCAAGGTCGGCGACAAGTGCAACGTCGTCCTGATCACGGGCAGCGCGACCACGAATTACGCCCTCGCCCCGGTGGTCGGTATAAACAACGGATCATCGGGCACGGTCGTATCGGCGGTATGCAGCGGGCCCTGCGGTGCGGCGCCCACCGTCCCGGTGGACCTGGTCGTCATCCTGGACCGCACCCTGAGCATGCAGGGGTCGGGCAATACCAAGATCATTTCGCTCCAGAACGCGGCGAAGACGATCCTCGGGGTCTACGACCCGACGAAACAGCGCGTCGCGCTCGGCCTGACCGGTCCAGGTGACGTCGACGCGTCGGGCAACCCTGCCCCGGGCCAATGCGACGCCACCGGCAGCGGCACAACCGTCTATGGTGCGGCGGACGATAGCAACTTCTTCCCCACGACGACCGTAAACGGCGGGTCGACGACCCTGCGCAGCGCATCAACGACCCTGAACGGTGCCTCCACGACCTTGAGCGTCCTCCAGGCAACGACCCTGAACGGGGCCATTACCAACACGGCCACGACGATCAAGGTCGCGTCGGCGACCGGATTCCCGACGGGAGTAGGCCAGTACTACATCCAGGTCGATAGTGAGGTGATGTTAGTGACGGGAGGCCAGGGCACAACGACCTGGACCGTGACCCGCCACCAGGCCGGCACGACGGCCGCTGCACACGCGAACGGCGCGGCTGTGACCCTGGTCGTCGGCTCGGCAGACACGACGATCAAGGTCGCGTCGGCGGCTGGATTCCCCGGAGCAGGCCAGTACTACATCCAGATCGGTAGCGAGCAGATGCTGGTGACGGGCGGCCAGGGCACAACGACCTGGACCGTGACCCGCGGCGCTAACGGCACCACCGCGGCCGCGCACCCGAGCGCCGCGTCCGTGGTCCAGGCCGTCGGCACGGGTGACACTACGATCAAGGTCGCGTCGGCCGCCGGATTCCCGACCGGAGCGACCCAGTACTCAATCCAAATCGATAGCGAGGTGATGGTGGTGACGGGAGGCCAGGGCACAACGACCTGGACCGTGACCCGCCACCAGTCCGGCACGACGGCCGCTACGCACTTGCAGGGCGCTGCCGTGGCCTATGTCATCGGCACGGGTGACTCTACGATCCAGGTCACGTCGGCGGCCGGATTCCCGACGACCGGGAATTACGCGATCCAAATCGATAGCGAGGTGATGGTGGTGACGGGAGGCCAGGGCACAACGACCTGGACCGTGACCCGCGCCCAGTCCGGCACCGCTGCGGCCAGGCACTCTGGTGGGGCGACCGTGAATCAGGTCGTTGGCACGACCGACACGACAATCGTCGTCGCCTCGGCGATCGGGTTCCCCACCGCTACCCCTTACAGGATCGAGATCGACAACGAGCAGATGCAGGTGACGGGCGTCTCGAAGACGGCTACCACCATGACTCTGACTGTGACCCGCCATTTCAACAGCACAACGGCCGCCACGCACCAGAGCGGCGCGACCGTGTCGAACCTGGACGGTTGGACGCCCGGCCCGACCACGGCCGGTGTCTGGGTCCCAGTCGGTCTCAGCGGAACCGACACCACCACTCCCCTGCCGAACCCAGCCGGAGTCGCAGGAAACTATGAGGTCAACGGCGTGCCGAGCACGAGCAGCTACATCGTGCAGGCGATCAACTGCATTGCGGCAGCTAGCATCGGCACGGACCTGGCCACACCGATCGCTATGGCGAGGTGGTACCTCGACAACTACGGCCGTCCCGGAGTGGTGAAAGGCATCCTCCTGGAGACGGACGGCCAGCCGCAGGACGCTACTGCGGCCAACGGCCTCGACACGCTCCAGTTCACGTGCGGTGCTGCAGTTGCTGCGGCCCAGGCAGCAAAGGACGAGGGCATCCAGGTGTACACAGTTGGGTACGGCGTCGGCAGCAACTGCCCGACGACCAGCCAGAACTCGGCAGAACTGCCAGCCTGGTCGAACAAGTCGGCCGCGTCGCTGCTCATGGCATTGGCCACACAACCCAATTCCCCGTACTACTTCAACGCGCCGGATGACGCCACTCTGAAGACGGCCTTCACTCTGATCGCGTCGAATCTCGCCCACAACAGCGCGCATCTCGTTCAGCTCTACCCGGCGCCGGTGGTGACGCACGCCGCCGGCCCAATTGGCAACGTCGCGATAACGGGCCAGTACTTCAGCGGCGCGACCTCGGTCACGATCGGCGGGGCGTCGGTCGCGTTTGCTGTCGGGAGCGACACTTCCATCACGGCACAGGCTCCGGCGAGAGCCAGCGGTACCGTCGTTCACGTCATCGTGTCGTCGCCGGGCGGCTCATCTTCGATCTCGACCCTCGACCAATACACATACCCGTGACAGGCATTTCCGACCCGGTTTAGTTTTGAGGGCGCGTCGAGGCACACGGACACGCCGACCCTGGCGAGCGTTTGTGGTCGCGCCGCAAGAGAGAGATACCGAGAGGGCCCGCTCGTTCAGGCGGGCCTTCTCGATTCGCCGGCCGCAGGCAGGAGTTGGGCGTACCAGAGCGGGGACGCGGCGCTGTGCTCTGGTACGATGCGTTCATGGAGGGCGTGGTCCTGGTCCTAAATCAGAACTATGAGCCACTGAACGTGTGCAACTTGCCGCGCGCCTTCCGGTTGGTGTTCGGCGAGCGGGCCGAAGTGCTCGAGTACGACCACCAGTTGATCCGGACGCCGCGGGCGGACTACCGTGCGCCTGCCGTGATCCGCCTCCAGCACCACGTCCGCCGACCCCATCCGCGAGTCAAGCTGACACGCCGCGAGATCTTCATCCGCGACTCCTACACGTGCCAGTACTGCGGCCGCCAGAGCGGCGACCTGACCCTGGACCACGTCGTTCCGCGCTACCGCGGCGGAGCCCACACGTGGGAGAACCTTGTGACCGCGTGCAAGGCATGCAACCACCGCAAGGGCGGCAAGTTCCTCGAGGAAGCGAAGTTACGCCTGGCGCGCCGGCCCGTGGAGCCGCGCTGTGACGTCTACTCGGTCTTCACCCCGTACTTGCGCGACGATCGAAACGAGAGCTGGCGCTCTTACCTCTTCCTTGGCCACTGAGCAGCGGCGCGGGCCGGGGGGCCAACAGCAGTCCGGCCCGGCGCCCCGCGAACCCGAGCCGCTCCCTGGCGCTACCCCGCAACCGCACATCCCGCTTCCCGTGGCGGACTTGCTGGAGACCCTGTGGGCAGGTGGCCAGGCCGCGTACGTCGTCGGTGGCTGTCTGCGGGACGCGCTCCTCGGTCGTGAGGCGGCCGACTGGGACCTCACCACTGACGCTCGGCCAGAACGGGTCCAGGCCCTCTTCCCCAGGTCGATCTACGAGAATCGTTTCGGCACTGTGGTCGTGCGGCATCACGGCGCGCAGTACGAGATCACGGCGTTCCGGCGCGACGTCTCCTACACGGACTTCCGGCACCCGGACGCAGTCGTATTCGGCGATTCGATCGAAGAGGACCTGGCCCGACGCGACTTCACGGTGAACGCGATGGCGTGGGGCGCCGAGCCGGGCTGCGAGCCAACCTTCGTCGACCCGTGCGGCGGGCAGGCGGACCTGGCGCGCCGAATGCTGCGTGCCGTCGGCGATCCGGACGAGCGGTTTCGCGAGGACGCGCTGCGTATGGCCCGGGCCGTGAGGCTTGCGGCGACGCTCGAGTTCGAAGTCGAGCCGGAGACGCTCGCCGCCATCGGTCGCTCTGCGGACCTGGCCGGCCACATCTCCGGCGAGCGCGTCATGTCCGAACTGCTCAAATTGCTGTGGGCGAGCCGGCCTTCGATCGGCCTGCGCCTCATGGCCGACTCGGGTCTTCTCGCGGTCCTGGCGCCGGAACTGGAGCGGCAGCGCGGCCTCGCCCAGAACAAGATCGAGGGCGAGGACCTGTGGGATCACACGGTCCGGACGGTCGATGCGGCGCCGCGGCGGCAGATCGTCCGGCTGGCGTCACTTCTCCACGACGTCGGCAAGCCGGACACGCTCGCCGACGGCCACTTCCACGGCCACGAGGCCGTCGGGGCTGTGATGGCGAGGGATTTCCTGGCCCGCCTCCACGCGCCACGAGTCCTGCAGGAGCGAGTGGCGCACCTGGTGCTCAACCATATGTTCTCGTATCAGCGCACCTGGTCCGACGCGGCCGTCCGCCGGTTCATCCGCAAGGTCGGCCCGGGCTGCGTGGACGACCTGCTGGCTCTTCGCGCCGCGGACAACCTCGGCAGCGGCCAGCCACCGGACGCCGGCGGGCTGACCGAGCTTGCAACGCGCATCGCGACCGAGCTTACCGGCCACGCGGTCCTCGGCCGTCACCAGCTGGCGATCAACGGCAGCGACCTCAAGTCTGAGCTCGGCCTGCCCCAGGGGCGGGAGCTCGGCCGGCTGATCGACGACCTCACGGAGCGCGTAATTGCCGAGCCGGCTCTCAACGACAGGGCGATTCTGCTCGATCTTGCGCGCCAGGCCGTCACCGAGCGTGGATTAGTGGAGAATCTCAACTCGTGAAGACCTTCCGCGTGACCGGCTGATGTTCGAGTTGCTGCTCCAGGCCGACAAGTCGCTGTCCGAGGGTCTGCTCGACCAGGCCGAACGGACGTACTGGCAGTTGATCGAACTCGACCCGACCAACGCTATTGCGATGGCCGGTCTGGCCATGATTTCGCTCGAACGCCTGGACAAGCGCCTGGCTCGAACCTTTGCCGAGCGCGCGCTGGGCATAGACCCGGAAAGCATCGTCGCCCGCCGGGTCCTCCAGGCTCTCGATGAGGGGGCGAGGCTGCCTTCGGAGCCCGCGACTGCGGACGCGGCCCTGCGTGGGGCAGAGAAGCTCGAGGCCCTGAGCAGACGGCACACCGGCCAGGTGGATGGCGACGACGGCGACGCATCCGCCCGTCCCGGCAAGAGTTCCGCCCGCAGGAAGCCCGCATCGCCGGCGGCGCCACGGCCACCCGTCGCCGTAGAACCAGTCCGGGGCCGCTCCCGGCCCGGCGAGTTCGCGGGGCCGACATCCGAGCCGCTGCGCGAACGGCGCAAGGCCGGTCGACTCGCGGCNNGCCATGCCGCCTGGACGGAGCCCCTTCGAGCCAAGGAAGGTCAGACCGCCACAGGATCCATTCGCAGCCGCAGAGATGGCTGCTGCCGTGGCCGCGGTCGATTCTATGGACGATGCCTTCGAGACCGAGTCGTGGGCCGAGTCGACATCTGAGGCGCCGGCCGAAGTGGCGGCCGAGGCAACGGCCGAGGTCACGACTACGGCTGCCGGAACGGCGCGGGAAGCAACGGTCGAACCGGTCGTGACCGAGGTGAGGGCCGAGGCGGAATCCGCGTCCGGAGATTCAATGGCCGAGGCAGAGTTCGAGGCCGGGCCGGTGGCGGCCGAAGCCGCCCCAACGACCCCCATCAAGCGCGCCGATGCAAGGGCGGCAATCGAATGGCCTGCGAACGACCGGCTGGTATCGGCGAGGGCGCCCAAGGCTGTGGGCGGGACCAAGCCGGGCGACCTCGAGGCTTTGCGGCGTGCTCTTCTGGCCGCCACGCCACCCGAAGCCCCGGAACTCGAGGAGACCGCAACTTTGGCAGAGCCCCGAGGTGAATCGGACGCGACCATCGGAGGGGCCGCTGAGGCCCCGGCCGCGGCACAGCCTGCCGTCGAGGCCCGCCACGAAGTCGCCGCCACGCCGGCGGCCCAGCCGGAAGGCGTCGACTGGGACCTTTCCGAGGCCAACGCCGAGCGGGAGGCTCTGCGAGAGGCAGTGGCGATCGTCATGGACCAGGACGCCGGCCTGGAGACTGCTCCCGAACAAACCGGCACCACCGGAGTGAGCGAAACCGCCGAACCGGTCGTGAGCGCCCCGGCGCCGGCCGAATCCCACGCGACCGAACCACCAACGACCGGGCCGCAAACCCCTCCAGTGGAGGCCCCGCCGGACGCTAATGCGCCCGCCAAAGCTTCCGCCGTCCAGGATCCCGCCCCTCGCAAGAAGGGCCTATTCCGCCGCATCAGGGGTTGATTGAATGCACATCCTAGTAACAGGCGGGGCCGGATATGTCGGCTCCGTCTCCGTTGAAGCCTTCCTCCAGGCCGGCCACGTAGTCACCGTCCTGGACGATCTGTCGACCGGCCATCGAGGGGCGGTCCACTCCGACGCCACCCTAGAGGTCGGCAGCTACGCCGACACCGCGTTCGTGACCGCGCTCATGGAGCGGAGTGGCATCGACGCGGTGCTGCACTGCGGGGCCAAGTCCCTCGTCGGCGAGTCCATGGTCGATCCGGCCAAGTACTTCCGCGGCAATGTCTCGGGCGGGATCGCACTCCTCGACGCGATGATGGCCGCGGGCGTCAAGCGGATCGTCTTCAGCTCGACCGCGGCCACCTACGGCATGCCCGAGCGGACTCCGATCCTCGAGACGGACCCGGTCCGACCGATAAACGCGTACGGCGAGACGAAGCGCTGCGTGGAGGCGGCGATCACCTGGTACGGCCGCGGCTACGGCCTCCGGAGTGTCATCCTGCGCTACTTCAATGTCGCCGGCGCGAGCACGATGAACGGTGAGCAGCACTCTCCGGAGACGCACCTCATCCCCAACGTCCTCCTGACGGCGGAGGAAGGCCGCGAACTGACGCTCTTCGGCGGCGACTACCCCACGGCCGACGGCACCTGCATCCGCGACTACATCCACGTCGAGGACCTGGCCGCGGCCCACCTGGCCGCGATCGTGGCCACGGACCCGGCCGATCCGCGCACCGGCCCGGCCATCGGCAGCACCGAGCCGCTCATCTGTAACCTGGGCAACAGCAAGGGCTTCAGCAACCGCCAGATCGTGGCCGCGGCAGAGTCGGTCATCGGCCGTCCCATCCCCGTGAAGATCGGCCCGCGCCGCGCCGGCGATCCGCCGATCCTCGTAGCCAGCTCCGAGCGGGCCATGACGGAACTGGGCTGGCGGCCACGGCACGACAATCTCGAGGAGATGATCGGTTCGGCCTGGGCGTGGCGACGCGCGAACCCCACTGGCTACGCGGAATAGTCGCGAACGAGGTCTAGACTTCGGCCATGCCATTCATCCGACGCACTCCGCCACCCGCGCCGCTGCTGGACCCGGAGCAATGGCGGCCGCAGCGATACGGCAAAGGCCACGGACGGACGCGCGACTCGATCATCGAACCGAGTTGGGGCGGGGTGCGCGTCCTCGCCCGATACGACGGCTCCGAGACGAGGCTCGTCGACGAGGACGGCGTGGACTGCACGGCCGAGTTCGCCGGAATCGCCGGGGCGATCGCCGCCGCGGCGCTGGCCGGTGAGTTGATACTCGACGGATTCCTGACGGTCGAACCGACGCAACTCGGCGACGCGTCGCCAATTCCGCAGGAATGGACCCCGACGACCGGGCAGATCATGGCTCAATACCTGGTGGGCAGCCACGTCGCCTCCCACATGGCCACGCCCGAGCGCCAGATCGACCCGGACCGGTCGATCGCTTTCGTCGCGGTGGATCTGCTATTGATCGACGGCTCGCGTCTGCTGGACATCCCGCTGCTCGAGCGCAAACGCCTGCTGGACGGCGCGCTCAGGCCCGGGGAGCTGGTCCGCATCACGCCATTCGTCCGGCCACCGATCGGGAGCTTCGTGGCAACGTGGCGCGGTGCCGGTTTCCGAGCGCTGGCCTACAAGTCGCCCAACAGCAGGTACATCCCGGACTCCCGCAACGACGACTGGTCGATATTGCCGATGCCGCCGCAGTAGCCGCATTGGCGACGGGATCGCCCTCGAAGCGCCCAACGTGGTACGGTGGGCTCGATGCCCTCGAGCGCGCTGACTCCCGCAATCAAGGACGAGATCGCCCGTCTCGGTTGTGCCGACATCATGGTCGGCATACCGAGCTATCGGAACGCGGCAACTATTGGGCACGTGGTTCGCGCGTCGCAGGCTGGACTCGTCCAGTTCTTCCCGGATCTGCGGCCGATTCTCGTCAATGCCGACGCGGGATCCCCGGACGGAACCCAGCGCGTCGTGGTGGAAACCGAGCCGCCCGGCTATGTCGAGCAGATCCTGCTCGTCCATCCCACCAACCGGCTCCAGCGCGTTAGCCTGACCTACCCCGAGGTGGACGGCATCGGCGGCAAGGGTGCCGCTCTCCGAACCCTATTCGAGATGGCGGCTGCCCTGGAGGCCGAAGCGCTCGTCGTGGTCGACTCCGATTTACGGTCGATCGTGCCCGAATGGATCGAACTACTCGCGGGCCCGATCCTCAAGGGCGGCTACGACTACGTCACGCCGCTCTACGCCCGTCACAAGTACGACGGCACGATCACCAACACCGTCACTTACCCGGTAACGCGGGCGCTGTACGGCCATCGCATCCGCCAGCCGATCGGCGGCGACTTCGGCGTCAGCGGCGACTTGATACGCCACTACCTGGCCCAGGAGAGCTGGACGCCGGACGTGTCGCGCTTCGGCATCGACATATGGATGACGACGACGGCGCTGATCGGCGGCTTCGCCGTCTGCCAGACCCGGCTCGGGGCGAAGATCCACGACCCAAAGGACCCGGGCTCGGACCTGGGGCCGATGTTCCGACAGGTCGTCGGCACGCTCATGACGATGGCCCGCGACAACCCGGACCGCTGGCTGACCATCTCCGGCAGCCACGATGTCCCGGCCTACGGCTTCGAGCGGCTCGTAGATCCGGTCCCGCTCGAGGTCAACACGCTCCGCCTGCTGTCGCAGTTTCACGCCGGCTCGCTGACCCTCGCCGAAACGTGGGGCCGGCTGATCGCGCCGGATAATTGCGAGCGGGTCCTCGCGCTCGCGGCAGAGGCCGGAGAGCTGGCCGAAGCGGCGGCTCATCGCCTGGGACTGAGCCGCCAGTCCGGAGAAGGCACCTCGGGCGGGTCGATGCCGTCCACTGACGAACTGTCCGACGCGGTCTCTGCCTTCCATTTCCCCGACGACCTGTGGGCCCGCGTCTTCTACGACCTGCTCGTCGCCGTCGGCTTCGGTGACGTCGAGGTGGAACGGCTGGTGGCGGCGCTCGTGCCGATCTACTTCGGTCGCGTCGGCAGCCTTGTCATCGAGAACCGGCGGTTGTCAGAGGAGCAGGCCGAGGAACACGTCGAGCGGCAGGCCCGAGAGTTCGAGTTGCGCAAGCCGTATCTCGTGGAGCGGTGGCGGGCCGCGGAGGCGGCTGCGGCGAAGGCCGGGGGCGCCGGATCCACTCGTTCAGAGGAGCCGGCTCGATGACCCGGGTCCCGCTGCCGTCGCGGATTCTCATCCCGGTCGCCAACCCGCTGACCGCGCAGGAGCTGGTCAATATCGGCGCCTCTTTGATGGACCGCAAGACCGGCGTCCTTACCGTCCTGGGCATCGTCGAGGTGCCGGAAGGGACACCGCTGAGCGAAGGTGCCACGCAGGCCCGCCAGGCGCGCCGGCTGCTGCAGCGCGTCCTCGACTACGCACCGGAAGGCGTCACCATCCATCCCATCGTCCGCATCGGCCGCCGCGCGGCCGAGGGCGTGATCGAAGCCGCCACGGAACTCGACGCCGATCTCATCGTCTTCGGCTGGGCCGGCAAGCCGCCCGCGTCGAAGCCCGGCGCAGGCGCCGCGGTCTTCTCGCCCACGATCGACGAGGTCGTCCGCGACGCGCCGTGCGACATCGCCGTCGTCAAGCAGCGCGGCCCGGCCGAGATCCACCGCATTCTCGTCCCGATCCGCGGCGGCCCCCACGCCGAGCTTGCGCTCCGCTTCGCCGACGCCCTCGCTCATCGCAACGGCGCCACGGCCGTGGCCCTGCACTTCGTCCCGCGCGGCATCTCCGACGGCCTGCGCAAGCAGACGGAGAAGGCCCTCGCCCACTTCATCCGCCAGCACGCCGACGGCCAGGTCGAGCAGTCCGTGCGCGAAGCGGCAAATATCCGCAACGCCATCCTTCGCGAGGCCGAAGCCGCGGACGTCGTCGTAATGGGCGCCTCCGCCGCGCCGGCCGCGGCCGGCGGTGAGACGTTCCTGTTCGGCGCGCTGCCGGAGGCGGTGGCGTCGAGGGCCCGCAAGACGGTCATTGTCGTCAAGACGCGCGAGGCGATCGGCAAGGCCACGTTCGAGAGGCTCGAGGCCCGGGCAGAGACGCTTGCCGCGGCCGAGCGCGCCGCCCACGAGGCCCGTTCGATCCCGATGCGTGTCGAGCGCTGGTTCGGCGAATCGAACTTCCACCACCGCGAGTTCGGCGACCTCGATCGGCTCGTCGCCCTCAAGCACAAGCAGGGACTGACCGTCAGCCTCGTCCTGCCGACCCTCAACGAAGAGGAGACTATCGGCACCATCCTGGACAAGGCTCGCGAAGAATTGATGGAGCGCCATCAGTTCGTCGACGAGTTGCTCGTGATCGACTCGGACTCGAGCGATCGGACCCGCGAGGTCGCAGAGTCCCGAGGCGCCCGGGTCGTCGTCCACCAGCAGGTCCTGACCCGCTACGGCAGCTATCCCGGCAAGGGCGAGGCGCTCTGGAAGAGCCTGTACGAGACCTGCGGNNCTGGCATCCGCGGATGGTCTACGGCACGGTCGGGCCGCTGATTGCCGAAGAGCGGATCCAGTACGTCAAGGGCTACTACCGGCGCCCGATCGTCGAGGGCGGCGTTCTCAAGGAGGGCGGCGGCGGGCGAGTCACGGAACTCGTCGCCCGGCCGCTGCTGAACCTCTTCTTCCCCGAACTGTCCGGCCTGATCCAGCCGCTCTCCGGCGAGTACGCCGGGCGGCGGAGCCTGCTCGAAACGCTGCCCTTCTTCACCGGATACGCAGTCGAAATCGGGCACCTGATCGACGTCGTCGACCGCTGCGATCTCGAGGGCCTGGGCCAGGTAGACCTCGAGCGGCGGATCCACCGCAACCAGGAACTCGAAGGCCTGTCACGCATGAGCTTTGTCATCCTGCAGGCCGTCATGAAGCGGCTCGAGGAGCGGCGCAAGACCCGCCTCTTCGCCGAG
>PMJT01000205.1 GCA_003158495.1 Chloroflexota bacterium | reverse complement strand
GTCGCCGGAGGATGCTGCGCGGCCAATTCGGCCCCACTCGACTCGGCCGAACTCTACGATCCCAAGACCGGTCAGTTCACCCCGACAGGCTCTATGACCTCCGGTCGAACAAGCCAGGCGGCAGTGCTGCTCTCCGACGGCCGGGTCCTGATCGTTGGTGGCGTCGGTGACGACACTGCCGAGATCTACGACCCGGCGCGGGGCGCCTTCCACGCGACCGGGAAGATGACGGTCCCTCGTTCCGGGGCGACCACGATCCTGCTCAAGAACGGCCGCGTCCTCGTCATCGGAGGGTCGGGCTTCGCCGATGCGGAGCTGTACGACCCCGTCGCCGGCACCTTCGCCAAGACCGGCGCTACGGCGGCCGTCCGGTTCTCGCCTGCCGCAACGATGCTTCCAAACGGCATGGTCCTGGTCGTGGGTGGATCGGGCGACGCCACGGCCGAGCTGTACGACCCGACGTCTGGTGCCTTCCGTTCCACGGGGGCCATGACCACGATCCGCTCCGATTGCACCGCGACGTTGCTCAACGACGGCCGGGTTCTCATCGCCGGCGGCAGCGTGCTGGGGTTGCCGTTTCTCAAGTCGACAGAGTTGTACGACCCCAAGACCGGCACGTTCAGCGCGTCGGTGTCCATGACCTACGCTCATTCCGGGCACACCGCCACGCTGCTCAAGGATGGCCGCGTCCTCATCGCCGGCGGGATGCCGACCCTCACGACAGCCGAGTTGTACGACCCACACACCGGCAAGTTCAGCCTGGCCGGCTCCATGACGACCGACCGGAGCGTCTTCACCGCAAGCCTTCTCGGCGACGGGCGAGTCCTGTTCTCGGGCGGCACGGGCGCGTACGGATCGGTCGTCGCGGCGGAGTTGTACAAGCCGTAGGCGCGGCCGGCAGGATTCGTCGCCGCTTGGCGCCGTGCGAGCCGGGCAGCCGAGTTAGGCTTATCGCCCCGCCCGGCGAGGCGCGGCGGCTTCGACGAGAGGAGCGAGATGGCGACGGGACGTGATGCTGCCGGCCCGACCCAGATCCCGGCGCGCTTCGGTATCGCCTGGTCGGATCAATCGGTGCGACTGCTCGTCCTGGCCGCGGCCGTCGTAGTCATGCTCTGGCTTGCCCGGGGCATCATCGGGCCATTCGTCGTGGCCGGCGTACTGGCCTACGCATTCTCGCCGGTCGTATCCGGCATACACAGCCGGACGCGGCTGCCCCGGGCCGCCATCATCGGCCTCGGCTACCTGCTCCTGTTCGCGGCTCTCGGCGTCCTGGCATACATCGCCGCCGACAGGGTCGGCAAGGAACTGAGCGAGCTCTCGTCTGGCGGGCATGACATCGTCAGCTCAGCGCTGCACAAGTTGCTGGGCGACACCGTTGTCGTTGCCGGCAACAGCTACTCGGTCGAAGACCTGGCCGCGCAGATAAGGGGCGTGTTCCTCGGGTTCGTGAACTCGCCATCGAACGCGGTCCAGGCGGCCGAACGAGCAGTCGACATCGGCCTGCAGGTCATCCTCTGCCTGATCATCACCTTCTACCTGCTCCTGGACGGCCACCGGTTCGGCGCGTTCGCGCTCCGCTTCTTCGATCGTGAACAGCGGGCCGACGCGCTGCGGATCACCCACCGGATCCACGTGGTCCTGGGGCGATGGCTGCGCGGCCAGCTGCTCCTGATCGCTCTCGTCGCGGTCGTCATCTACGCCGTCCTGGGTCCGATCCTCCACGTTCGATACGCCCTGGCCCTCGCGGTGATGAGCGGCGTCCTGGAGATCGTTCCGCTGGTCGGCCCGATCATCGCCGCGGCCATGGCGGGCACCGTGACCTTCGCCACGCACGGAACGGACACGACGATCTTTGTCCTGATCGTCTACCTGGTGGTTCGCCAGGTCGAGGACCAGGTCGTAATGCCGCTCGTCATCGGCCGGGCGGTGCATCTCCACCCGGTCATCACCATTTTCGCGGTCCTCGTGGGACTCAGCACCTGGGGCGTTCTCGGCGGTCTGCTTGGCGTGCCGGTCGCGGCGGCGCTGAACGTCACTCTCCACGAGCTCTACCCCGAGGAAACGGGAGGCGATGCTGAAATGACGGTTGTGCGGGTCCAGGCGGACAGGGCTCTGCCGAGATCGACCCTCCGCTTCGGTCGCGGACGAGATCGACCCGACGCGACGATGGCGACCCGCGCTCGACCGGCCCAGCCGGCGGCCGACCCGGAACCGGGCCAGCGGGCGACCGACCCGGAACCGGCGCCCGCGCCGAGGCCGCCGGCCGACCCCGAAGCGCCGGCCGACGCCGCGGCGTCGGGGCAGGAACCGCCGGCCGACGCCGCTACCGACAGGCCTTGACTCGGCGGCATGCTCGCGGAGCGTCAGGGCGAACGCTGGCTCCCTCCGACCCGGGTTATGGCGGCGTCCACAGCCTGCGAGATCCGGCGAACCGGGTCGCGATCGTGCCGCGGCCCTCGGCGAGGACGTGGGTCTGCTCGGGGCGTTGCCGCTCGTGGCGGGGCGACACGGCGCTCCGGCCTGGCGCGAGCGACGACCTCGCCGCTGACTCAGGCGGGCGAAACCGCCCCGGCCGGGGGCGCGGGATCGGCCTCGGATTGCTCGATGGGCAATGCGGGCAGCATGTCGAGGTGGATGAGCGGCGCCGTAAGCCAGCGCCGCCATGAGCCGTCCGCGCGCCTCCACCGGTCCACCATCGCCCGCAGACATATCGGCCAGAGAGCCACGAGGACGGCGAGCCTCGTGAGCGAGAAGATCGGCATCGTCGCCACAGCCGCCACGAAAGCGAGCCAGTCGAGGCGCCATCGAATGGCGACAACGGTCAGCGCCGCCGCGATCGCGAAGCGAAGGACGAAGTCCGTGCCGCCGTGGTTCGGCACCAGCGCGTAGACGAAGTTCGCCGACATCTGCGAGGAGGTCTCCCAGCCGAACGTGCCGAGATAGTCGAACCAGAGACCGGGGGCGACCGCGAAGGAGGCGAGGCAGGCTCCGCCGAAGGCTGCGCAGCCCACGACGATCGTGCGTCTCCATTCCGGCCGCGTGAACCACAGGTAGGGGAGCAGGAGCGCCGGGCCGAACTTCATCCCGGCGAACCAGGGCAGCAGATAAACCGCGCGGCGGTCGCGCAGCGACCACAGGGCGACGGCACCGAGCGCGAGAGTGACGTTGCCAAAGTCCAACTCGATCATGACCGGCCACTGGAGCGCCGCGATGACGGCCAGCTTCCACGACCCGCACATGTAGCGCAGGCACATAACGCCGCATATCCGCCAGGCCCAGTCGACCGGCAGTTCCGGGACCATCCCGAGCGGCACGATGAGCTGGGCGAACAGCGGCGGATACTTGTAGGCGCCGCCGGTCGTGATCAGGGCGGGGGCGTAGAGCGGGTCGCCGTTGAGGAAGTGCTTTGCGGCCAGCCAGTAGGCATGCGTGTCGTAGGCCGGCCACCAGCCCCGCTGGAGGTTGAAGATAACGATCCAGGCCACCTGGACGGCGATCGCGACCAGGATGAACCACGCGATCAGCCAGCCGAGCGTGTCGGCCCGCGATTGACTTGGGACGGCTCGCCGGACCAGGGCGACCGCGCGTCCGATGGGGCTTCCATCCCCGGGGCGCGGGTCCTGACCGTAGGAAGCCTGGGGCGACGGCCGGTTCGACCGAGCGACGGGAGTGGCGGAGTTCACTCGACCCCCTGGCACGAGATGTGGCAGCGGCCCAAGTCTACCGGCCGCGGGACGGTTCAGCGAGTGTTCAGGCGATCGGCTGGCCCCACCAGACGCTGGCCGCCAGGATCACGTAGAGGCCGATCAGAGCCAGGCCTTCGAGCCAGGTCGACTCGCCGTCCATGACGACGAGGGCGGACAGGATCGCGGTCAACGCGAGCGCAGCCACAAGGAGCGGCGAGACGACAAGCGTCAGCGTCGCGCCGCCCATGACCAGGCTGACCAGGACCAGGACGGGCACGAGGGCCAGGGCCACCTGTAGGCTCGAGTTGAGGATGACACTGATGGCGAGGTCGCCCCTGTCCTTGAGCATGGCCTGGACGCCGACGACGTTCTCGACGGCATTACCCGCGATGGCGACCACGACGAGACCGGCGAACGACTCGGACATACCAAGCGAGCTCATGGCCGGCTTTAGCGATTCGACGAACCAGTCGGACACGAAGGCGGCGGCGATCCCGGCGGCGACAAGGATGCTGACCGCGAGGGCGAGCGGCCACTTCGGCTGGCTCGGCTCGTCTCCGTCGGCCGGCGCGGCGCCGGGGCCATTGCCGATGGAGAAGGGAAGGCTGCCGGCAAAGACAACGAGGAGGACGATCGCGACGATCACCGAGAGCTCCGTCTCGTGGCCGTGCGCTGGGCCGCCGGGCGCCGTGGCAATCGTCGGGATGGCGATGGCCGCGGCGGCAAGGACGAGGAGCGTCGAAAGCAGCTTGGTCTGATCCGTGCCGAACCGCTGGGGGCCGTGGCGAAGCCCACCGAGCAGGAAGGCGAGGCCCAGGACGAGGAGAGTGTTCGCGAGGATGGAACCCAAAAGCGCCGCCCGGACCACGTCCAACAGGCCGGCACGAAGGGCGAAGATGCCGATGAAGAACTCGGGCAGGTTGCCGAGGGCGGACTGGACGACGCCCGTTGCCCGCGGTCCCAGGCGATGGGCGAGCTGCTCGGTTCCCTCACCGACGAGGGCCGCCAGCCCGGCGAGACCGACCGCGGAAGCGGTGAAGATCGCCACTCCGCTCGCGCCGCCGGCACGCAGCAGTAGGGCTGCCAGGCTGGCGCCGACTGCCACCAGCACGATGATCCGGGCGCGGGTCTCGAAGTAACTCAGCACGCATCAGCCTCCTGGGCCGATTGTGCCCGACCCCGGCCAGGGCCGTGACCTGGTTCCGTCGCCGGGCCCGGTGGCGTCCGCCCGGCCGCAGCCGCGCGGCCTTCCACCGACAGCCGTCGCTTCGGCCTCTGGCGAGGAGGCCCAACGGCCTTCGCGAGCGGCTGCCGGTGCGCCCGGGCCGGAACGCGGTCGTGGCGGCGAGGCCGGCGGCTTAGTACGGCGGCCAGGGGACCGCGGGCCGGTTCCGATCCGGCCGTGGCATCTTCCCGGTCTCGAGGAGCGCATCGATGCGCCGGGAAGTGGCAGCCAGTTCTGCGATCGCGAGGAGTGGCACCAGCTGCTCGCCGAGAGCGCCGGCCAGGTCGCTGCGCAGCCGCGTCAGCACGGCCCGCTCTTCGGCCGTGAGAGGTTGGCCGCGCCACCGCCACAACACCGTCCGCAGCTTCGGCTCGACGGCGAAGCAGAGTCCGTTGTCGATGCCATGTATCCGTCCATCGGGGAGGGGGAGCAGGTGGCCGGCCTTGCGGTCGGCATTGTTGAGGACCGCGTCGAGAACCGCGATACGCCGCAGCGCCGCGTTGTCCGTCCCGATCAGCTTGCCGATGTCGACCGTGGCGTCGGTCTCCATCCACAGCTGAACCATCCCTTCGCCGAATGGCCCGTCGCGCATCACGGTCGGCGGGACTATCTCCCAGCCGCTCGCCTCCGACAGGGTGTGGGCCGCGACCTCGCGGCAGGCCAGCGTTCCGTCGGGGAAGTCGTACAGGGGCCGCTCGCCGCGGATCGGCTTGTAGACGCAACTCGCGGCGATCGTCGCTTCGGGGTCCTCGCCGTGACCGGCGACGAGGCACCAGAACGTTGCGTTGGAAGCGGTCATCAGCCGGCCGACGATCGTCATCTCGCCGTCGCGCAGCAACCGGAGTGCAATCGACTTCTCGAGCCTGCCGGCGACCTGCCGTCCTTCGAGCGCGGCCGCTTCCATCTCGGCCTGGGTCAGGCCGGCAACGAGCAACTCGCCCGCCGGCTCCCCGGAATCGCCGTCCACCATCTCGCCAGACCCGGATTCCGTCATCTCGCTCAGTGCATGAAGCCGTTGCGTCGGGCGCAGATGTGGCCCTCGGGATTGAGGGGCTGGCCGCAGAACGGGCAGGGCGGCCGGCCGGCGGCCACGACGTCCAGGGCGCGCTTGGCAAACGCCAGGGCGCGGCGCGGGGTCAGGCTGACCCGTACGACATCCGACTCGTCATCCTCGTCGGCCTCTGCATCTTCGTCTGTCGCCATCGCCGCCGAGGGATCGTCGTCGTCCTCGGTCATGGCCCTTGCCTCGACAACGATCGACTCGTCCTCGCCGTCCCAGACGATCGCCATCGTGCCCACCCGGAAGGCATCGTTGATCGGTTCGTCGAGAGGTGCTGAGTCGACGTCGAGGCCTATCGGGTCATCGGGGACGTCGGCGCCGCGCTCGCGGACCTCGGCCAGCAGCTGGGTCAGGCGCTCGGCCAGCAGCGTGACCTGGACCTTCTCGATGACCACCGAGATGATCCTGTCGCCGTCGCGCGCTTGCAGGTAGAACGTCCGGTTGCCGGGCACCCCCACGGTGCCGGCGACGAACCGATCCGGATTGTCGAAGTTGAACACGCGTCGAGCCATCGGGCCTCCAGGCAGATCGGGGCGTAGTGCGCCGCGACAAGTCGAATCTATACCCCGCCGCCATATGGCTCCGACTCGATCCGTTCTCGGTGCGCTCTGAGGCCCGGAAGGCCCGCGGCACCCGCCCGGCCGCAGCCGCGCGGCCTTCCACCGCCAGCCGTCGCATCGGCCTGCGGCGGGGCGCCTGACGGCCTTCGCGAGCGGCTGCCGGTGCGTCCGGGCGGAACTGGCCCCGTGGCCGACGTCGATGCTGGCCCTTCTGAGAGCGGAGTGCGGCGAGCCACTTCGCCACCTGTCTTATGATGGCTTGCACTATCAAATTGACATAGCTGACTTGACAAATAGAAATGTCACATGGCATAGTGCTAACAACGGCGAGCAATGGTTCCGGCAGGCCGGAACTAGCCACTGGCAGGCCGGGGGCTGTAGCTCGCAGAAGAGGCAAACAACCACATGGCACGCGACGTCATCTCAACCTGTCCCGTCTGCTCGAGCGAGCTCGCGATAACCCGGCTCCAGTGCCGGGGTTGCGGCACGGCCATCGAGGGCGAGTTCAACGTCGGACGCTTCGGGCGCCTGAACCGCGAGCAGCTGGCCCTGCTGGAGAGCTTCCTTCGGGCTCGGGGCAACGCCAAGGAGCTGGAGCGCGAGCTCAAGGTGTCGTACCCCACGGTTAGGGCGCGAATCGACGCGCTTGTCCGGGCCCTGGGCCTGGCGGAAGGTGCCGCGGTCGGGGAGGATGGCGACCTCGGCCGTGCAGCGGACTCCGCCGAATTGCGCCGCGACGTGCTGGAGCGCCTGGCGCGCCACGAGATCACAGCAGACGAGGCGGCGGTCCTCCTCCGTTCTCGGAAGGAGTAGGAGATGGGAACGCTGGAGCGCACTGAAACGCTCACCCATCGAATTGGGACCAACGGCCAGGTCTCCGTCAAGACCATCAGCGGCACCCTCCGAGTCCGCGGCATAGACGGCGACGAGGCTCACCTCTCTGTCGTCTACCGCATCCGGGCAACGGATCAGTCCCTGGCGGAACGCGCCCTGGAGACGGGTCGTGTCATCGTCGATCGCGGTCCCAGCTCACTATCCGTCGAGACGCCGGAGCGGCGCCTCTCGACAGGCCTGGCCTGGCTCTTCGGTGGCGCCCGCGTCGGCGCGGATGTCTCGATCGATGTCCCGTGGGGCACACGGGTCAGGTACGAAACGATGAACGGCTCGATCGAGGCGGTCTCGCTGGTCGGCGATCAGAAGTACCGTACAGTGTCGGGCGACATCCGCCTGTGGAGCCTCGGCGGCTTGATCGAGGCCGGGACGATCTCCGGGTCTATCTCCCTGGATAACGGTGGCGACGTCCGACTACGCGCTAACACGATCTCAGGGGGCATCCGGGTCCGGGCTAGGCGCTTCCACGGAACCACGCTTTCCACGACGAGCGGCAGCATCGCCCTCGTCGGCGAGCTGGATCCGTCCGGCGACCACCGGGCCGAGTCGATCTCCGGCAGCGTCGACCTCACTCCACTGAACGGCGTGACCGCGGAGCTCCGGGCCATCTCCGGCTCGATAACCTCGCACGTTCCGCACCGGCTGGAAGGGAGCCGCGGCTTCTGGCGGTCCGTCGTCGGCGACGGCAAAGCCACGTTCAAGGCAAACACGACTTCCGGCAGCTTGCGCATCCTGGCGGCCCAACCGGGCGATCACATCGTCGCCGCCGCTGCACCCGCTGCACCCGCTGTACCTGTGGCGCCGGCGGCTCCCGGAGCGCATGCGGCCCCGGGATCTCCGACCGAACCACCTGCCGCAGCAACCGTCGACTCAAGCGGCCATGCCGGGTTCGAGTCTTCTCCGGCGGCCGAGGACACCGAACGTCGCGAAACCGAAGAAACGTGGAACCCCGACGAGACCGGCGAAGCTGAACAGGCCGGGCCGGACCCAGAAGAGCTGGCGGTCCTCCAGGCACTCGAACGCGGCGAAATCGGCGTCGACGAAGCGGCCGAGCGTCTCGACCGGTCGAGGAGGTAGCCATGTCGGGCGAACTCGAAGCACTCCTGCGGCTGGTCTCCGAGGGCAAGCTCACGGCAGAAGAGGCGGCCCCGATCGTCGCTGCGCTGGAAAGCAAGTCGGGCGCGGACGCCGGCTCGAGCGCGGCGACTCGTGGCGGCTCGTCCTCCACCGGGCGCGACGCCGAAGGAACTCGTACCCGCGACGAAACGCGCCGGGGCCCGTCGGCCCAGGACGCAATGGCCGGCCGGCGCATACGTATCTTCGTGGCCGAGAATGGCCGCCCCGTAATCAACCTTCAGATCCCGCTCGCTGCGGCGGGCTTCGCAATCGACCAGGTGCCCGGCCTCTCGCCGGACCACAGGTCGCGCATCGTCGAGGCCATCCAGACCGGCATGACAGGTCCGATCCTGGAGGTCTCCGACCACGGTGACGAGGTTCGGATAGTCATCGAATAACCCGGCGGCCACGCCGCCAGCAGTTCCATCCACTCCCACCCGAGATCCTTTCGACCCCCGGTCTGGGTAAACGTTGCCCGAATCAACCCAATCCATCCAATCAAAGGAGCGGCGCCCGGCCGAATCCATCGGAACCGCGAACGCCGCCTCAGCCCGGTCGCGGCAGGGCCGCAATCCGGCCCGACGCGACCGGAGCCGCTCGCGAAGGCCATTAGGCGCTTGCGCCGGAGGCCGAAGCGACGGCTCCGGGAGCAAGCGGGCCGGTGCCACTGGACGACAAGGCGATCAACAAGGGGACGAGAGATGTTGCTACAGATCGAAGAGCTGACAAAGGTCTATCGAGGCGGGACGCGCGCCAACGACGGCATCAGCCTGGGCATCGACGAAGGCGAAGTGTTCGGCCTGCTCGGGCATAACGGCGCCGGCAAGACCACTCTCGTCAACCAGGTCGTCGGCCTCCTGCGCCCCACCTCCGGCTCGATCCGTATCGACGGCCGCGACATGGTCGCCGACCCCGGTCTCGCCCGCCGCCTCTGCTCCTTCCAGGCCCAGGCGCAGGTCCCGATCGACGGCCTGACGCCGCGGCAAGCGATCGACCTGCTCGGCCAGCTGCGCGGCCTTTCCAGGCGCGACGTCCAGGGTCGCCGGGAGCGTCTCGTCGAGGCCCTCGACCTCGCCGAGTGGCTGGACATCGACGCAGCCCGGCTGTCCGGTGGCGTCAAGCGCCTCGTGGCATTTGCCATGGCCGCCGTGGCGCCGGGCCGTCTTGTCATGCTCGACGAGCCGACCAACGACGTGGACCCGGTCCGCCGCCGCCTGCTGTGGCGCCAGGTCCGAACGCTCGCCGACCATGGCTCCGCGGTCCTGCTCGTGACCCACAACGTCATCGAGGCGGAGCGGTCCGTTGACCGGCTCGCGATCCTCGACGAAGGCCGGGTCATCGCGGAGGGGACGCCGGCGTCGCTGAAAGGCCGGCTCGGGGCGGCCCTCCGGCTGGAGCTCGTCCTCGATCCTGATCTGGTCGAGTTGCCGGTCTCGCCGTTCGGTCTTTCGGCCGTGCCCGTCGGGAATCGCCTGATGGTCGGTGTCCCGACGGATGCCGCCGGGCCGGCCGTCGCCTGGGCCGAGACGCTCAAACGGGCCGGCTCGATCGACGAGTTCACGCTCGGCCCGGCCACGCTCGAGGACGTCTACGTGGCGCTGGTCGGTGGCTCGGAAGCCACGGCGGCGCAGGTGGAGGAGGTATTCGATGCAACTGCTGCGTAGCTACCGACTGCTGGTGACCTGGCAGGCCCTTCGCAAGAAGAACTACCTGCCGCTGATGATGGCGGTTCAGACGCTCTTCTCTCTGGGCATCGTTCTCGGCTACCCGCTTCTCTTCCCGACGTTGGACCGGACCTCCATCTATCTGATCGCGACCGGCGCGCCCGCCATCTCGATGGTTTCTGTCGGCCTGGTGGCGCTGCCGCAGACAATCGGCGAGCAGAAGGCAGAGGGCAGTCTCGCCTACATGCGCTCGCTGCCGGTGGCCAGGCTCTCGTACCTCGTTGCGGACCTCACGGTGTGGCTGGCGATCGTCGTGCCGGGTGTGATCCTTGGCGTGCTGGTCGGCGCGTGGCGCTTCGGCCTGGATCTGCAGGTCAGCCCGCTCGTCGTGCCGGCAGTCCTGATGGTCGCGCTGACGGCGACGTGCGTCGGTTACGCCATCGCATCGGTACTGCCGTACATGCTGACGGTCATCGTGACCCAGGCGCTTGTCGTCTTCGTCTTCATGTTCTCGCCCCTGACGTTCCTTCCGGACAAGCTGCCCGGCTGGCTCGAGGCGATCCATCGGGTCCTGCCGGTCCAGGCCATGGGCGAGGTCACGCGCGGCACGATCGCCCCGAACGAGTTCGGGCTGCCGCTCGGCGCCTTCGTCACGCTGGCCATCTGGTGTGTCATCGGGTTCGGCGTTACCTACGCGGCCATGTCGCGGAGGAGCTGAGGGCACGCTAGGCTGTCTCAATGAAGTGGCGAGCCGCATCGCGACGTCGGCAGTGACTGGACAGGCGAGGCTTCCGGCGCGCGATTTCGAGGAGATCAGGCTCGCCGAGGCGCTCGAGCGTGGCCGTTGCCCGATCTGCGACGCGCGCCAGGAAGCCACCTACGCGGCCCTGAGGGGAATTGCGCGCGAGGGCGCGACGGATCGCGGCCTGCGGGCCCAGATGGACAAGGGCCTGGGGTTCTGCCGGCCACACAGCGTGGGCCTTTCCAGGATGGAATTGCTGCAGACGAGCAGCCAGCTCGCCACCGCGGTCCTCCTCGACGCGGTGCTCCGACGACGCCTCGCCACGATCGGCAAGCTGGCCGGCGCCGATCCCTCCGGTCAGCTCCGCGGTCTGGCCGAGTTGTCGGACCCGCGTTGCCCTGTGTGCGCCCGGGCCGATGAAACGTCGACGGCCTCGATAAAGCGGCTGCTCGAGCTCTCGGCCGACACGGCCTGGTTGTCGGCACTCGGCACCGCGGAGATCTGCCTGGACGACATCTACGCGCTTTGGACGGCCGCGGTCGCCTCATCGAAGGACGTGTACGGTCGCTGGGCCGCAATCCTGGCCGCTCAGCGCGAGCGCCTCGAGGTTCTCCAGAAGACCCTCGCCGACTATGCCCACAACAGCACCGCGGATCGCCGTCACCTGATCACGCCCGAGCAGAAGGAGGCCGGGGCGGCTTCGATCCGCGTTTTCGGAGGCACTCCCGACCGCGACCGANNCCCCGCGGCTCCGTGCCTGGAGGTCTCAGTGCCAGCTCTTTCGTACCCGGTCGCCCGGTTGATCGATGCCGCCCTGGTCGGCGACCTGACCGTAATCGATTCGACCGGTCGTCCGATCGTCTACGAGATGGTCCCGCTCCTGTGGGGCGATCGGATCTTCATGACGTCGAGCGTCTTGGACAGCGCCAAGATCGCCCACATCAAGGCCAACCCGCGGGTCAGCTTCTCGATCACGAACGCTGATGCGATCGGGACGTTCATCGGCAAGGTCACCGTCCAGTGCGACGCCAGGGTGTCGGAGGACGATCTCCATTCGGGCTGGGAGCGCCTCCTCGACAACTGGAAGCGCAAGGACAGGACGACGATCGCCCTGCGCAATGAGCGATACGCCTACCCGCTCGTCTTCGAACGCGTGTTGATCGAACTGACGCCGCGCCGCACGTGGTTCTGGCCGGACGGCCGGACGGACCAGCCGCCGCAAACGACCATCGCCGCAGAGGTCGCCCGATGAGCCGGAGGTTCCGCCTCTCGGTTCGGCACGCCGACCCTGCTTCGGTGGATCCGATGCCTGACGAGGAACTGTCGGCGCCGGACGACGAAGTCGCGACGGGCGGGCAGGCCGAAGCGCCTGAGGCGCCAGAGGCCGCCGAAGTCGGGCCGCTCGATTCGTTGGCGCCGGACTCGACCGATTTCTCCGGCGACTCGCCGGTGTCGGAGAAGGCGAACCCCTCCGAGAAGATAACTGTCGCCGACGGCGTCGCGCTCATGGCCGCATACCGCCAGGCAGTGCTGAGCTGGCTGGCCGAAGACGGCTACCCGATGAATGTCGAGGTGGAGATCGAGGTCAAGACGTCCGCGGGCACGATCAGGTTCAGCGAGCCGCCGGGCTTCCGACTGGCTCCCGGCATGCAAGTGGCCATTACCGGCAGCTATCTCCGCCTCCTGCCGGACGGCGGCTTCGAGGACCGGAGTCACGTGACGCTGTGGGGCCTGGCCTCGGCCCGACCGCGCGGACGGTTCTCGGTCAGCCCTACGCGGGTCTGGGCCTCGGGCGAGATCGATGAGCCGCCGGCCGCCGCCTACGTACGCCGCGTCCCGCAGGCCCGCCGCTACTTCGATTCGCTCTCCGCGGAGCGCGGCATCCCGATAGGACCGACGCTTTCGACGGGCCTGGCCCTCTCGCGCCTACTGCGCACTCCAGTCGCGAGCGCCGCATTTGCGCCGGTGCTGCTGGGTCTTGCCGTGGCGGTCAGGACCGGGAGGATCGACTTCGTATCGGCGGCTGCGACCGTGGCGGCGCTGGCCGCGGCATACCTCGGCGTCAGCCTCGCAGCTGGCCTCCTGGACCTGCTTCACGTTCGTGGCGGTGGGCGCCGGCCAGGAGATAAACCAGGCGGGCTGGACGTGGCGGGCACGGCCGTCTTCCGCGCCAGCGCCTTGACCGGCGCCGCACTGGGGTGGCTTCTCGTGGCAGCGGCCCTGGCCGTCTTCGTGCTGGGCACGCGCGGATCCCCGGAACTGATCGTCATAACCGCTCTCGGACTAGGGTTGGGTTTGGCCGAAGCCGTTTCCCCGGACCTCTCGGGCCGTGGCCTCGGCGAAGTGGCCGCGGCCCTCAGCTTCGGGCCGTTGCTCCTGCTCGGCACATACGCGGTCCAATCGCGCGGCTCTCTCCCGCCCGAAGCGATTGTCCTCTCCATACCGCTCGGGCTGATCGCCGGCCTCACCGCGTTCATGCGGACTGCCCCGAATCGGCCCGGCGACGCGCGAGCCGGCAGGAGAACCCTAGCCACGATGGTGTCGGAGTCGGTCGCGGTTCGCGGTTTCGAATTGGTGGCTGCGCTCGCTTTCATCTCGGTTGTGGCCGGCGTCGTGGCCGGAGTGCTACCGATTCCCGCGCTCGTCGCCCTGCTCGCCGCGCCCTTGGCCCGCCGGATAAGGGGCGACCTCAGCCGGGAATACGACCGGCCGAGTGCCCTTGCGGCCGTGGTCGGGTGGGGCTTCCGATTGCAGAGGAACTTCGGCCTGCTCCTGATGGGAGGCTACGCACTCACGATCGCCGACCAGATGGTCCTGGCTCGAACTCCGTTCCTGCACTAGTCCGGCGCGATGGGCGCCCCGGGGGCCGGCGTTCAGCGGCCGACGAAGCAGGGCTCGAAACCCGGTCGTCCAGCCGAGGCGGTGCTGAACGCGGACGGGCCGGCGTCCGGATCGGTCGTCGGTGCCCGGACCGACGACGAGCTGGCCAAGACCAAAGCAAGGCTCCTCGCCTCCTGGAGGAGGTCCGAGGCTGCCGTGTGTTCGCCCGGCGCAACCGGCCGGGGGCCGCGCCCGGCAAGGTGCCGCGAGTTGTGCGATGCTGCGCTTCACGCGGCGGCGCAGGCTGACTGGTAGCGTCGCCGCATCCCCTTACGTCGACGACCCGGCCGCTGCATTGCCCGGCGAGTCGGGCGCCCCCGTCGCTACCCGGCCCGCGCCCGGAACATCTTTAGCAACATCGTGAAGAATCGGGGCATGGGCAACAGGTCGGGCCGGCCGGCGTCGATCCACTCGCGATGCCGCCTATCGATCAGGGGCGCGATCCAGTCGTACGTAGCCCAGTCGTCCGGCACGGCGTAGTGGTCGGCATTCCGGCCGAAGGCGCGCCGCCAATCGCGCGGGTATCCATACTCGGGCGCGTAGTACGCGCTCGCGAAAGCCTGCCCTTCGGCCGTGAGCATCTCGCTCCCGAGGCGGCCGTCGGTGCCGTCGCGCAGCGCGCTCGGCGATCCGGTCCGGTCGCGTATGGCGGCCGAGGCCCCGGCCAGGTCAGATCCGGCGATCCACTTCTCATCGAGCATGTCGTTGTTGGCAAGCCAGGCCACGAACACGCCGATATGTACGTAGCCGTGTTCGGGCGGCTGATCCTTGGGAAACTTGCCTTCCGTGTGCCAGCGCCAGAGGTCGTACTCGAGAATCGGTTCTTCGTCGGATTGCATCGGTCGATCCTAGCCGAGCCGGTCGGTCGCCGCCTCGGGACCATGCGGCCCGGGGCGGCGGTCGCCGAAGCGCGTTCTAGGATCAGCCGCGGTAGCGGAAGCAGCCGGGCAAATGGTCGTCGACCAGGCCGACGCTCTGCATGAAGGCGTAGACGATCGTCGATCCGACGAAACGGAAGCCGCGGCGCCGCAGGTCCGCGGACAGGGCGGTCGACTCGGGTGTCGTGGCCGGAATGTTGGCCGAGGTCGCGGCCGGGGGCAGCGTCGGGGCCGGCCGCGGCAGGCGAGCCGCGAGGTATGCGGCAAAGCTGCCGTATTCGGCGGCGACCGCCAGGAACGCCGCCGCGTTGCCGATCGTGGCGTCGATCTTGGCGCGATTGCGGACTATGCCTGCGTCCGCGAGCAACCGGGCTCGATTGGCGTCGTCGTAGCCGCCGACCAGGCGCGGCTCGAAGTCGTCGAAGGCCAGCCGGAACGACTCGCGCTTGCGCAGGATCGTGACCCAGGCAAGCCCGGCCTGGAAGCTTTCGAGCGCGAGCCTTTCGAACAGCTCCCGGTCGTCGTCGACGGGCGCGCCCCACTCGGAGTCGTGATAGGCAAGCATCAGGGGATCGGCGCCATCGAGGCCGCCGGGCCACCAGCAGCGAGCGCGATCGTCCTCGCTCACCACCGGTAGGGCGGGGGAGTGGACGGCTCGCGGGTGTCATCCTGGTCGAGCGTCTCGCCGAGCGGGAATTCGGGCAACCTCAGCGCGTCATCGACACTGGGCGCCAGAGCGGTATGACCCCTGGTGTCCAACACCGTCCAGCCGAGTTCGTCTCGTCCGAGGTCGTGGCGGATGGCGCAGATCCCGCGGTAGTCGTCCTGGCTCGCCGGGCCCCCGCCCACGACGGAATATTCGGAGTTGAGCCCCGGGCCGACACCCTCTGTGAACTGGGCGCTGCACAACTGGCATGTGCCGAGGGGCAGGGACGAAGTCCAGAGGCGGAATGGCTTCCAGCGAAGCGCTGCTCGTACGAGGCCGACTTTCGTGCCGTCGAGCACTTGAGCAGCCCGGCGGGACGATCGCTCGTCGAACAGGATCAGCTCGCTCACGTGGCGCTCCGGGAGACGAAGCGTGTGGTGGCATCGCGGAAGATCTCGGCCCTCTCGACAACGGTTGCCGCGGCGTCGTAGTCGATCCGGGCCGCGATGTCGCTGGCCGAGGCCTTGCGCAGATCCGCCGCGTCGAGCAGCCAGCGGAAGTAGGCGGAGTACATCCGACCTGTTTCGACGAAATGCTGGCCGTAGGCCGAGCAGACCGCCTGTGCCGGACCGGCCGCTACGCCCTCGACATCGAGGCAGGCCTTGGCCAGGCGAAGCATCGCCACGCAGGCACGTTCCGCCGCCGTCTCCAGGTCGCTGGCCTCGAGCTCACGCTGGGCGGAGGTCAGGGCCCGGTTGGCTCCTTCGATGAGTTGCGCCGTGCGGGGGGTCACACGGCCACCGATTCCGCGCGGATCGCTTCCGCCGGGCCGCCCTCGCCATTCCAGTCCTCGTCGGCGACGAAGATGCGGCTGACCACGAGGTTCATTTCGTGCGACAACTCGGAGCAGACGTGGCTCGTCCGCTCGAGTTCGGCGCCGTAGTGCTCGACTCGATCCAGGACGACGATCGTCTCCACGTCCGAGTCGGCTTGACCGTTGCCGGCGGCGCGGGCGCCGTAGAGGTAAACGCCACGAACCGACTCGCCGTAGATCTCTCGGATGGAGTCGGCCAGCCGCGTTGCGATCCGCATCGCGACTGGGTCCGGGATGGCCGCGGGCTTCGGGGCTGCAGGGTGTGGGGCTACGGGACGGACGAGCCGCGGCGGCACGGCCGGTTGCGGTTCTCTCGCCGGCGCAGATGCGGCCATGGACTCGGTTTCGCTCGCAACGGCAGCGGCCGCGTTGTGCGGCGATTCCGCGGCAACAGGCTCATCCACGGCAGCGGGGACGGCCCGATCCACCGCGACTTCCGGATGCAACTCGGCCCCCGGCCGGGGTGTTGAGGCACGGGGCACCCGGCGCGGCCGCGGCGCGAACGTCTGGGCCGGCATTGCCAGGAGTACGGATCGCAGCATCGTCGCGAAGGGCGAGGAGGAGGCCCTGAAGTAGACTTGGTTGCCCTCGGCCTCGCGTTCGATCAACCCGGCTGCGACGAGCCTGCCCAGTTCACGGCTGGCGGTGCCGGGGCTGGTAGCTGCGCGGCGCTGGATCTCGCGAAGGTGGAGGCGGACGCCGGGCTCGGCCATGAGGAGCGCGAGGATGCGCTGCCGCACGCTGGACCGGCCGACGGCCAGGTCGATGGCTGCTATGTTCTCAAGCACGAGAACGCCCGTACTCAACTGTGAAACGAACGTTCTCGCGTATGGAACAGTCGTTCTCGGGCATGCGGACAATCGTACTCAGGCCTGAGAACGGGTCAATAGGGGCCGGCCCGTATGGACGATCGCGGGGGCTCCCGCCGGGTGTGCCTCGGGTTCTTCGCCCGATAGACGGCCAGCCGACAGCGCTAACTGTGGCAGGTTGGCATACTCGACGTATGGCAGTCACGAGTTCCGACCCGGTGGCCCCGGTGCCCACCCGAATCGGCCCTAGAGCCCAGGCTGTAGGCCAGGACTGGATGGATGGGCAGGCTCCGGCCAGCCCCATGCGCCGATATCGAGTCGTTCGCTTCTTCCTCCGGCTGGTCGTCAGGACCTTCTCGCGGGTCAGGGTGGACGGCGCGGACCTGCTGCCCGCGGGACCTTCGATCCTGTGCTTCACGCATGAGAACTGGGCGGACCCGTTCTACGTGTTCGCCGCCGTCCCGGTTTGCCCGCGCCTGTACTTCTTCGGGCCGGAGCAGGATGAGATGCGGCACGGCTTCCGCAACCGACTGATGCGCTGGGGCGGAGTCGTCATCCCATTCCGGCCCGGCAAGCGCGGCCTCAAGGCGGCCACGGCTCGGGCCGAAACTCGCCTCGACGAAGGAGCGATCGTGGCCATAGCTGGCGAGGGTCGCATACACGCTGGTGAGGGCACGGTCCTGCCGCTCCGCGACGGTCCGGCCTACCTGTCCTTGCGAGCCGGTGTGCCGATCGTGCCGGTGGCAATCAACGGCACCACGTGGCTCGGGTTCCGGCGCGTGGTCCGGGTCCGGGTCGGCCTCCCGCTGGAAGTTTCGAACCTGCCGGGTCGTCCCGCTGCCGATCAGGTTCGACGGCTGACCGCCCAACTCCAGTCATCTTTGGAGATGCTCGTCGCGGATTTCCCGGATCAACTCCGTCCCGGCCCAACCGGCCGCTGGCTCACGGAGCTGTTCAACGAGTGGCCCGAGGGATCGCGGCCGGGAATAGATAGCCAACCTGAGGAGGACCGAAGGATCCAGTCCGCCTCCCATCCCCAGGACTCGATCCAGAGTTAGACGCTCGCAGCTACCGACGGGCCTTCCCGTGCCCGGAACCGCGCCAGTGCAGGGCGGGGCTCCCGTACCGAGTCTGCGATACTGGGCCGACCAAAACAAGGAGAAGACGTGGGCGCTACTGGCCTGTCTGCAAACCCCACCGAATACCGCGAACGGCTGCTGACCCAGACGGATGAGCAGCTCGACGCCTGGACGGCGGAGCTCCTGCGCGACGTGGCCAAGAGGCGCGGAGTCGCCAAGGTGGTTACGGACTTCAGGAAGACGGCTCGCTTGGACGAAGCCGGCTTGCGGCGTGTCTTTGCGCGTGGCGGTGGGGCGCCGCAAACAGTCGGCTCGGACGCCGCTGGTCACCTGATGGTCCCGACCATCTCACTTCACTTCCTGGTGCCCGGTCTACGGGCCGAAGTCGCCGATGCGCGCGACCGGCTTGTCGCATATCTCGTGGCCAGCTTCGACGAGATTGTCTACGTCTGAGCCGCCGCAGCCGCACGGCCCCCGCCTCGCCGGCCTGCTCCGAGTCGTACATCCGTTCCCTTCCGTCCTCAACGCGGCCGCGTCCATCGCGGTCGCTCTGATAGCCGGGGCCGCACCGGGCGTCGCTCTGAGGCTCGGTCTCGCAATGCTCTGCCTCCAGTTCGCGATCGGGTCGGCCAACGATTACGTTGACGCTCCATCGGATGCCGTGGCCAAGCCCGGGAAGCCAATCCCGGCGGGACTCCTCCAGCGGCGGGCTGCTCGTGCGGTCAGCGTTTTGATGGCTTCGGCTGGGCTGGTGGTCGCAGCCGGGGTGGGTCCGGCGGCCTTTGGCGTCGGTCTGTGCGGTTTGGGGCTTGGGCTCGTGTACGACCTTCGGCTCAAGGGCACGCCTTTCTCCTGGGCGGCCTTCGCCCTGGGCGTCGGTCTCCTGCCGCTCTACGCCTGGCTTGGAGCACGCGGGTCGGTGCCGGCTGGGCTGGCCGGCGTCGTTGCCCTTGCCATTGTTGCGGGTTCGGTCCTCGCCATCGCAAACGCGTATTCGGACCTCGAGGCCGATGGACTATCGGGAACGGAGTCGGTAGCCACGTTCCTCGGACCCACCGCCACCCTGATGATGGATGCCTGCCTGCTCGCGACCGTCGAAGCGCTCGTGCTGGCGACCACTGTTGCGGCCGCCCCCGGGCCCGTCCTGGCAGTCGAAGCGGCGGGCTGCTGCCTGACCTGGCTGGGTGTCGGCCTGGCAGTCGCACGGCGCAGCAAGGCTGGAGCCTTGATGTGGGAGATGCACGCGCTGGGGATTCTGGTTCTCGGCGCCGGCTGGCTGGCTGCCCTCAGTTCGGCGGGGCTGCTGGACGGTTAGGCCCGCCTCAGGCGTCGGATTGGCCCGGTCAGACTATGTGTCGCAGCTGCTGGCAGCTACTTGTCGGAGCCCCTTCGGACCAGACCGATGGCGTTCTCAAGCCGGACGCGGACGATCATCAGGTACTTGGCAAGATTCTGCCGGTCCGTGTCGTCGATGTTCTTTATCGTGTCCGACTGAAGGACGGCGATCAGATCGGCCATGGCGTCGGTCAGGCGGGCCCGAACGGCGATCAGTGAGTCGTCGGTGAGCGGCTTCTTCGAACCCATGGCCAGCCACGTCGCCTCGGCCTCGGCCTCAAGGGCATCCTCGACAGTGCCGACCGCCGCGGCGGCAGCAGTTGCGGGAGCAGCGGTCGTGTGGCGAACCCTTGGCGCACCGTCGATCTTTTCTTTGAGCTTGATCAGCGATAGCTCGCCGCGAGCGACCATGTCTGCCAGGTGCTTGCGCCTCTTGGGGTCGTCGACCTTGAGGAGTTCGTAGGCATGGGAGAGGGTGTCTTTGCGCAAAGACACCAGTTCGCGGATTTCTGGCGGGGCGTCGGCGAGGCGGAGCCTGTTCTCGAGGTAGCCCTTGTCCTTGCCGAGCTTCTGGGCGAGCTTCCGAATGCTGTAGCCGTGCTCGCGGATCATCTTGTCGTAGATGAGGGCCTCGTCCATGGGCGAGAGGTCCTCCCGCTGAAGGTTCTCGATGACGGCGATCTCGAGAGCAGTCTCGTCATCGATTTCCTCGATGAGAGCGGGGATGACGGCCATCCCGGCACCTTGGGCAGCTCGCCAGCGGCGTTCGCCGGCGATCAGCTGGTAGTGGCCGTTCGGCTGGGGGCGAACCAGGATGGGCTGCAGAACGCCGTGTTCACGGACCGAGGCGGTCAGATCGTCGAGTCCGGCCTTGTCCATGGCCAGTCGCGGCTGGTTGGGGTTCGGGGAGACCCGGTCGACGGGGATGTTACGGACTGCGGCCGGCCGGACGACTGTTGTCTCGTCGGCGTTGAGGAGACTCAGGACGTTCTGGGAGAGCCCCTGGGAGCGCTCCTCGTTCAGTCGAGCCGTGGCGGCAGCTCGGAAATCAGGCCTAGCCAAGAGCGATTACCTCCCTGGCGAGCTCGCGGAAGTTGTTGGCGGCTTCGGAGGCCGTCGCGTAGGCGGTGATCGGCTGGCCGGCCAGTGGGGCCTCTCCGAGCTTGATCGCGTTTCGAATGATCGTGTCGAACACGTGGTTATCCCCGTTCTCGCGCATCTCGTCGAGCATCTCGCGGCCGAGGACGGTCCTCGGATCGTAGAAGGTGGGCAGGAGACCCAGCACGCGCAGGTTTCGATTGAGCTTGGAGCGGATAGTGGTGATGACCTTCATCAGCGCCGCCAGGCCCTTGAGGGCGTAGTACTGCGTCTGGACGGGGATGATCACGCCGTTGGCCGCCACCAGGCCGTTGATCGTCAGCAGGCCGAGGGTCGGCGGGCAGTCGATCATGATGTAGTCGTAGTGGCCCTGAGCCCAGTCGTCGATGGCCTCGGCGAGGGCGTACTCGCGGCCGATCGTGCTCAGGAGATCCACTTCCGTCGAAGCGAGATCGAGCGTGGCCGGAGCAACGTCGATCCCGGGCGTCTTCGTCGTAATGATGATGTCCCGCAGGCGGGCCCGTGGCTCCGCGAGTGCGTTGGACATCGCCCGCTCCACGGTAGCCAGGTTGATCCCGAGACCGACCGTAAGGTTCGCCTGGGCGTCCATGTCGATGCATAGGACTCGCAGGCCTTGCTCGGCGAGTGCGCCAGCCAGATTGATTGTGGCGGTCGTCTTGCCGACGCCACCCTTCTGGTTTGCGATCGCGATGACGTTTGCCACCGTGGTTTCACCTCGCTCGGAGACTGTTTCGGGTAGACGACCGACACCCGTCGTGCTGCTTCGTGACGTTGGCCCTCGAAGCTACGACCGTCGAGTTCGTTTTGAAACTCCCTGATGCTACCGCACGCACCCTGACTGGCGGTTCGGGCTTATCCACAGAATTGCCAAGTTGTTCACCGATTCTGTGGATATCGTCTCGGGGTTCTCCATTACCCGAACGGGCCGCCTTGTGACTTCATCTGCACTAGACGAAACCCAGACCCTGGAGTCCAAGCCGGGGACGAAGGCCTCACGGACTGTCTTTGCGCAAAGACGCGGTGTCTAGTGGAGGGTCTCTAGCTGCCTTCCCTGACGGAGGGGTGGGCGCCTCTGACGGCCTCCCAACGCCTGATAACAAGAGGCCAACTGGCGGTCCTGCCCGCGTCCGTGCCATCATCCGGTGGCACGCCCGCAGCAACCCGCAGGGCATAGTGAGAGGAAGCGGCAAGTGGCGGATGATCAGGAAGCAACTCAGGGCCAGGCGGATGAAGGGGCGGCCGCCGATCCGGGCCGAGAACGCTGGCGTGCCACTACACGCGCCAGGGCCGTCTCCCGCTCGCCCGAACGCCAGGAACGCTTCCTGACGACGTCCGGCCTCGCGGTCCGGGACCTGTATACCCCGGCGGACGTAGCCGGCCTCGACGAGAACGAGGACCTCGGCCGGCCGGGCGAGTACCCGTATACCCGCGGCGTCCAGCCGACCATGTACCGAGGTCGCCTGTGGACGATGCGCCAATACGCCGGCTTCTCCACGGCCGAGGACACGAATCGCCGCTTCCGCTATCTACTGGAACAGGGCCAGACCGGCCTCTCCGTGGCCTTCGACCTGCCGACCCAGATGGGCTACGACTCGGACGCACCGCAGGCCGAAGGCGAAGTCGGCCGGGTCGGCGTTCCGGTGAGCTCCCTGGCCGACATGGAGATCCTGCTCGACGGCCTGCCGCTCGGGACGGTCAGCACCTCGATGACGATCAACGCGTCCGCAGCCGTTCTCCTGGCCCTGTACGTTGCCGCGGCCGAGAAGCAGGGCGTGGCGCGCGTCCAAGTTAGCGGCACGACCCAGAACGACATCCTCAAGGAGTACATCGCCCGGGGCACCTACATCTTCCCGCCGCGTCCTTCGATGCGGCTCGTGACCGACATCTTCGAGTTCTGTTCCAGGGAACTACCGCGCTGGAACACGATCAGCATCAGTGGCTACCACATGCGCGAGGCAGGAGCCACCGCGGCGCAGGAGCTGGCCTTTACCCTCGCCGACGGCATCGCCTACGTCGACGCGGCCCTAAGCCGCGGTCTTGATATTGACGACTTCGCCGATAGGCTCAGCTTCTTCTTCGCATCGTGGAGCGAGCTGTTCGAGGAAGTGGCCAAGTTCCGGGCTGCCCGCCGGATGTGGGCCCGCATCGTCAAGGATCGCTTCGGTGCCACGAACACCCGCTCGATGGCGTGCCGGTTCCATGTCCAGACCGCCGGCTCCTCGCTCACGGCCCAGTCGATCGACAACAACGTGGTCAGGACGACGGTCCAGGCCCTGGCGGCCGTACTCGGCGGCGCCCAGAGCCTTCACACCAACTCACGCGACGAAGCCCTCGCCCTGCCCACCGCCGAAGCGGCTCGGCTGGCGCTGCGCACTCAGCAGATCCTGGCCTACGAGTCGGGCGTGACCGAGACCCCCGACCCCCTCGCCGGAAGTTATTACGTCGAGACCCTTACGAATCAGCTCGAGGCCGCGGCAAACGACTACCTCAAGGAGATCGAGGCCCTCGGCGGGACGCTCGCGGCTATCGAGGTCGGCTACCAGCAGCGCCAGATCCAGGAGGCTGCCTACCAGGTGCAGCGCGCCATCGAGAGCGGCTCAAAGATCGTCGTGGGCATGAACAAGTTCCGCGACGAGGAGACGGCGACGCCGTCACTCCAGAAGATCGATCCGGAAGGCGAGCGGCGCCAGTGTGAGCGAGTTGCGAAGGTTCGGGCAGAACGCGACCCGGCCGCATGGGAGGCTGCGATGGGTCGGCTCAAGGACTGCGCTCGCGGCCAGGAGAATCTGCTGCCCCCGATGATCGAAGCCGTGAAGGCCTACGCCACCGTCGGCGAGGTCTGCGACCGGCTCCGAGCCGTCTGGGGAGAGCACCGAGAACTAATCACTGTCTGACCCCTCGGCAGGGTAGGGAAGCGGCGTCACGACAGCTGCGGGCAGCTGTCAATCCCCGCATCGCGGCAGCTGCTAGCAGCTGCCACGTTACCAACGGATCGCGTTCGCAAACACAGATGCCGGGCCGCGTCGGTGCCGCCTACGAGCGCGGAGGCCGCGCCATCGCGGCTCGCCGCCGGTCTCGTAAGATTGTGGAAGCCGCCTCCGCCACCCGCGCAAGACGGCCGGTCTCGAACGCCTGTCCGGTCCGCCTCCGTTTCGATAGTCGCAGGAGAGTCATGGATCAGCTCAAATCCGCGCTTCCCGAAGGCATCGGCATCGGCAAGATCCACCACGTCGCGGTGATCGTGCGCGACCTCGAGGCATCGCTTGGCCTGTACCGCGACAAGCTCGGCCTGGACGTCGAGTCCGTGATGAACATGGAGTACGACCACGTCACGATCGGCTTCCTGCCGGTGGGCGACACGAAGATAGAACTCGTCCAGCCCACGGACGCAACAACTGGCTCCGCACGGTTCCTCGAGACCAAGGGCGAGGGCTTCCACCACGTGTGCTTCGAGGTGCCGGACATTCAAGCCGCCCTCGACAGCCTGGCTGCGATGGGCCTTACCCTCGTGGACACGGCTCCTCGGAAGGGCGGCGAAGGACCGGTCGCCTTCGTTCATCCCAAGAGCTGCCACGGCGTACTTGTAGAGCTAATCGAAGCTGCCGGCGGTCCGGCCTGGGCGAACCTCGGCTACTGAAAAGCCTCGCGAACGTCCGCACACCACACTGCCCGTCCGGCGTGGCTAGGTCTAGACGCGACTGAGGAGCGGAGCGAGTGCGCTTGAACGGCCCTGAGCGAGCACCGCAAGGAGCATCAACGACAGCCCGCCAGAATGACGGCCGTCGGCGCCGCCGCTTTCTCCTGGCGGCATACGCCTGGATAGTCGCCCTTACATCGACCAGGCGAAAAGGACGTCTTCCGCGCCTTCGGCCCGACGGCAGAATTCGATGAGATCCCCGGCAACCTGGCGAAGCATCGGCTTCTCGTCGGCATCGACCGGGCATTCCTCGCAGTCGATCAGATCGATCCAGCGTTCGGCTATCCGATCGACTTGGCCGTCCGGCAGCCGCGCGAGGCCGTCGATCCAGTGGGGGTCGATCCGCTCGACCGTTCGGTCGCCGATGGCGGCCAGGCGATGCTGGAGCCGGCTCTCGAGCGGGCAGGCCGCATTCGTAAACGAACCCGGCGTATCGCCCCCTGTTGATTCGCGAGCAGCGAAGGCAAACAGGTCCAACCACTCCGGATCCATGCCACCACCGAGGGAGATGTAGGCGGGGAACCGGCCACGATCGCGCAAACCCGCCCAATCCTCCATGCCCACCGCCAGAAGGATCTCGCGGGCGTCGCCCGCGATCAGGTCCATCAGGATCCCCACTTGTCCACTCCGGCTGGTTGGTGCTCGCATGCCGGGCCGTCCCGGCGCCGCGAGCCAGACACGCGGAATTCGCGAGGGCAGTATGCCCGCGGAGCGCGCGCGTGGCGAGATCCGATTAGCTCGGCCGCTAAGGGCGGTAGCCGGCCGCCAGGAGCAGCTTCGGCAGCTGGGTGGGGGAGTCCGCGACACGGACGCCCGCGGCCTCGAGNNCTTGAGATGCTCGGCCGCGAACGCCGCCGCTTCCTCTTCGGCCGATCCGCCGATCTCACCTATCAGCACGATCGCTTCGGTCTCCGGATCGTCTCGGAAGAGTTTCAGCACATCCAGGAACGTGGTGCCGATGATCGGGTCGCCGCCGATGCCGACGCACGTCGACTGGCCCAGGCCTGCGTCCGTCATAGCCTGCACGGCTTCGTACGTAAGAGTTCCGGACCGCGACACGACGCCAACTCGACCAGGCATGTGGATGGACGCCGGGATGATCCCGACCTTCGCCCGGCCCGGCGAGGTGACGCCGGGGCAGTTGGGGCCGATAAGTCGGGCGCCGGCGGCTCGGACGGCCTCGACGACGGGGATCATGTCCAGCGCGGGGATCCCCTCGGTGATGCAGACGATCGTGCCGATGCCGGCGTCGAGCGCCTCCATGACCGCATCCGGGGCGCCGCTGGCCGGGATGTAGATGACCGAGGTGTTCGCCCCGGCCTGCTTCACGGCCTCGGCGACCGTGTCGAATATGGGCACTGTGCCGTCGATCGCGAACTGGCCGCCCTTGCCCGGCCGAGTCCCGGCCACGACCTTCGTACCGTACGCCACGGAGGCGCGGGTGTGAAACTCGCCCTCGCGGCCCGTGATGCCCTGCACGACGAGCCGGGTGTCGCTGCCAACGAGAATGCTCATCGAGACGCCCCCTTCGCCATTGCTACGGCCTTCTCGGCCGCTTCGTCGAGAGACGTGGCGGTCTCGAAGCGAGCCTCCTCGAGAAGCTTCGCCGCCTCCGCGGCATTCGTGCCGACGATGCGGACGACCATCGGCACCTCGCGCGACTGCTCCGCGTGGGCCTCGATCAGGCCCCGGGCAACTTCGTCGCCCCGGGTAATGCCGCCGAAGATGTTGACCAGGATTGCCTTGACCTTCGGATCGGCGACGATCAATTCCATTGCCCCGCGCACTGTCTCGTGGCGGGCCCCGCCCCCCACGTCAAGGAAGTTCGCCGGCTCGCCGCCGAAATGCTTGACCAGGTCCATCGTCGTCATGGCCAGGCCTGCTCCGTTGACCATGCAGCCGATCGTGCCGTCGAGGTGGATGAAGTTGATACCGAGCTTGCGGGCTTCGGCGTCCGTCGGATCCTCTTCGTCCAGGTCGCGCAGGGCCTCGAGGTCGCGGTGGCGTGCCAGGCCCGAGTCGTCGATCGTGATCTTGGCGTCGAGGCAGACGAGGCGCTGGGAGGCGGCCCCATCCGGGCCCGTCTCGGCCACGATCGCCAGCGGGTTCACCTCGACGAGATCGGCGTCGTTGGCCTTCATCGTCGCATAGAGACCCTGGGCGATTGCCACGAACGGGTTGAGGAGCGGATCGCGCAGGCCGATCGCCAGCCCGAGGCTGCGGGCCTGGTAGGTGAGGAGCCCGAGCCGCGGATCCGCCGAGACGCGGTGGATGGCGTCGGGGTTCTGGCGGGCCACTTCCTCGATCTCGACGCCACCCTCGGCCGAGGCCATGAGAACGATCCGGCGGCTGCCCCGGTCGATGATCGCGCCGAGGTAGTACTCCTTGACGATCTCCGCGGCCGCGGCCACGAGGACCTTCCGGACCGTGATCCCCTTGATGTCCATGCCGAGGATCTTCGCCCCGACCTCGGCCGCCTCGCGCGCGGAGGAGGCGAGCTTCACGCCGCCGGCCTTGCCGCGCCCACCCACGAGGACCTGGGCCTTTATCACGACCTTGCCTGCCCCCGCATCGAGGAACGACTTCGCAGCCGCCTCGACATCGGCGGGCGTCCGGGCCACTTTCCACGACGGCACCGGCAAACCCTGGGCCAGCAAGAGCGACTTCGCGTCAGCTTCCTGGATCTTCACGCGTTGCAGCTCCGATTCTCGCGATCCGAGGGCGCAGGACGGTGTCCGCAGCGGCCCCGGAGACGTTTGGCTGATCGTAGCAGGCGCTGGCGAGCATGCCTGACAGAGCCGATGGCCTGTGCCGCTGCGGGCTCCGAGCCGCTGCCGCGGGACGCAGACGGGACGGGGAACGCGCCGCGGGGCCAGATCTTGCAAACGTTTAGGCGCTCGCTGCT
>PMJT01000023.1 GCA_003158495.1 Chloroflexota bacterium | reverse complement strand
CGCGGGAGCGGGAGTCGCGGGAGCCGACCGGGGCGCAATCGCCACCTGGGGGACTGGAGTGTCGTTCAAGGCAGTGGACGGCGCCGACACAGCGGTGTCGGCGACCTGAAGCGGGGTCTCAACCGGTGGAACCGTGGCGGCCGCGGCGGGCGTGGTCTCGGCCTGGTCGGCCGAGGGTTCGGAATGGATCGGCGCGGTGGCCGGGCCAGCGTCAATCGCGGCGGGAATGCTGGCGGGATCGATGACGCTGACGGTGGCGGCCGGCTGCTGCGCTGCAGAAGTCGCGGAGGCTGCTCGCATCTCCGCGAGGACGCCGCTCAGGGCCAGGACGACGACTGTTGCCGACACAAGGGCCGCGAGAACGAATCCGGTCCTGCGGGTTGACATGTCCAAATACTCCTTTGGTGTCGGCGGCAACGCCGGCCTGTGTGCCGGAGACCCCTTGCGCCGGCCCGTCTGCGATTGGCCTGCCGAGCAACTCAGATCGTGGATCTAGAGGGCCGCTGCTACGTCTGGAGGAATACCTATACGCTCGGGGCGGCGATCCCTAATCTGCGAGAAGGGCAGCCCTGGAGGATCCCTGCCGTGCCACCCTCGGTTGGGCAGGGGAGCGGGCTCGGGAAGGCGGAGACTCGGGGGCCGCTCCGAGCACCCTGTCGTGTCGAGTTCGCCACGTAGCGATCGAACAGTCGGCCCGGCGGGCTACCCGTTTGACCAAAGCCACTCGAAGTAGCCGTGGGAGACGGCGTTAGCCGGGGGCGTGTCGGCGGGCGTGGGCGTGTTCGTCGGGCCGGCAACCGGAGATGGAGTGGGCGTCGGCCCGGCTTCGACCGGATCGCCTGGGAGCGGCAGCAGCCTCCGGCTGACTGTCGAGTGCTCCGCTCTGGCTGGAGGACGAAGCCGACGACGAGGCCGAGACCGCGGCAGTTTCCGGAGACCATGGCGTGCCGGCAGATGCCGCGATCGCCGGCAGCGCAGTCGAGCCGGTCGATTTCGGACGCGCTTGTGAGATTGCGCCGTTTGTCACGCCGGCGGCAATCGAGGCGAGCAACACGCTTCGGACCAGCGTGGTCAACCAACGCCGGTTCATAGGACGTCCTGGTTTCACCCGGGAGCGTCCGTCGAGATGAGCCGATCGACGCACCTGCGGTCGGGAGATCTGTCGTCAGGCTCCCGCGATGCGCTGATCGTGGGTGGGCCGCGGCGAGATTTCGTCTGGCGGAATGCCTATTGGGCGTGAGGCGCGATGCCTAATCTGAGTCCGGGCATCCGCATCAACTCGCGGCTGCGGTCACGTCGCTCGGCAGGCGCCGGGACCCGGTCACTGGGTAGCGTGGCCGGCAGTAGTCGCGCCCAATCCGAGCCGATAGGCCGCCGCGGCCGCCTCTGTCCGGTTCGTAGCGCCCAACTTGTCCAGGATGCGCGACACGTGGATCGCCGCCGTCTTCTCCTGGATGAACAGGGCCTGAGCTATCTGGCGGTTCGTGCGACCCTCGCTAAGAACTCCGAGAACCTCGATCTCGCGAGGGCTCAGGCCAAGGCGCGCAAGCTCAACCTCGGCTGCGGGTAGCGTCGGCTTCTCTGCCACCGGTTGAGCAACAAGCGTTTCAACGAGTGGAATGCGGCTGCGCGCGCCGAGCCCAAGAGCGAGTTCGACATATGGCCGCGCGCCTATCCGGGCGGCGATTGCGTATGCCCCCTGCAGCTGGGCCGCTCCCTCAGCGCGGGCTGCCGAAGAGCTGGCACCGACAACCCGCGGTTCGATGTGAGTCGACCTTTCGAGCAGTGCTTCGGCGAGGCGCACCCGCGGGTAGATCGTCCGGTAGGGCGCCTCCATCGTTTCGGCTATCTCAATAACAGAGCGCCAGGCCGCGGGGTCTGGCCGATCGAGCATACGCGACATCTCGGCATCACACAGCGCCCTGGCATACAAGTACCAGGCGGTCGACCCGGCCCATGGCGTGTTGGCCGGCTCGTCCAGGTGCCCGGCCAGACGTCGCGCAGACGCGGTCGCGTTCTCCAGGCCGGTCTCATCGCGATGGAGACGAGCTACGGCGGCGAGTTCGGCTTCGGCGCGCAAACCGGCTTCGACCAGGTGCGCCAGAGCCGTAAGCGATCTGCAACTGGCCAGACCGGCAGTGACCTGTTCACGAGCCTCAAGCCATCTTCCCTCATTCACCAGGATCTCCGCTCGAACGGCTGCGTGGCGTTCGGGGACAGACACTTCGTCGAACGGCCAGCAGGCTTCCAGGTGGGCTATCGCATCCCCTGATAGCCCTCGGCAGGACGCGAGACGAGCCGCGGCGAAATGCGCCTCGCTGTTTTCGACTCCCTTACCGGCGAGCCCTAAGGCCCGTGCTATCAGAGTGTCGGACCTGTCCCATTCGCACGCTTCGATGAGTATCTGAGCCACATCCGCCAGCAGGATAATGGCGATCGGAAGCGCGCCGCCGAGCCGGTCAACGGCCTGCAGGGCCTCAGCCAGGGCTTCGGCCAGCCTTGCGTGGTCACCAACCCGATCCAATGCGACGGCAATGGTCTTGTGGTGATTGAGCACTGCCTCGCCATCACCCATTGCCGCGGAAATCGCGATCGCCTCGGTCAGATCTGCAAGCCCGGCCTCGATGTCGGTGCGGGCGCGGCATGCCCCGAGAGAGCCAAGCGCTCGACCCTCTTCGGCCATGGCTCCGGTATCTCGAGCGACTCGCAGAGCCTTTCGAGCCGTCCGGTTGGCTTCTTGCCAGTGTTTCGAGAGAACGAGTATCCGGGCTCGCGAGGCCAGAACGCGGGCGGAGGCTGGGGATGGAGCAAGGTTGGCGACCGAGGCCGCTGCCTCGGCTGTGACCGCGAGAGCTCGCTCAACCCTGCCCGACGACCAGAGATACTCCCCCAATCGCTCCAGGCGCAGCGCAGCGGTCTCCGGATCGGCGGCGCGATCGACGCCGTCTAGGGTCGCCTCCTGCAACGCCACGGCTCGCTCGGGATCGCCCGTTACGTACGCGTTTCGCGCAGCCCGCTCATAGATTGCTGCCACGTCCGGAGCATCCTGGCTCTCGCCGCGCCGTCTCCCCGCGGCCGGCAGCAGCTCGATCGCGCGCGCGAGGTGCGAGAGGGCCTCCGGATAGGCACTCACTTCCTCCGCGGCAGCTGCAGCCCGCACATATGCGTCGACGGCCTGGCGCAGCAAGCGTCCCCGATCGAAGTGGTGCGCGAGCTCAGCGAGGCCGGCCGCGTCCTGTGGCTCCTCCGAGGCAAGGAAAGCGCCATGGGCGCGGTGGAGTCGCTGGCGTTCGCCCGGCAGTGTGTCCTCGTACACTACCTCTCGAACCAACGCGTGGCGAAACGCGTAGCACTCCGAGCCGGGCTCCGCCACAAGCACATCTCCCCGGACCGCCTCCATCAAGCCATCGATGAGGTCGTCATCCGCCATATCGCTGACCGTCCGCAGCCGTTCATGATCAACCGATCTGCCTGCTGCCGCGACCGTCCTCACCAGTCGCTGCGCCGGGGCGGACAGCGCTTGGACGCGGTCCAGGGCCACCTGTCTCAGACCAGGCGTGATGGCTAGTGCGTCGGGTCCGGCGGCGAGGAGCTCTTTCGCAAAGAATGGGTTGCCCTCAGACCGCTCGTAGATGCGGTTGAGCAGTTTCACTGAGGGCGCGACCCCGACGATCCCCTCGATCAAAGCTCCCGTCTGCGCCCAATCGAGCCTGCCGAGATCGATTCGGTCCGCCTTCGGATCGCGACCGTATTCGGCCAGCGTGGACTCGATTTCGGGCGACAGTCGGTCGGTGCGGACCGTGGCCACCAGCAGAAGCCTGCAGTTGCGCGTCGTGGTCAAGAGGTATCGCAACATGTCCAGGGTCGAGCGATCGGCCCAATGAAGGTCCTCGATTACAAGGAAGACAGTCCGGTCGGCCGACGCTCGCGACACGAGTCCACAGGCGGCATCGAACAATGCAGGCCGGATGTCGCCCTCCACGGTAGGCGCGATCGACTCTGTCGGTAGCGCCAGCTCTGGAACGAGTCGCCTGAGGGGTGCTCTCGCCGGCTCGCCGAGCCATTCACGCGCTGTGGAGTCGAGGCAGCCGACCAAGCCGCCCAGAGCTGAAACGAGCGGCGCATACGGCAGACCGCCGGCGGCGAGCTCGCAGCAGGCGCCCTGTGTCACGATGGCGTCTGCTGCCCGCGCCGTCTCTGCGAACTCGGCGAGCAGACGACTCTTGCCCACGCCCGCCTCTCCGCAGACCAGGGTCAGCCGGGGCTGGCCGGACATGACCTTCTGCAGGGCACTCAACAGCCGATCGAGTTCGTTGGTTCGATCGATGAAACGTGTCAAGTCCCGGGACTTGTGTAACAACGCATTCTCGCGTCTGGTCGATCAGCTCGCCATCAACGCCGTCGGGGCAGCTTCCTATCCTTCGATGACGGGGTCGATCGCCGCTATCGACTTCAGGCTGAAGTATCCTCGCCCTTGTCAATGTCGGCAGCTCGACTGTCGTCGTCAGTCAGGCCCGCAAGGGCAGGCTGACCCTTGGCTCGACTCCGGGTTCGTTCACCTACGTCCCGCCGAGCTGCTCGGCCGGCGGCCCCTGGCCTGGTTGGCTTGGTTGGCCTGGTTGGCCTGGTTGGCCTGGTTGGCGTGCTGATGATGAGCTGACGATCAATACGCAGACATGTCTACAGGCGGCCGGCCTACGTTGGCCCCGTCGGCCGCTTTTAGCCAGAGATGCGACATACGGGCCGCGAGTCGCCCGCGCGGAAAGAGCCGAGCGGCGACGAGCTGCCGCTAAAGGGCTCGGCCGAAGCGGTGAGGACTAGCTGAGCGACCTGCCGGCAATTCGGAAGGCCAGCCTTCCTCAGCAGAGAGACTCGGACTGAGGGTTGGGGCAAAGGGAACCTAGTCACGCTTCGATTGGGAAGCAGACGCGGGCGGTCCCCTGCCCTGTCATTACTTCGGCGATCGCGTCGGCTCCGAGCGACACACGCTTGAGGATGTTGCCCACGACGTGCTCATACTCGGCGGCCTGATAGCTGTGACCAGGCGTACGGCGGTGCTGCGCGCGTATCGCCTTGGCCGGCGGGTGATAATCGGCGACGAAGGCCTCGCACGGCTCCGTGTGGCGTTAGCGGCCGGTGTCCCCGATGAGCCTGCGACCGCAGGCCGAGCATGGGAGCATCGATAGCGCATGGGTCCGATGCGTGGCGGGGTGACCGTCGCGCGTGCGTCGAGTCTCGCGGACTCCCTCGCCTGACGACGCTCGCAGCGGATCTCCGCCCAGTCTGGCTCGCTGAAGTTGTGGCGATCAGCCGCCACGCGAGTCCTGCGAACGGACGGCGAGCCGGCGGCGGACGAAGCAATGGTCGCCGCAGCCATGAATGAAGGCCGTGGACCAGTCTTGACCGCGACCAAAGATGGGATCTCTCGACCTCCCTACAATCGACTGATGAGACGGTCACACATGTCTGCAATTCGTTTCGCTACTGCCTTCGTGGCGATCTCGCTGGCGAGCGCGCTCGTTTCGGCCGTGGTTATCACGGCGGTCCTGCCGGGGCCGACGCCATATCCGACCGCGAGTCGGCGCGTCGCTGCGGTTCCCACGGTTGGGGCCACGCCGACCGGCTACCTGGTTCCGGGCACGCTTTCGGCATCACCGACGTCGCAGCCGACTCTCCAACCGACGGCGGCACTGACCATCCCGCCCATCAACGTCTTTCTCACGCCAAGCCCCGGGCCCAAGACAGATATAGGGTCAGATCTCGACTGGGCGGATCCCGGCCGTCCCTTGCCGGTGCAGTCACTCGAATGGCTGAAACTCAAGGCGGCAGGCAGGATCGCCGTCGTCAACGGGCAGTTCGTCACCCTGCCGGCGTCCGTTAATCCGCTGGTCAACCCCTCGACGGGAACTCACGTACCCGCGAAGTGGTTGCTTGATACCTCGTGGACTCGTTGGGTGATTGAGGTGCCCGGCAGTGGCACCGACGAGAAAGGCAACTACTTCGCGAACTTGAACTACTGGGAGTTCTGCGGCGACGGTGCGATGACGGTGACCCTGTGGTACTGGCAGAGGCTCATGGGCCATCCCAACGTGACCGGGATGGCCGGCTACTACGTGGATCCATACGCCGCCGAGGGCGTGGCCTGGCCAATCCGTAGCCCGACGATCCCGGTCTCCGGCGGTAAGCGGCTGGGAACCTACTGGTCCGGATCAGACACCGTCAGCGGCTTTACGGCCCACGGCCGCGGCATGGAGTTCTACCTGGCGATGAAGACGCAACCGGCGACGTGGACTTCGACGGGGCTCTCGATCTTCGCCAAGGACGGTCGGCCTCTGTATCCGACGCTCGGGACTCCCAGACTGAACATCCTGGCGGGACTCAATTGGGAAGTGTCGGGCCACGACGCGTCGTCCTGGCCCGAGGCCTACTACTCAACTGTAATTCGGACCGAGCCGACGCTCGCCCGCGACCTCAACGCAGCCGTGATGCTGGACGTCGGAAGAGACGGCGTCCCTGTAATCGCCACCGTCGACTCATTCGAGTTGCCGAATTGGCAGGACGGGACGGCCACGCCGCACATCGGGCATGCGCTTGCCATCGTCGGATACGACAACGCTGCCAGGCCGCCGACTTACACTTATACCGAGACTTGCGGTCGCGCCTGCAACAGACGTGGCGGCAACCAGAACGGCGATATTCATGTGATCCCGCAATCGCAACTTGTGCTGGCGATCCGGGACAAGGAAGGCTCAGGGTTCGTGTGGTAGCCGGACGGCGTCCAAGCCGCGCATAGTCCGGTGGTGTCGACCAGCGTTCGCTCAGAGTTGAGCGATTTCCTTTCGGGCTTGCCGTCTACAGCCTGTTGAGCAGTTTCGGATACGTGTGGGTCGCGATCGCACTCGTGCTCGTGGCCGCTGGGATGCGCGTGGTCGGCGTTGTCGCCGGGGTCAACGTGCTCCGTGGCCTGCCGAAGAATCGGACCACGATCGGCGCGGCGCTCATCGACACTGCCACCGAGGTCGCCTCCGGCTTCGGCATTGCCGTTACCGGCACCATCCTCGCGGCGCTCTTCACCGGCGACATCGCCAAATCGAACTGGAGCACGCAGCAAACCGCGCAGTTCCAAGAGGCAGTCACCATCGCCGGCCTCGCGCTTACGGCCGTGGCTGGAGTGCTCGTCGGCTGGGCGATCCTGCGCACCCGGAGCGCCGCGACTTCGGCTATCCGATAGAACGCTCATCGTCAGACCATCGAGGTTCAGGCGTGCTCCTGGTCCAAGTGCCGAGCATTGTCTTCGCCTCGCGCCCCGTCTTATGCCGGCGCTGGGCCGTTCATCGACTGGTCACAACGATCTGCTCCGCCAGCTCGATGATGATCCCCTCGGGGCCACGGACGTAGCAGAGCCGGTAGCTGTCCTCGTACTGCTCGACCTCGCCGACAAGTTCGGCGCCGTGAGCCCGCAAGCGGTCGAGGACATCGTCGATGCCCTGTACCGCGAACGCGATATGACGGATGCCCATCGCGTTCGCCGGAGCGCCCGAGTCTCCGCCTCGACCCGACGGCGCGTGGAACTTGGTCAGCTCGAGTCGTGCGTGGCCGTCTGGGGTCCGCATCGTCGCGATGTCCGCCCGGACTCCCTCGAGCCCAACGACGCGATCCACCCAGCGGCCCTCGACCGGTGCCTCGGCTTCCAACTCGAGTCCGAGTTCAACGAAGAACGCCATGGCGTCTGCGAGGGTCACGTACTCCAGGTAGGCGGCCCGGCCGCCTACCGTGCCGGAAACCACGGCGGCACCGCCCAGGCCTGCGCCCAGGGTCCCGCCGAACACGAAGACGAACAACAGCAGGAAGACCACGGGCATGCCCACCACGAACATCGTCAGAGATGGGTAGCGGACCATATGGCGAAGCTGCCGGCGAAGCATCGTGGCCGAATCGCTGAGGGAGTAGGAAAGCGCGTTCATCGGGCAACCGCCTCCCGCGGCACTGTGCTATCAGGGTGCCCGGTCAGGGCGAGGAAGACGTCGTCGAGGTCGGGCGTGTGGACCGTCAGTCCCTCTACCTCGACTCCGGCTTCGTGCAGGTGGTCGAGCATGGCCTTGAGCGAACGGACGTCGCCGCCGCCGGGAACCTGGAGAGTGAGAGCCTCGTCGTCTCTCGAACTCGGAGCCAGGACCAGGGCGGCACTTTCGAGCACAGTCGCATCCGCAAACTGAAGGCTGATGTGGCCGCCCGGAACGAGTCGCTTCAGTTCAGCCGGAGTGCCCTGGGCGACGAGCTTGCCGTGGTCGAGCACGGCGATGCGATCGGCCAGCTGGTCGGCCTCTTCCAGGTACTGGGTGGTGAGGAAGATCGTGACGCCGCTCGCGACCAGGCCGCGGACGATCTGCCACATCGTCCGCCGGCTGCGCGGGTCCAGGCCGGCCGTCGGCTCGTCGAGGAAGATAATCCGCGGGTCGCCGACGAGGGTCATGGCCAGGTCCAGACGGCGGAGCATTCCGCCCGAGTAGGTGGAGACGGGTTTGCCGGCGGATTCGGCCAGGTCGAAGCGATCGAGCAATTCAGCGGCGCGTTGGCGTCCTTCATGCTTGCCCATGTGGCGGAGGTCCGCCATCAGCACGAGGTTCTCCTCGCCGGTGAGGAACTTGTCCACCGCGGAGAACTGGCCCGTGACGCCAATGGCCGCGCGAACGGCGTCAGGTTCCCGGCTCAGGTCGTGTCCGGCGACCCGGACGCTTCCGCCATCCGCGGAGATCAAGGTCGAGATGATCTGCACGGTCGTCGTCTTGCCGGCGCCGTTCGGGCCGAGCATCGAGAAGACGGTCCCCTGGGCGATCTCGAAGTCGATGCCGTCCAGGACGACCTGGCGGCCGTAGGACTTGCGCAATCCATGGACCTGGATCGTGGGCCCCGAGTAGTTGGTATTCATGGTGCCTCGCTTTNNGCGCGGGGTCGGGCTCTGCGCGCGACCTAGATGTCGAGGTCTTCGATGGTCGATTGCCGGGCCGATGCGGCCACGATGTCGTAGAGCTCAGGCGAGACCTTCTCGCGCAGCTGTTCGACGGACTCGAAGACCTCGAGGGTCGATTCGCCAGACGAAAAGGTCCAGTTGTAGTTGCCCAGACCAAGCCAGCTGCGCCAGCCGGCGGGATTGCCGTCCGCGTCGCGGCCTTCCCATTCCGGAGACTTCTGGACGTGAAGGACGAACTTGCCGGTGCGAGTTCCGTAGACCCGATACATCTCCGCTCGGTTGTTGGTCGAGTTGCCCCACTCGCCCAGCAATACCCCGTTGAAGCGCTTCTTTCGGTCGCCTTTCGGCCCAACGCGGACCGTGATCTCCTTGAAACCTTCGAGCCGGCCTTCCTCGAGGTCGACGTACCGTCGCAGCGCCGTGGTGATGGCGGAAGACAGGTTGCCGCCGGCGAGCTCCTGCGCTCGCTGGTAGATGGGGAGATCGCCATCTGAAACGTAGATCGTCTTGTTCGGCACCCTTGCATCCTAACTCCCACGGTTCCGAGTCGTCAGGAGCACAGTATACATATACGTATAGTATGGTCAAGTGCGGGTGCGAAAGGGCGGGCGGCCTGCCTTCCGGCTGATCGGTCGCTCCTCAAGTTAGTCCAGCCCACTCCCAAGCGTGTGACCATTACCCGACCGTGACGACGATCTTCCCCCGCGCGTGTCTCGAGTCGGCCGCGGCACCGGCATACGCTGAGTTCTTCCAGCGCGGCCTACGCGTTCGCGTAAACGACGATGATCGACATCTTGGTGTCGTAGCCGCTGCCCTCGCGGCCCATGAAGGCCTGGGCGTGGCGCGTCGGCAGGGCCGCGGTGGACACGATGTGCCAGCCCTTGGCCGCCCATTCGGTCGCGTCGGCTGCAACCTCGCCGTAGACCTCGACCGGGTCGATCTCGCTGCCGGTGTCATTCGGCGAGTAGACGACGAAGGCCTGGTTCGGCCCGGCCTGGAATTCGGATCGCTGCATTGTCAGGTCCTCCTCATTGCGCGACACGGCTGTGTCGAATCGGCGTGCCACGAGGGCTGCCGCGTGATCCTGGTCGGGCAACGCGGATTGCCTCGCGCGTTGCGGCCCAGTACAAAGGATGGGCCGAATCGGACCTTCGGTGGTACACCCAGGGCGATTCCTTGCCGATACTTAACCAACAGGCCCGGCAAGTCCGGGCTCGACGTCCCAGGCCTCGGAGGGCCCGACTCGTGTTCAACCGTAGACAAGCGCAGACGGCCCCGCCGGACGATGTCAAACATGCCGACCTGATCGACCTCCTCCTCGACGCCGACGACACCACGCGTGACATGCTGATGCTCCATGTTCTGGAGAGCGGCCAATTGAAGAGGAGCGAGGCCGACGCGCTGATGGAACAAGTCCAGCGCCTCGAGCGGGTCGCCGGCCCTCGTACTCCGCACACAGCGGCGACCGAGACCGAGCAAGCCGCTGCCTGGGGGATCGCCTACCCGTAGCCGCAGGGGCATCGGGTCGGACCATCGGCCGCTGCGGACCTCGCCGCGGTCCCGCATACTCGGGCCATGTTCACTCGGCGCAGATCCCTTCTCAGCCGCGCTTTCGACCTGGTGCCGGTCTTTGCCTTGGTCGGCGTCGGCGTTGCTGCCGTCTTCATTGCCATGAACGTGCTGGTGACGTGGGCGCCTATCTCGGTCGCCAGCCCGTCGCCGTCGTCGAGCCCCGGGCCCACCTTCCCGGCCACGCCGTCGATCCTGGCCGTAGTAACGGATACCCCGTTCCTGACGCCCGCACCGTCCGCCTCCCTCCCTTCCACCAAGCCGACCATCATCAAGACGGCCGTCTCCGCCGCGGATCCGGCGGGCGCCTGGAAGGTCTACCTTGCGTACCCGACCTTCAAAGATGGGACCACGCCGTGGGCCCAGCCGATGAACGCCGACATCGGCGACGAGATGCAGACCAGGGTCGCTCAATGGGAGAACGGGCCGGCCGCGAATCCACGGCCCGGAAAGCTGAACACGCTGTACGGCTCGTTCGTCACGGATCTCCTGACCCCGGAGCTGGCCTCGTTCACCGTGACCTGGACCGACGACAGCAACCCGGGCGCTGTGCAGCTGGGCGTTGAGACACTCACCTACGACCTGAGCAGCGGTCAGCGGCTAGCCTTCGACGATCTCTTCCCCGACGCTACCATCGCACTCGCGACGATCTCGCTCCAGACGCGGAGCCTGCTCCAGGACCAGCTCGGGACGGCATACAACCCCGCGATCGCCGAGGTCGGGACCAACCCCACGACGTCGAACTTCACGGACTGGGCGCTCACGACGGTCGGTGTCAAGTTCGTCTTCCCGCAGTACCAGGTCACCGATCGCGCCGACCTGCAGCCCGCCGTCGTGGTGCCGTGGGCGACGCTCAAGCCTGTTATTGTCCAGTCGGGGCCGCTGGCCACTCTCGCCGGCTTCTAGCGCCCGCTGGGTCGCCGCGCCGCCCGCAGCCGGGCGTTTGGGGCCGCCTGGCAGTCCGGTCTCCTCGGAGTCGGCGGACCGAACAACGCAGCCTCCGTTCTCGCCGGGATGGGCGATTCCATTGAGAGCGATCGATCTGATCGACCGGTTAATCCATCGGCCCTCCGGGAGCGCATAGGAGCCAGATGCGCATTCATTACCTCGGCCATGCCGCTTTCGTGCTCCGCTTCGAAAACGGGCACTCCATCCTCATGGATTACGGCGCGTCGAACGCGTTCGGCCGGGGGAGCCCGGTCCACGACCTCTCCGGGGCCGAGCCCTCCGTCGTCACGTTCTCGCACGACCACCCCGACCATCGCCGTCCCGGCGCCACTTTCACCTCGGCCCGCGTGCTGGCCGGCGGCGGCAGTCTGACCCTGGACGGGATGACGATCAGGTCCATACAGACGAGCGAAGAGTCGATGGAGACGCCGGACAACGCCAGCTTCGTGATCCTGTACGGCGGCTTTCGGGTCCTCCACCTGGCCGACGCCCAGGCCTATATCGCCGCGATAGACGACCCGGTCGTCAAGCGCCAGGTCAAGACCCGCTACCCGGACAACTACGACCTGGTCTTCATGACCATCGACGGCCGGACGGAGATCGCCGGCCAGGCGGCCGCGTTCCTGGACCTGCTCTCGCCGGCCCGCGCGATACCGATGCACTACTGGAGCGGTGAGGCCAAGTCGGACTTCCTGGCCGAAGTCGAGCGGATCAACCGGCAGGGTCGCGGCCGATCGCAGCGCTTCACGATTGCCGAGTCGGGCGGGTCGGACTTCTCTCTCAACGCGGATTCGCCGGCCTTCGGCACGAGGGTCATCAGCCTCGAACCGTCGCCGCTTGTCCTTTCGGCGGCAGAGAGCCTGCCGTTCCAGCAGGGCGCGGAGGCGGTTTCCGAGCCGGAAGTTCGGCGCCCATCCGCATCTCCTGCCGGTCACGGGCGCACCGCCAGGATTCCGGCAAGGCCTGCCGCGCCGCTGGCGGCCTCACGGCAGCGATCGGCCGTCGGCGTTCCGCCCGCACATCAGCCGGCGGCCGTCACCGCTGCGAGTCGCCTTCACGCGACCGCCGGCTCGGTGGCGGCACGACGCCCGGTGTCGCCCCAGCTGCCCTCCCGGGGCCACCAGTCCGTCGGTGCCCACGGCTCTCGCGACATCGGCTGAATGCCTCGCGCATGCGGGGCGGATCCACGCTCGGCTCCACGTCCGACCGGCGCTCCTGCCGACTCCGGACATGTTCTATGCGAGGGGCCGCGGTGAGTCCAGGACCTCGCGCACCTTGCGGGCCAGCTCTTCGGGCGTGAACGGTTTCTGGATGAACCCGGCGCCGCCGCGACTCGCCTGCTCGCCCAGGACGACCGCCTCCGCGTGACCCGAGGCCAGGATCAGGGCCGCCTCCGGTCGCAGCTCCGCAAGGCGGCGCCCGAGGTCGGGTCCGCTCATGCCCGGCATCACGACGTCACTCACGACGAGATCGATCGCCGTCTCCGGGCGGGAAGCGATCTCCAGTGCAGCCGGCCCATCGGGCGCCTCGATGACCGTGTAGCCGTGGGCGCGCAGTCCCAGGACCGCCAGCCGTCGAACCATCTCCTCGTCTTCGACCACCAGGACCGTCTCGGTCCCGTCGATCGCTGCCGGCGGATTGATCTCGTCCCGCGCGGCCGCGGCTCCGGCGCGGGCCACCGGCAGCATTATCCGGAACGTGGACCCGAGCCCCGGCTCGCTGAAGACGAAGATGTGGCCGTGGTTCTGCTTGACGATGCCGTGGCACGTGGCGAGCCCCAGGCCGGTGCCCTTGCCCGCGCCCTTGGTCGTAAAGAATGGCTCGAAGATGTGGTCGAGGACGTCGCGCTCCATGCCGGCGCCGGTGTCCGTGACGGTAAGGACGACCCAGCGTCCGGGCGCGACTGCGGTCGTGGATCTGCTCGAGGCTGGTTCGACGAATGCGTTGCGAGTCTCGATCACGAGCCGACCGCCGCCCGGCATGGCGTCACGGGCGTTGATCGTGAGATTGACGAGGAGTTGTTCCATCTGGCCCGGATCTGCCTCGATCAACGCCAGGTGCGGGTCCACCATCGTGGTGATTTCGATGTCCTCGCCGAGTAGACGGTTGAGCATCCGCTGCGACTCGGTCACGACGCTGCTCAGGTTCAGGCGCACCGGGGCGACGATCTGCTTGCTGGCGAAGGCGAGGAGTTGCCTTGTCAGCGTGGAGGCGCGCTTGCCGGCTTTTGTGATCTCCTCGATCGCTTCGCGTGCCGGCGACCCCGGCGGGACGTCGAGCGCGGCCAGCTCGGCATTGCCCAGGATCGCGGTCAGCAGGTTGTTGAAGTCGTGCGCGACGCCCCCGGCGAGGCGACCGATGCTCTCCATCTTCATCGCCTGGAGGAGCTGCTCCTCGAGCGCCCGGCGTTCGCTGATGTCAGTCAGGATGCCGGTGAGGCCGACGATGCGGTCGGCGTCCCGCGTCGGCCTGGCGGAGACTCGGAGGGTCACTATCCGGCCGTCCTTGCGGAGTCCCCGAAACTCGACGGGTGCCGCGTCGCCGGCGAGTGCCCGCTCGAAGGCGGTCGTCGCCCTCTCGAGGTCCGCCGGCGCCACCAGGCTGGTGAACGATGTCCCCACGATTTCGTCGACCGTGTATCCGCCGAGGGTCTCGATGGCCGGACTGACGTAGGTGAAGGTGCCCTGCGGGGTCATGGCAAAGACCACATCCGCCGTGTTCTCGACCAGGGCCCGGTATTTCTCCTCGGATTCCTGGAGGGCAGCCAGTGTGTCGTCGCGCTCGGCGTAGAGCCGGGCGTTCTCGATCGAGATCGCTGCCTGGGCGCACAGGATCTCCAGGACTTCCTCGTTATCGGAGCCGAAGGCTGCGGCGGCAAGGTTGTTCTCGAGATAGAGCACACCGACGAGGGAGCCCTGGAGCGAGATCGGCAGACACATGACGGAGCGAGGCTTTCGGGCGACGATGGATGGATCGCTGACGAAGGCTCCATCTCGCGAGGCGTCGTCGAGGAGGACGCTCTCCCCGGACCGTGCTACGTAGTGAACGATGGACTGCGGGATGTCCGCCCGGTCCGCCAGGGGAGTCCTCGACAGGATCGCAGTCGGACCCTCGCTCGATGCCTCAGCTTCGACGACGAGCTGGTCGCCGCTGTGGAGGAGGAAGACGCCTCGTTGAGCGCCGGCATTCTCGATGGCGATCTGCAGGAGACGCGCCAGCAGGCGATCGAGCTCGATCTCGCGGGAGATGGCCTGGCTTGCCTTCATGGCCGTCTTCAGGTCGAGCGGGTGCGTTTCGCCGGGCTCGCGAGCCTCCGCCGCCAGCCACGGATCCCGACCCAACATCTGCTCTACCTTGGCCCGCGCGCCCCAGCGGCGATAGGCCGACAGTGCGGCGACAAGGTGGGGACGGGCATAGGCGTCGCGACCCTGGTCGGCCCAGAACGAGGCCGCCAGCTCGTTGGCGAGGGCCTCGAGATGGCTGAACTCCTGCCCGCGCGCGGCCGCGACAGCCTGGTGGTACAAGCGGATCGCCGCCGCGGTGTCGTCCTTGACCCGGGCGATCTCCGCGGCCACCAGGGCGCTGAGGGCGAGAAAGTTCGGCGGGAAGTGGTCGGCGGCCGCGCGAAGCCGCTCGGCCGTCGCCTCGGCCCTGGCGAGATATGCGGCGCGATCCGGCGCGGCGGCCTCGCCCCAGCATTGCAGGCCGGCCACTGCGCACAGCGTCGCGGTCACTATCTCGGCGTAGAGCCCGGTATTGGCGCGGAGTCCATGCTGGATCCCGGGTTCCGCCATGAACCGCACGGCACCTTCGTAGTCGCCGAGGATCACCTGCGTCAGCAGTTGGTGGGTCGCGACTACGCCGACGCCGGCGTGGAACTCGAGGCTCCGGAGCTCCGGCAGCACGCGTTCCTCGCTCCAGAATTCGCCTTCGAGGCGTGTCGGGTCCGATGCGTTGCCGAGGAGGTTCTGGACGGTCTGGCGCGGGCACGAGTAGGCAACGACCGTGTTCGGCTGGTTGAGCCTGAAGAATGGTCCGGCCAGCCGGTCGAAGTCGGCTGCCATGGCGACGAGGTTGTCGCCGGACCAGAGCCGGGCATTCATGTGGTTGTTGATGAGGTATGCCGCATTCAGGTTGTCGCCGAGGCGGATCGCCTCTTCGTAGGCGGCAAACAACGGCTCGCGGCTCTCGCGCACCGGGCGTTTCCAGTAGGCAACGAAGTTGTGGTAGAGCAGCTTCGTCGACGAAGAGGGGCCGAACCGGTCCAGGAGCCGCTGTCCGACCTCGCCCAGCTCGGTGCCAAGTTCCGGCTGCCCGATGCTGCAGAGGAGCAAGCCGAGCATGGTCACGGTCTCGGCCGCCGCCCCGCAGGTACCGTGCTCGATCATCAGGTTTGCGCCCTGGAGCGCGCCGTAGAAAGCCGTGCCGGGGAAAGCCAGCCACAGCAGCGTGTTCGACGTGGCCAGGACCTCGATCGCCTCGCGGTACGGCGAGGCTGCCTCCGGCAGGTCCGCCAGTGCCGACGGCGGACGATCGCCGAGGTTGGCCGTGAATCGGGCGAGCTGATCCTGCGTGGCCGCTTCGTCGATCTCGGCCAGCGGCAGGAACGGGATGCCGATCTCGTCGAGGACCTTGAGGACGACGTCGAGAGCGGCCTGGAAACGCATCCCGGCCTTGTGGTAGTCGACTTCGGCGATGTGGATGCGGATCCGATCCGCGAGGGTCGTGGCCCGTTCGAGGACAAGGGCGAACAGTTCCTCGGCCTTCGGGTAGTCCATCGCCGCGTAGGCTGCTTCCGCCCAGTCCGTGTAGAGCGCGATCGTGGCCTGGTAGTCGGACTCCCACGCGTCGGCTGGCAGCAGTGCGGCTGCCTTGAAGTAGAACCTGGACGCGGCGGCATGGGCGGCGGATGCTCGGGCGTGCCGGGCAGCCTCGAGATTGGCCCGCAAGGCGACCGGACGCTCGGCGTCGGACGTGCGCGCGCCGGCCGCGTTCATCTGCTCGGCGATACCGAATACCAGGTCGCCGGGCCACTCGCCAGCGGCTTCGGCCAGGAGAGCCTGCCCGATGGCGTGGTGGATCTCCTCGGACTCGGGGACCGAGATCAGTCCGTATACCGCCTCGGTGACCTTGTCGTGGGCGAACTGCCCGATCTGGCCGGAGCTCTCGACCAACCCGGCAAGGAGTGCCGGCTGGAGGCTGGCCATCGTCCCGGTCACGGTCTGCCCCGAGGCTCGGGCCAGGAGTTCGATGTCGAACTCGACGCCGATGCAGGCCGCGACCTTGAGGGAGTCCATCGTGGAGGCTGGGAGCCTGGTCAACTTGCCGACCATCAGGTCCGCAACGTCGTCGCTGATCGGTGAGAGCCGGATCCGTTCCAGGTCCCAATGCCAGCCGTCGCCGTACTCGAGCAGACCCGAGACCGACAGGCTGACGATGAGTTCGGCCACGAAGAACGGGTTGCCTTCTGTCTTGGCATGGACGAGCCGGGCCAGCTCGCGGGTCTCCTCGGTCGTGGTGTGGAGCGCATCGGCCAGGAGCCGCCCGATCTCGGCCGTCCGAAGCGGCTGGACCTTGAGCGAGCTGCAACCGACCCCGGTGGCCTTGATGCGCTTGATCGACTGGCCGACCGGGTGCTCGGCATCAACTTCGTTGTCTCGATAGGACCCGATCAGCAGGACGTGCTCGAGGGTCCTGTCCCCGAGCAGCGATTCGGCCAACATGAGGCTGCCCTGGTCAGCCCACTGGAGGTCGTCGAGGAAGACGGCCAGCGGATGCTGGGTCGTGGCAACCGCCCGGACGAGGTCGCCGAAGACGCGTTGGAAGCGGTTCTGCATCTCCGTGAGCGGAAGATCTGGGACGGCCGGCGGGTCCCCTATGACCAGGGTCAGGTCCGGGATCAGGTCGGTCACGACCCTGGCGTCGGCGCCCAATGCCGCCAGGATGCAGCGCCGCGACTCGCCCAGTTCCGCGTCGCTATCCATGAGGAGGTAGTGAACGAGGCCCGTGAAGGCGACGATCCAGGCGGAGTAGGGGGTGTTCGCGTGCAGCGGGTCGAACTTGCCTTCGACAAAGTTGCCCCGCTTGGCGGCGACCGGGTTATGGATCTCGCGGACCAGGGCCGTCTTGCCCACGCCGGAATAGCCGGTCACGAGGACCAGTTCCGATGGGCCGGCGGCGGCGCGGCCGAAGGCGGCCAGAAGGGCCGCGACCTCCGACTTTCGGCCGTATAGCTTGCCCGGCAGCCTCAGCAGCGACGACGCGTCGTCGAGTGCGAGCGTGAACGGCTCGATCCGGCTAATCCGGGCCACGTCGCGGCGGCATCGTTCCAGGTCGGACAGCAGTCCGGCCGCCGACTGGTATCGGTCCTCGGCGCTCTTCTCGAGCAGCCGGGCCACGATGTCGCCGATGACCGGCGGCACGCCGGGCGCCAGGGCCTCGACCCGGGGCGGACGGCGGGCGATGTGGCTGTGGACGATCGCCAGCGGATCGGCCGATTCGAACGGGAGCCGGCCGGTGAGCATCTCGAAGAAGCTGACCCCAAGTGAATAGAGGTCGGTCCGCAGGTCTACGCCCCGGTTCATTCGGCCGGTCTGCTCGGGCGACACGTAGGCGAGGGTCTCGTCGAGGACCTCGGCCGTGGGGAGCGTCGGCCGCTCGCGGAGAAGGCGCGTGGCGCGGCCCAGGTCTATCAGGGTTACGCGGCCCGAGCCTTCATCCCACAGGAAGGCGGGCGGCCGCACGCTCCTGTGCATGACGCCCGCGGCGTGGAGCCGGCCAAGGATCGCGGCCATCTCGACGGCAACTCCCAGGAATGCATCCACTCCCAGCGGGAAGCGGATCAATGTGCCGAGCGGCTCGCCGGGCGCGGCTTCAAGGACGATCGCGGGGACGTCGCCGTGGGCGGCGGCAGGCGTGTCGATGCCCGCGCCGGGGCGCGCACCGGTGCCGGGGCGCGTGCCCGGGCCCGCCACCGGCGAGCGGCCGTTGTCGAGGCCGGCGACGCCGCGGATGCGGAGAGAGCCGAACATTTCGCGCTCGGCCTCGAGGCGGGCTCGTGCGGTTTCGGATTGCCCATCGCGCAGCACCTTGACCAGGACCGGGGCAAGCGCGGCCTTGTCTGAGCCGCCGGGTTCGCGGTGGGCACGGTAGACGCCGAAACGGGACGTCTCCAGCAGGGCCCGGTCGATGGCATAGTCGGCCGGGGCCACGAGGGCGTGCTCGGCCGGGCTCTCAGCCGGCGACTGCCTCTGCGCGGCGCCGCTCATGAACAGCGAGACCTCCCGGGCGCACGATCCGATTGACGCCGCGGGCAATCGGCGCTGTCTGGGTGAACCGTGCGCGCAAGCTTACCGCTTGACGGAATCGCGCGGTCTGGTTCGAAGGTCCCGGTTCGGAGTGCTCCTCCGGGATAGGTTGTCTGACCGAGGCCGCTTCGCCGCCTCGGCCCGGGCGAGCCGTCGACCGGTCGCGGGCTGACGTTGGAGGCAGGCCCAAGTATCCTTTCCCCAGGCGAGCGTGGGCTCGCAGCCGGCCCTCACGGCCGGCGCCTGTCGGCCTGCAGCGTCCGAACCCGGGTGTTCGGGGCGGCTCAACGGAGGAACCCATGGCGCCCGAGTACAACGCAACGGTGTCGAGTCGGGTCGAGGTCGCGCCCGGCCTGGTCATCCTGCGGGTCTCGCCGGACAAGCTGCCGTTCGAGTTCAAGGCCGGCCAGTACGTGGTCCTGGGGCTCAAGGCGTCCGAGCCGCGGGTCGAGGAGTTCGATGCCGAGCCGCTGAGCGTAGTCTCCCGGTCGGTTGAGGCGCCGCACACTGGTGCCGTTGCCGCCGCGGTCGCCGAAGCGGTGGTCGGTACTGCCGAGAGCCAGGCCGCGGTCGAGGTCCAGGCCGCCACGGTCGCCACCGCCGCCGCGGACCCGGATCGGATGATCCGCCGCGCCTATTCGATCGCCTCGGAGTCGCGCGCCGACGAATTCCTCGAGTTCTACCTGACCGTCGTCATGAGCGGAGAACTGACTCCGCGGCTGTTCAACCTAAAGATCCGCGATCGCGTGTACGTCGGGCCGAAGGCCGTCGGCGTCTTCACGCTGGACAAGGCCCCGGGCAAGCACATCCTCATGATCGGCACCGGCACCGGTCTCGCGCCGTACATGTCCATGTTGCGCAGCGAGCTGGAGTGCAATGGCCCGCGCCAGTTCGTCGTCGTCCACGGCGCGCGCTTCTCCTGGGACCTGGGCTATCGCACCGAGTTGACGGGCCTCGCCCGCCACTGCGGCAACTTCCACTACGTCCCCGTCATCACCCGACCCCAGGAAGACGTCACGTGGAAGGGCAGAAGCGGCTATCTCCAGAACCTCATCGCCTCAGGCGCGATCGAGGAGGAGACGGGCCTCGAGCTGACGCCCGAGAACTTCGACATCTTCCTCTGCGGCAACCCCGGGATGATCGAGACGGTCATCGGCTGGGCCGAAGCCCGCGGCTTCGTCAAGGACAAAGGCCACGACATCGGCACGCTCCACACCGAGGAATACTGGTAGGGCCAGCCAACGCGGGCGGGAGACAGCTGTGCCGAAGGCAGCCAACTACAAGGCCGAACTCGTCGGCGTTTTCGGGCATCCGGTCGCTGAGAACCCGACCGTGGTCATGCTCGAGGCCGCCTTCGCCGAACTGGGTCTGAACTGGCGCTACCTCACGATCGAGGTCCTGCCTGAGGACCTCGCAGCCGCGATGAAGGGCATGCGTGCCTTCAACATGCGCGGCGTCAACCTGACCATCCCGCACAAGGTCGCGGTCCTGGAGTACCTGGACGAAGTCAGGCCCGCGGCCGCGCTGATGGGCGCCGTGAACACGGTGATCCGCGAAGGCGACCGATTGATCGGCGAGAACACCGACGGCAAGGGCTTCATGACTGCCCTGACCGGGGATGCCGGCTTTTCGCCGCAGGGGAAGCGCGCGGTAGTTCTCGGAGCCGGAGGAGCGGCCCGGGCGATCACCGTGGAACTCTCTCTGGCGGGCGTCGAAAGCCTGACGGTGGTGAACCGCGCGCCGGAACGGGGGCGTGAGCTGGTGGCGCTGCTCAAGGACCGAACGGCGGTCAATGCCGATTTCCGGCAGTGGAGCGGCGCATACGCCATCCCTGCCGGGACGGACCTGCTGGTCAACGCAACGTCGATCGGGCTCTTCCCGAACGTCGACGATCGGCCCGAGATCGCGTACGAGTCGATCTCGCCGGGCATGGTCGTCTGCGACGTCATCATCGCGCCCTCCACGCCGTTCCTCGAGGAAGCGCGGCGCCACGGCGCGAAGACCCTAGACGGCCTGGGCATGCTCGTCTACCAGGGCGCGATCGGCTTCAAGCTCTGGACCGGACTCGACGCACCGGTGAAGGTCATGCACAACGCACTCGAGCGAGCTCTCGGGCTGTCCTGACGAGACGCCGATCGCGCCCCGATCTCGGCGCGCCGCGCCTGCGGCCAATCTGATCACATGCAAACCGCGGTAGCACGGGAGCAACAGACCGAGCCCGGCGCCGGTCGCAGGCCTTCGTGGAGCCCGGACGGCGCGTCCGTGAGCGTGGAAGTGCGCCTCGCTGGCCCTGGGTTGGGCACAGCTCGCCGTTTCGGCCCCGAGAGACCTGGTTCCTGCTACCCGGATTTGAGTCTGATCAGAAGGCCGGGTCGGGCAAGCCGGCGTCTGGCGGCCCGCCTCGCGTGATCCACGGCCGGCCGGAGGGCGTACTCTCAACGAAGCCGAAGGCGTCGACGAATATCCGCCGTGTCGGCCCACGGGGGAGGTAATGGCATGAGCCGTAAGGGGCGCAACGCGGCGGCAATTGCAGGTCTGGTCGCGACGGCCATTCTCGCGGCGGGGCTTCTCGTCGTCGTGGTGAACCGGAACTCGCCGCCGGTCTCGGGCTCCTCGCCGTCCGACGCGGGCGCCCTGCCGGCCCACTCCAAGGTCCAGTGGCACGCCACGAAGGTGTCGGCGGAGTCCAGCCTTAGTCCCTTTCTGGCGGTTTCGAATGGCCGCCTGTACATGGTCACCGACGTCAGGCAGGGGAGTTCGCGGGGGCCCGAGCTCTGGTCATCCGCCGATGCGGTTCACTGGCAGCAGGCGGCCGACCCGGGGTTCGAGCCCAACTTCACCGCCCGCGCCGCCGTCGGCGACGGCAACGGAGGCCTTGTCGTCGTAGGCGAGTTGACGCCCAGCGAGGCAATCGTGCCCCAGATCTGGCACGCCACCGACGGGAAGACCTTCGCGAAAGCGCAGGTCCAGCTGCCCGCCCAGGGCTCTGCTCCGGGAACCACCTCCGGCCAGATTGTGGCGGCCGCTGTTTCCGCAGAGCAGATGGTCGCCTTTGGCGACCACGACGTCGTCGATATGACCAAAGGCGCACCTGAAGTGCGGGGCCTCGACGCCTGGCACTCCAGAGACGGTTCGACCTGGACACATTCGGATTTAGCCGGGTCGGACGGATACCAGGCCGTTTCGATGACCGCGTGGAGCGGCGGCTTCGCGGCGCTCGCCTCGCAGCCGGGGACCGACGCGGGATATGGCGTGTGGCTGTCGGCGGACGGCGTCGTCTGGCACAGGGCGGGCAGCATCGCGACCTTCGGCGCCGTGTCGATCATGGCGCTGCCTCAAGGGCTCATCGTCGTCGGGTCCAGGCAGAACGCAACGCTGGGAATGGTTCCTGCTTCGTGGTCATCCGCCGACGGCACGACGTGGACCGAGGCGATCGCTCCGGTCAACGATTTTGGGACCATGTTCGATGGCGCCATCGTTGTCGGTCACAGCGTGGTCGCAATCGCCCTGAGCCACGTCGGGTGGTCGCAATCCGGCGGAGGTCCGAGTCAGAGCCCCGGCGCGCCGGCCTGGGTGCCCCCCAGCACCTGGATATCGAACGATGGATCGCCCTGGCAGCTTCTGGGGGCGGGGCCTGCGTTCCAGTCCTACCTCTCGTCGTTGACTACGTTCGACGGCAAGGTTGTCGTGGCGTCGATCACCGGCGTTGCCGAAGTCACGGTCTCTGTCGGCGATCTGTCCTGACCGAGGCCGCCGAACGGGATGAAGCCCGCTTCGATTGGCAACTCCGACCGGGGCGTTTGACATCGAGCCGCCCGAGCCCCTAGACTCCCGCAACATTCCGAATACGGGCTGTGATCTGGACGAGTAACTCTCGAGGCCGGCGTAGAGAACCAGCGGTTGGTGCAAGCTGGGGCGGCAGACGGAGCGAATGGACCAGTGAGCCTCCGGACCAAACCGCGAGCTTCCAGGGCTCGCCAGTAGGCTCCGGCGCAGAGCGCCAGCGATACAGGGCAGCACCGATCGGCGGGAGCAGCGCAAGCTGGAGCCCGGCCCGTCGGCCAGAGAGCGGCATCGCCGAATGTGGGTGGCACCGCGGAAGGTCAAACCTTTCGTCCCTGTGGACGAGAGGTTTTTTGATTCTCCGCCGCGAGGTCATTCGCCGGGGCCCATGAGGAGGCCCGACGCCTGGCACCGGACGGAGCGAGGCACAGAAAGGCGACAGGCGATACCGATGGCGACAACCGATCCGCTCAGTTTGCGAGAGGTCCGGCAACTCTCCGGCTCGGCCGACACGATCCTGCTGACGGCCACGCGCAATGCCGACCTCGAAACCCCGATCGGCGCCTTCATGCGCTTCGATGACGGCGGACCTGCCTTCCTGCTCGAGTCCGTCGAAGGCGGCGAGCGCCTCGGCCGATACTCGTTCCTGGGTGTGGGTCCGCGCCGGCTCCTGACAGTCCGCGACAACAAGGCCACGATCCAGACCCGGCCTGTCGGTGTCAACGAATACAGCCCGGACCTTCCGAGCGAGACGTTCGCTGTTCCCGATCCGCTCGCGGCGCTCCGACAGTTCATGCCGAAGCGGCGCATCCTGCCATCGACCGACATCCCGCGTTTCCCCGGCGGCGCCGTCGGCGCGCTCAGCTACGACGCTGCCTCCACATTCGAGCCGACGGTTCCGCTGCCGGCGAAGGACCCGATCGGCGTCCCGTTGGCCGCATTCCAGGAGACCGACCTCGTCCTGGTCTTCGACCACCTGACCCACACGCTCTCGGCAGTTGCCGCGCTCCACACCGATGCCTCCGACCTCGAGGGCCGCTACGCCATCGCCGAACGGGCCATCTTCGATGCCCTGGAGCGCACAGGCCGGCCCACCGAGATCGAACTTGCGAATCTGACCCGGCGCAGCTACGACCGGACGGGCGGGCGAGCCGACGCGGCTGGCGCCGAAGACCTGGGCGGTGGTCAGCCCGGCGATGGAGATGACTCCACCGAACCGGCCGCCGCGCAAGGCCTGCGGCAGATTGAAGTCAGCATGGAGCGCGGCCAGTACGAGTCCGCGGTCCGTGATGCCAAGGAAGCGATCGCCGCCGGCGAGGCGATCCAGATCGTCGTGGCTCGCCGCCAGACCTACGAGCGGCCGATCATCGGCGGTGGCGATGGCGCCCAGGGCCGCCCGCTCGACGCGGTCACGCTCTACCGGGCGCTCCGGCGCATCAACCCCAGCCCGTATCTCTTCTTCGTCCGGATGCCGGAGTTCACGGTCGTGGGCGCGAGCCCGGAGCTGCTGGTCCGGGTCGAGGGCGACCGCATGACCACTCACCCGATCGCCGGGACGCGGCCGCGCGGCGCTACTCCGCTCGAGGACGACGCCCTCGCCTACGCGCTTCAGCGCGATCCGAAAGAACGGGCCGAGCACGTGATGCTCGTGGACCTCGGCCGCAACGACCTCGGCCGCGTGGCCCGAGCCGGAACAGTCGCCGTGACAAAGTACATGGAGGTCGAGCGCTACAGCCACGTCCTCCATCTCGTGAGCAACGTCGAGGCGAGGCTCAAACCCGGCCTCGACGCCCTCGATGCGTTGCGGAGCATCTTCCCGGCCGGGACTCTTTCCGGCGCCCCGAAGGTTCGGGCGATGCAACTGATCGCCGCGGCTGAGGGCGAGCGGCGCGGCCTCTACGGCGGCGCCGTGGGCTATCTCGGCTACGACGGCAACCTCNNGAGGAGACGGAGCACAAGGCCGGGGCCGTGCGCCGGGCAATCGAACTCGCCATCGCCGAGGCGAATGCCGCGAGCGGCCGGATGAGCGGCGCCGGAAGTGGCGCCGCAAGTGGCGCCGCAAGTGGCCCGTCGTCCACGGGGAGTGGCACGACAACGCCCCGTGGCGCCACTCCCCCNNCGAGGCGGCTGGGGCCGACGTCCGCGTTCTGCGCAACGACGCCGTAGACCGGGCCGGCGTCGAAGCCCTGGCCGACGACCCGGCCGCGAACCTGCGCGGCATCGTCGTTTCGCCCGGCCCCGGCGACCCTGANNGGCATGCAGGCGATGGCCCAGGCCTTTGGGGCCACGGTCCGCCGAGCCCCGACCCTGGTCCACGGCGAGGCTTCCGAGATCCGCCACGATCAGAAGGGGCTCCTGGCCGGCATGCCTTCGCCGTTCAGCGCGGCCCGCTACCACTCGCTCAGCGTGGCCCCGGACACTTTGCCGTCCGACATCGTCGTCACGGCCAGGACCGTGGACGATTACGTCGTGATGGGCATCCGCCACCTGAACGCGCCCGCCGAGGGCGTCCAGTTCCACCCCGAATCCGTTCTCACGCCTCATGGTCCGCACCTTCTCGCCAACTTCCTGAGGTTGTGCGGCGAGGGCGACGGCATCCTCCTCGACCAGGCCACCGGCTCATTCGCCCTGGCCGGGTTCGGGCAAGACATCGATTCCAACCAGGTGACGGCGGCTGCGGCCGCGGCCGAGGTCGAGGCAGGGTCCATGGCCCAGCCCGGGGCCTCGTCCGCGGCCCATGCCGTGCCGGCCACCGTCCCCGAGGCCGTCGCCGCCGCCTCGGGCACGGCCACGGCCCCGGGCCCCGTTGAGGCAGTTCGATGAGCGACAAAGTGAGGGCGGCCCTCGCGTCCGTCGTCGAAGGCAAGCGCCTCTCCATGGACGAGGCCCGTGCCGCGATGGGTTCCGTGATGGACGGAGAGGCGACGCCGGCCCAACTCGCGGCGCTTCTCGTTTCCCTTCGGATGCGCGGCGAAACGGTCGAGGAGCTGGCCGGTTTCGCGACGGCCATGCGCGAGCGGGTCCTGCGGGTCGAGGCCCCGGAAGGCGCCGTCGACACGTGCGGGACCGGCGGCGACGGCAGCAATACCTTCAACATCTCCACGGCGGCGGCGCTGGTCGTGGCCGCGGCCGGCGTGCCCGTGGCCAAGCACGGCAACCGAGCCATCACTTCGGCCTGCGGCTCGGCCGACGTGCTCGAGGCCCTCGGCATAGCCACGGATCTAAACCCCGAGGAGGCCGGCGAGGCGCTCCAGACCGACGGTTTCGCCTTCCTCTTCGCTCAGACCTACCACCCGGCAATGAAGCACGCCGGCCCGACTCGCCGCGAGATAGGCGTTCGTACCGCGTTCAACCTTCTTGGTCCAATCACCAACCCGGCCGGCGCACGCCGCCAGGTCGTGGGCGTGGGCGATCCGGCCGCCGCCCCGAAACTGGCCGAGGTGCTGCGCCTCCTCGGAACAGATCACGCCCTCGTCGTCCACGGCAAG
>PMJT01000020.1 GCA_003158495.1 Chloroflexota bacterium | reverse complement strand
TGCAACACCGAGACGTACACGGACTCGGAGATGCTCGAGGTCGAAACGCTCGGTCCCATGACCCGACTCGAGCCTGGGGACCACGTGGAGCACGTGGAGTCCTGGACCCTGGCGAAGGTCAAGTGCGGTCCCGGCGACGCCGACATCGACTCGGCTCTGCGCCCCCTTATCGAGGCCGCCCGGTCCTAGACCGGGATCCCGAGCGGCGGCCGCCAACCCCGGCCGCCGGCCTCAACGCGGGTTAAAATCGANNCGTCTTCTGCCACGCTACAAAGGCATCTATCACGTCGGCTGCACCGACTACCCTAACCCGACCTACCCATGACCTTGTAACTGGGGCAGCAGGCTGACTGGCAGCTTCTAAAGTCTACAGCCCCTTTAGCCTTCATTCCAAGGGTTTTGGCGGCCGGATGGGTTAAAATCCCGCAACTTTATGAGGCTTTGATTACAACAATGTTGCGGCCGGCGCAACAGGGCGAAAATTGCGCGGTAAACGGCTATTCCGCGATCTTCACCGACTTCATCGCCGTCGGGTCGGCTGGCTGGTCGCGGCTGTCTCGCTTGGAGGCCGCGATGGCATCCACGACGTCCATGCCGCTGGTCACGTGCCCAAAGAGGGTGTACTTCTTTGGCAGCTGCCCGCCCGAGAGGTCCGCGATACAGATGAAGAACTGGCTGCCGTTGGTGTTCGGGCCGGCATTGGCCATCGCCACGGCGCCGCGCACGTAGTCGCCCTCAAAGGGCTCGTCGGCGAACTTGTAGCCGGGGCCGCCCGTGCCGAGGCGCCCGCGGTCGAGCTTGTCGAGATGGCCGTATTCACCGTCGCCACCCTGGATGACGAAGCCCGGCACAAGCCGATGGAAGACCACGCCGTCGTAGTAGCCCTTCTTCGCAAGCTCGATGAAGTTGGCGGTCGCCTTCGGCGCGCCGGCCTCGTGGAGTTCGATCTCGATTGCGCCCTTGTCGGTCTCAATCGTTGCTTTCGTCATGCGTTCCTCCCTCGCTCGGTCATTCGGCGCACTCCGTCGTTGTTACCTGTGCTGCTCGCTCACGCACCTTCAAGTGCGCTCGCTCCAAAGCCGGGCGTGCCTGGCTCGTTGCTCGGCGCCGCCTAGGACTGCATCTGCCGGACCGGGCGAACTGTGTCGCTCTCGCTGGGTCGCTCCAGGTTGATAGGAAAAGGTTACGGTGTCGTGACCGTGGTGCCCGTGATTACGATCGGCTGTAGCGGCAGGGAGGCCGGGGAGCCGTCCGAGCCGGGCTCGCCGCCGGTGGGGACCTTGGCGATGCGGTCGACGACGTCCAGCCCGGCGGTCACGTTGCCGAAGATGGAGTAGGTCTTGGGCGTGGTCGCGGTCCAGGAGGTGTCGCTGAGGACGATGAAGAACTGCGAGCTGCCCGAGTTGGCCGCACCAGTGTTCGCCATGGCCACGGTGCCGCGCTTGTAGGAGGTATTGACGGCATCGTCCGTAACTGTCCATGTGGGGCCGCCCGTGCCGATCTTGCTGAAGTCTATGTTGGGTTCGCGCCCGTACGTGCCGTCACCGGCCTGGATCACGAAGCCGGTCACGATGCGGTGGAAGACGACGTCGTTGTAGTAGCCGCACTTGGCCAGGGCGACGAACGCACCCGCCGAGTTTGCTCCGAGTGACGCATCCACCTTGACCACGATGTTGCCGAAGTTGGTATTGATCGTGACCGTTGCGGTCCCGCTGAAGGCGGCCGGGGTGGCCGTGGGGCATCCCACCGGCGACGGCACGAGCGTGAAGGCCGGAGCGGTCGGCGGAACCGTGGCGGGCGCCGCCGGGACGGGGGATGGAGTGACGGTCGGCAGGGTAGAGCAGCCGACGACCATCACGGCGAGGAGGCCGACGGCCGCGAGCCGGCGGGCCAGTGTCGTGGCGGGAGCGAGGATCATGAAGCGGCCTCCAGGGCTTTGGCGAAGTCGACGGCTCCGGTCAGGAGCGGCTCTCCGAGGATGATGCCTGCGATTCCAGCGTCTCGCAGGCTCTTGATTGCATCGATGTCCAGGGATCCGCCGGCCACGAACACTTCGGCGCGAAGATTCCGCGCCAGTTCGGCCAGGAACCCCAGGTCCGGAACCGCTCCTCCATGAGACAGAACGAGCCGGTGAACGCCGTGATCGACGAGTTCTCCAGCCAGGTCCGTCAGGGACGGCGGGGCGGATCTATGCCAAGGATACGCGGCAATTCGATTGGGCCGCGGGTCCAATCCGACGGCCAGCCAGTCGCCGGCCACGTCGAGGCACTCGTGGAGCAGTCCCGGATCGTCCGCGAGGGCCATCGAGACGACCACGCGGGTCGCGCCGGCGGCAAATGCGAGGCGGATGTTGTCCGCCCCTTCCATGCCCCCGGCGACCTGGAGTGGCACCGCCACTCGCGAAGCCACGCGGCCCATGGCCTCGAGATTGCCCGGGCGGCCGGAACGTGCGCCGTCCATGTCCACAACGTGGATCATCTGCGCGCCCTGTTCCACGAACCGCTCCGCGATCCGCTCCGGCCGGTCCGTGGGCGAACCGACGCCCGCGGCTGCGCCCGGCCAGTGCACGATCCGGGAGCGACCCTTTTCGATGTCGATCGACGGGATTACCAGCACGAAGCGGCGCTACGCGTTTGCGGCTTCGGCCGCGAGCAGACGGCGGTGGAAGCTGATCGGCAGCGAACCGTTGCGCATCAGCGTGTCGTGGAAGCCCTTGAGGCTGAACTTCGCACCCAGGCGGCGCTGCTCGTCGGCGCGGAGCTGGAGGAGCAGGACCTTGCCCAGCAGGTAGCTCAGCTGGTACGTGGGCGTGTAGGTGTAGCGGAAGACTTCGGCCTGAGCGTTGGCGCGCTCGAAGCCGGTGTGTTCGATCAGGAAGGCGGTGGCGTCGTCCACGGAGATCTCGCCCCGATGCATCCGGATGTCCAGGATGATCCGGCAGGCTCGNNATCGCCAGCAGGAATTCGGGCCCGGCGTCGAAGCCCTGTTCACGCATCATCTGCTCGCTGTACATGCCCCAGCCCTCGACGAATTCTGGGGCGTCGGTGAGCAGGCGGACGAGCGAGGGATGGCGTGTCGCGGCCGAAAGCTGCAGGTGGTGGCCCGGATACGCTTCGTGGACGCTGGTGTTGCTGATCGAGGCGTAGTTGTGCTCGCGCATCGCGTTCGGGTCGTCGCCGACTGACGGGGTGACGATGTAGATGCCCATCGGCTTCTTGTCGAACTTGGCCGGCTCGAAGTAGGCCGCGAACGGAATGACGGTGCGCAGGTACTCCGGCGTGGGGATGACCGAGATCTGCTCGCCCGGGGGCATCGTGGCGATGTCGTGCTCGATGATGTGGGCGCGGGCCCGCATCATGGCGTCCTTGTAGGTCGCCAGCGCGGCCTCGAACGTTGCCGGGTGGTTCGACTTGACGCGGTCCACCACGACCGATTCGGCGACGCTCGGATCGACGTTCTTCGCGTCGGCGACGCGCGCGGCCTTGTTGAGGGCCAGCTGCTCGTGGCCGATCTCGAGGATCTGCGAGGCGTCGAGCCCGTCGAAGGCGCGTAGGCTCACAAGCTGGTCTAGCGTGTCCGAGCCGAGGGCCCAGGATTCGACCGCGTCGCCCATCTTCGACCTGAGACCGTCGAGGTACTCGACGACCGCCGCCGAGGCTTTCTCGACGGCCTTGTCCAGGCGGGTCTGGCTGCGTTCGTCGAGAACGCCGTTGCCGGCGGCCTTGACCTCGCCGAAGAGCGCCGGGATGAACTCACCGGCGTCGAGCTCGAGTTCCTGCCAGAGCTTCACCTGCGGCGCAGTGGCGCGGGTCTTGTGTTGCTCGAGCGCGGCCGGCACGCCCTCGATGCGGGAGGTCAGCGACGCGAGCCGCTCGGCAAGGGGAGCGTAATCGCGGGCGAACGGGGCGAAGAGGGCGTCGCCGACGGCGTCCATGGCCGTGGAGCGCCGCTCCCAGACCCGGTGGACCTCCGAGTCGAACAGTTCGCGCCGGACGTTGTGGAGGGCCAGTTCGCGCTCGATGCGGACGCTCTCCGATAGCCCGGCCGGGTCGATCGCCTCGATGTCCGACTGCAGGCGGTGCGCGTCGGCGATCTCCTGCTCCACCGCCTCGCGCGTGCCGTTGTCCAGCGCCCCGTCCAGGTCGTGGATGCCCATGTAGGTCGCGAAGACCGGGTGCTCCTTGAGAATGTGGCGGAAGTGCGACTCGACCAGGACCCAGAACCGGTCGTCGAGCGGACCGGCGGGCTGCGAAACGGGACGCGGGAGAAGCAGGTCGGCCATCTATCGCTCCAGGGCTGCAGCGGTTACGGTGGGCTGAGTGGCGCCGGCGCCGGGCGCGGCTGGGGCACTAATGTCGCGGAGCGACTCCGCGCAGGCGGCGATCACCCTGTCTATGTCCGCGGCGGTGACGCCGTAGTGGGTCACGGCACGGATGGTGCCGCGGGTGTACTCGGTCAGGAGCACGCCACGTGACTGGACCCCCGCCAGGAAGGCAGCGCGGTCGCCAAGGACCTTGAAGATGACGAAGTTCGTGGTGGCGCGCGATGGGTCCAGGCGGCCGGGCGTCGGCTGGGCCAGGCCGCCCGGGGATACGACGCCCGGGATGGCGGCGAGGCCCTCGGCGAGGCGGCGGGCGTTGGCGTGGTCTTCGGCGAGGCGCGAGATCGTGCCGTCGGGGCCGTCGCTCAGAGCCACGAGTCCGGCCGCGGCCACGATGCCGACCTGGCGCATGCCACCACCGACGAGCTTTCGACCGCGCCACGCCCGGTGGATGAACTCCTTCGAGCCGACGACCATCGAGCCGATCGGGCAGGCGAGCCCTTTCGAGAGGCAGAACGCGACCGAGTCGGACGGCTCGGCCAGCTGGCGCGGCGTCAGGCCGAGCGCGACTGAGGCGTCGAAGAAGCGTGCGCCGTCGACGTGAAGCGGCACGCCGTGGGTGTGGGCGATGGCGGCCACCCGGCGCGTGTACTCGAGGGTCAGGGGCTGGCCCATGGAGTGGGCGTGTGTGTTCTCGAGGACCACGAGGCCCGTGATGGGCTGGTGCGGGTCGGCGGGGTCGCGGAACGACTGCTCGAGCTCATCGAGGTCCCACGTGCCGTCCGGGTTCTCGGCCATCTGGTGGATCGAGGCGCCCACGACGACCGCGTGGCCGGCTTGCTCGTCCTCGACGATGTGCGTGCTCGCCCCGGCGATCGCCTCCTGCCCGCGGCCGAGGTGGGCCAGCTGCGAGACGAGATTAGCCATAGACCCGCTGGCGACGAAGAGGGCCGCTTCCTTGCCGAGCAGCTCCGCGGCCCGTTCCTGGAGGGCGTTGACGGTTGGGTCGTCGCCCCAGACGTCGTCCCCGAGCTCGGCTTCGTACATCGCCTTGCGCATGGCCGACGTGGGATGGGTAACGGTGTCGCTGCGGAGATCGATCATCAGGAATCGCGCCTCGCCTTTGGGCTCGCGGAGCCGCCGCAGAATGGTAGCCCGAGTATATGTCTGCGAGCTGATTTGGCCGCGGGCTGGGGCCAACGTCGGTCGGCTATCCGCTCGCCCCGGGATCGCCATTCTGAGCCACGTTCTGGCGCACGAGGCGCCGCCCTGGTCGGCCGAGAAAGAGGGTTTTGGCGCAGGTTTCGGGTCTGTCGCGGCTCGTCCGCTTTTCGCTGACCGGCCCGGACGGGGAACGGGCCCCAATGAGTCACCCCGAGACTGTCGCGGGCGAGATGGCCGCTCCAGGTTCCCGCCGCCGGCCCAGGCTCGGCGATCAGTCCCGCCGCGCTCCGCGCTGGCCGCCAGGGACGCGGCAATCGGCCCCGGCGCGACGCAGCCATACCGGCGCGACGCAAGCGGCCGCACCTGATATCCTTCGCGGTCGGCACGGGCTCGTGGTGTAGCGGCCTAACATGCCAGCCTGTCACGCTGGAGATCGCCGGTTCGAATCCGGTCGAGCCCGCCATATCGTTTCTCCCAGCCCCGTCCCCGCCCGGACGGGGCTTTCCTCTACCCGGAGTCGTCCGCCGATGATCCCGGACGCGGCCATCGCGGGGCGCGCTCGGCGCGGGTATATGCGGGCATAGACCCGCCCGTGCGCACACGGCCCGTGCCAAGAAGGCGCCGCTGACGCACAATCAGCCCGAAGCGCCGCAGATCCGGCGCCACGTCACCGGGGAGGCACGAGGATGAGCGGCCGCGTCATCGTGGTCGGCTCGGTCAACATTGACCTGGTCGCGCGCGTTCCGCACCTGCCNNAACCAGGCCGTCGCCGCAGCCCGCCTCCGCCGGCCGACGCTCTTCATCGGCGCCGTCGGTGATGACACGTTCGAAAAGGAAGCCCGGCGCGCCCTCTCGTCCGAGCGCGTCGACGTCTCGATGGTCGCCTCCCTACCCGGCCAGCCGACGGGCGTGGCGCTGATCCTCGTCGACGCGACAGGAGAGAATGAGATCGCGGTCGTGCCGGGGGCCAACGGCGCCATCGAACCCGGCTACGTTCGCGATTGCCTGGCGCGTCTGGGCCCGCTCGTCGGCGACGTGATGCTCGTTTGCAACGAGGTGCCGCTCCACGTCGTCCGCGAAGCGCTGATGTGCGGCGCCGCGGCGGGCGCGACGACGGTACTGAACCCGGCGCCGGCGATCGGGATCGATCGGGCGATCTTCGGGCTGGCGGACATCGTGACCCCGAACCGGAACGAGCTGGCAACGCTCCTCCAGACCGAAGCGACGCGGACGGGGCGTCGGCTCGACACGAGTACGGACGCGGCCGTCAGGGCCCGCGCGCTCCTCGAGCCGGGGCCGGAGGGTCCCGGCGTGCGAAAGGCGGTCATCGTCACGTTGGGGGCATCGGGCGTCGTAGTGCTGGAGCGGGTCGGTTCCGGTCTCAGCGCGAACGACGGGGCGGACGCCGGACCGGCCGCGGACGCAGTCGCGGCGGGCGGCGACGAGACGGCCGCGACCAGCGGGACCCCGGCCTCGACTGGCGCCGCGCCGGCCTCTCGCGCCGCGTCTCGTTCGGCGGCCCCTCGCAGAAGCGATCTGCGGGTCTGGGAAGTCACGGCCGAGAAGGTGGCGACAGTGGACAGTACCGGCGCCGGAGACGCGTTCTGCGGCGCGCTGGCGGCAGCTCTCGCCGAGGGCAGGCCGCTCTCCGAGGCCGTGCAGCGTGCCGTTGCCGGCGGCGCGCTGGCGACCACTCACGTCGGTGCCCGCGAGGGAATGCCCACTCGCGCCGAACTCGAGGCGTTCCTGGCAGCTCGCCAGCCTGCGTAAAGCCCGCTGGGCCGCGCCGCCGCGCCGCTCACCGCCGCGCCGCTCACCGCCCGGCTAGTTGTCCGCGGCGATCCCGCGAAGTCGATCGAGAGTGCGACCGCCGAACCGGGCGGCCATGTAACAGACGAACGCGATCCCCGTCACGTAGAAGCTCACGGGCACCGTGGTTACGAGGGCCAGCAGGATCCCGCCCATCGTGGCCAGGAGCGCGACGCCGATGCTCGCCACCGTTGCCAGGCCGGGGTGGGCCGTCAGCCGTTCGGCCGTGGCCCCGGGCGTGATCAGCAGCGTCAGGATCAGGAGTACGCCCACGACCTGAACCGCTTCTGCGACCGCGGCCGCAAGCAGCAGCAGGAACAGCACCGAGATCAGCCGGACCGGCACGCCGCGTGCCTCGGCCACGATCGGATCGACCGTCGCGAAGGTGAGAGGCCGGTACATGACCGCCAGGCCGCCGATCGTGACGACCGACATTCCAGTCAGCAGCATCACGTCGCCACTCGTCACGGACGTAATCGCGCCGAACAGGAGATTGATCGCCTCAGTGGCGTAGCGCGAGTACAGCGTCAGGAACAGCACGCCGAGCCCGAGTCCAAACGACATCACGACACCGACGACGGCGTCGCGCTCACGGACGCGAAGCCCAAGCGTCCCGATAAAGACCGCGGTGAGCATCGAGCCAGTCAGCAACCCGAGGACCGGAGAGAGGCCGATCAGAATGAACCCGGTCGAACCCGTAAAACCGACTTCGGCCAGGGCGTGAACCGCGAACGACATGTTCCGGGCCACTACGAAGCGGCTGACGAGCCCGGCGACGATCGCGACGAGCAGCCCGGCAAGCAACGCGTTCTGGACGAACGAGTAGCGGAGCATGTGGATCAGCTGGTCGATCACTTGTGGGCTCCCACCGGCTCCGGGAAGTGGTGCGGCTCGTCGACGTCGAAGCCGGCGCCGCTTCCTTCACCCACGACAACGATCCGGCCGCGCACTCTCAGCACCTCCACCGGCGCGTCGTACAGGTCCGACATCGTCTCGGTCGTGAGGACCTCGTCCGTGCCGCCGGCGGCCCAGCGGCCGTTCACGACGAACACGACGCGGTTGGCGTAGCCCAGGACTGGGTTCACGTCATGGGTGACGAACACGACGGTACCGCCCTTGGCCCGCGACCAACCGCCGATCAACTCCGTGATCTCCTGCTGGTATCGCATGTCCAGGCTGGCCAGCGGTTCGTCGCACAGGAGCAGGCGGGGATTGCCGACGAGGGCCTGAGCGATACGGAGACGCTGCTGCTCCCCGCCGGAAAGGCGCCCGATCGGCGCGTCGGCGTACTGGCCGGCGGCCACGTCCTCCAGCGCCGCCTCGACGCGGATGCGGTCCGCCTTGGAAAGGCGTCCGAAGCCCCAGCGATGGCCGTCGATGCCGAGACCCACGAGGTCGCGGCCGCGGAGCGGCACGTCGCGGTCGAACCCGGCGTGCTGCGGGACGTACCCGATCTCTGGGTTGCCACGGCGCGGCGGGCCGCCAAGGACGTCGACCGAGCCGCCCGCCAGCGGGGCGAGGCCGAGCAACGCCCGCAAGAGAGAGGTCTTGCCCGATCCGTTCGGCCC
>PMJT01000203.1:3586-28122 GCA_003158495.1 Chloroflexota bacterium | reverse complement strand
CGCATAGGCGAGGGCCCAGTCGCGCGTGCTCATCCCACCAGCACCTTCTGGCGGCCCACGCGCAGCTCGATCACACGGCGAACGGTGGTGTAGTTAACCCATGAACCCGTGCCCGTGCGGATTTGCCGGCGAAGCCGACGGCCGCTGCCACTGCCAGGCCGGCCTCGTGGACCGGTATACGGCGCGGATATCCGGTCCCCTCCGGGACCGGATAGACCTGTGGGTCCACATGCCGAGGGTCGAACCGGAGGAGTATGTCCGGCACGCAGCGCCCGAAGGATCGACCGAAGTGGCGGCCCGGATCGCGGTGGCACGCCGGCGGCAGCTGGAGCGGAGCGGGCGGCCGAATTCGCGGCTCAGCGGCAGGGCGCTGCGGGCCGCCTGCGCGCTCGGGCCCAGGGAGCAATCCCATGCCGTCCGGCTGGCGGAGCTCGAGGGTTGGAGCGCGCGCGGCATCGAGCGGCTTCTGCGAGTGGCACGGACCGTTGCGGACCTGGCGGGATCGGACGCGGTCGATTGCTCGCACCTGGACGAAGCGGCGCGCTTCCGCTCGCCGTCCGGGCGGCGCTGTGGCTACGAGGCGGTGGTTTGACGATGCTAGGTGTCCAAAGCCTTGGCCCGATCGTCTCCCGTTGCGTGTCGGAGGATGCCCTGGCCGTTGTGTCGGCCGCGCGCGAGGGGAGGGGAGCGTCGTCCGGCGGGTTCCAGCCGGGTCCCACCGAACCGTCTCAGGTGCGTGACGCGGGCCGGGTCGAGGCCGTGGGCGTCGCGGCCGAGCGCGACGCCTGGGTGACGCTGCTATCGGTCCAGGGGCTGGGTCCGGTGAGCTTCGCCGCCCTGCTTGCTGCTTTCGGGTCGGCCCGCGGAGTCCTTGGCGCGGCGGCTGGGCCCGCCGGTCCGGAGCGCCTTCTCGCGGCGCTGGCCGATACCTCAGCCGACGAAGAGCGCGGGCGAGAGGCCGCTCCGTCGCTGGGAATCTTTGACGGGTGCGCACCGGACGCGGACGACGACGTGGCGGCGGTCGGCGCGCACTCCGCCAGGCACCGTCCCGTGATCGGGGCGGAGTTGGCCACACGGATCTGCGAGGTGTCGTCGAAGGGCTCGCCGATCCTCGAGCAGGTTCGGGCTCTCGCCCTGTCGGTGGTCACGCTGGAGGAGCCGGCCTATCCAGAGCGTCTCCGCCTGGTCGACCTGCCGCCGCCTCTACTGTTCGTGCGGGGCCCAGTCGAAGCGATGTCGGCCGAGCACGCGATTGCGGTCGTGGGTACTCGGCGACCCACTGACAAAGGACGGCTCATCGGCGGCTGGATCGGCTCCGCCCTGGCCCGGGCCGGTGCCGCGGTGGTCTCCGGCCTTGCCGTCGGGATAGACGGCGCAGCGCATGCAGCTGTGGTCGCCGAGGGCGGCACCACGGTCGCGGTCCTGGGAGGTGGCCATGGCCGGTTGTTCCCGAAGGCCCATGAACGGCTCGCCGACGCGATCGTCGATTCGGGCGGCGCGGTCGTCTCGGAGCTGCCGCCAGAGACTCATCCCACGCGTGGCACGTTTCCGCGCCGAAACCGATTGGTGAGCGGGTTGTCGGATGCGACTGTGGTGGTGGAGGCCGGTCGGCGAAGCGGAGCGCTGATCACCGCCGGCTGGGCCCTGGAGCAGGGTCGCGACTGTTTCCTCGTACCGGGTCCGTTCGACTCGCCCATGAGCGCCGGCTGTCACGACTTCCTGCGCAGCTTCCCCGGCCAGGCCCGGATCGTTGCCGGCATCCCGGAACTGATTGAAGACCTGGGCCTCGACGCCGAATACGCGGCCGTGACCTCGGCGCCGTCGGCCGCCCGACGCGGCGGGAGTACCCCGTCTTCCTCCACCGCCGGGGCCGGCCGGTCGGCAGTGCTGGCAACGCTCGGCCCGGTGGAACTCGTCCTGGCCCGACAACTGGCTCGTGGTCCGGCCACGGCGGACCAGCTGGCCGCGGCCGCTACGCTCAGCGGCGCATCGATCCTTAGCGCCCTCACGCTGCTCGAACTGCGGGGTTTGGTTCGGTGCGCCTACGGCCGCTACTCGCCGGCGGGGATCCTCGCAAGCTGGTCGGGCGGTAGCTGAGCAACGTCCCGCCGGTCCCTTGGATTGGCTTCCTGGCTCCGCCCCAGGGCGATCTGCACCGTGGTCGTGGGCGGGACGAGCCAGTTCTCGGCGAATTTACGGAACCTGCCGGCGTCGTCGGAGCGCTGTTGGAACGGACACGGCGCGTAACGTCGGTCCGGCTGTCTGTGTCGCGGCCATCGCGGCCCTGTCGCTTGCCCTGTTGATCGATCCCCGCTGGTAGCGCGATGGTCCCGGCAGGCGACTGCAACTCGCGACGAAGTGGCCTTTCGTCGCGCAGCCACTATCTTGGGTCGAGGACAAGGCGTCTCGGCGGCGCGTCTCGCGGCCCGTTCGACGTCTCGGGTGACTTCGGCGGCAGCGTGACCTTAAAGACCAGTCTCCATGGAGTACCGATCAGCGTCGGGCCGGCCATCGTCGCCGGGCTCGCGGTCTTGGGCGTGTTGTCGCGGCTGTCCGGCGCCCTGCTGGTCGTCTGGGTGGTACTGGGCTTCGTCGCGCTGCTTATCCATGAAATGGGCCATGCCCTGGCGTTCCGTCACTACGGCGTGGCGTCGTCGATCAGCTTCTGGGCGCTGGGCGGGTTCACGGCTCCGGACGATCAGGAGTCGGCCGCTCGGTTGTCGGATCGTCAGCTGCTGGTTGTGACTGTTGCCGGGCCGATGGTCGGACTGGTCGTGGGTTTGGGGACACTCGTGGTCGGCAGTGTCGCGCGCGAACCGCTGTGGCCGATGCGCATGCCGATCTTCCTGTGGCTCTTCGTCAACCTCGGCTGGGCAGTCTTCAACCTGATGCCAGTATCGAGCCTCGATGGCGGGCAGGCCCTGGAGCACCTGGCGGGTGCAGTCCTGGGGCGGCCGGGTCGTTCGATCGGGCTGGCGCTCGGTCTTCTGGCAAGCGGTCTGATCGCAGTCATAGCAGTTCAGTTCGGCTTGCTGTCGGTGGCTTTTGTCGCGGTCGTGTTTGGGCTGTTCAACCCGACGCCATACCTGCGGCTACGGGCGGAGATCTGGCCGACCAGGCAGTCCGGTCCGGCGACGATTCGCACGGGCGATCAGAAGCTCGGCGGCGATTGAAAGCTGACGAGCTAGCCCAACGGAGGCCTCCGTCGGATCGGCCTCAGAGCGTTCCGCTAAGCACCGGCGTACCGATCGGGCCTCTCGAACCAGGAGCGGTCGGCTCGAGGTTCACGGAGAATCGGCTGCCCGCGGCGGCGACTCCCCAAGTGTCGAAGCTGCCGACCCAGTAGGCGAGTGAACCGCTGAACCACATCTCGCCCACGGCCACGCTGACGCCGCCTTGCGTCAGGTAGCACCTGTAAGTCTGGCCGGCTGGAGGGACCTGGAGCGCCCCGGCCAGGACCACGACGTAGCCCTCCGACTGGCTCCACGACACGCTGCCGCCGGTTGCCCCGGTGACGGTCACGAGGGACGCGACCCGGTGGCTCGGATCCTGCAGAACCCGATTCAGGCCGGCAGTCACCTGCTGGAGGGCCGCCACGTCCGACCGCGACTGATCGAGTTGCCGGGTTCGGTCGACGACGAGTGCCGCTCCGGCGACCAGGACGACCAGCGCGGCCGCGATCGCGAGCCACGCAACCGGGCGGCGCACTTGACGGCGCGAGGCGATCGCGATGACCGGCGAAGCCGGAGAAGGCGACTCGGCAGGGACGACCGTGCGCTCATGAGCCAGTGCCAGCGTCCGATCGCGAAGACCCGCGGGCAGGGTCACCCTGCCGCCGGACGCGGCCAGTCCGTGGAGAGTCCCAGCCGGCCGCAAGTCGTCGGCCGGCGCAGTGCCGACGGCGGCATCGAGCGCGGCGATCGTCGACCGCCATGCCTCGAGTTCGGCTCGGCATTCGGCGCAGCCGGCGAGATGCCCGCGCAGATCCATCGAGTCCTGGTCGCCGGCCCGGTCGAACGGTCGCAGGCGCGCCGGCTCGAGGGCCAGATCCGACAGCCTGGCGCGGGCTTCAGAGTGATTCATGGTTCGTTTCCTTTGCGCTTCTCCCATCGACGCCCCGGAGAAACATCCCCGGGCCGCCGAGATCGGGCACGCCCTCGAGCATCGCCCGCAGCCGCAGCAGGGCCCGTCGCGTCCGGGTCTTGACCGTTCCGAGGGGCAGGCCGAGGATCGCGGCTATCTCGACCTGTGTCTGCTCCTGGTCGTAGGCAAGTTCGAGTACGCGGCGTTCGGCCTCGGGCATCTCATCAATGGCGGTCCGGACGACGGCTCGGACCCAGCGACGCTCCGTCACATCCGAGGGGTCGTAGGCGGTGGCGTCAAACGCTACCGGGCGACCCAGCGAAAGCAGCCGCTCGAGGTCGCTCTCCTGGCCGTCGGCGCTGGATGGTGCGAGCCCGACGACCACGGGCCGGCGGGCTGCGGAACGGAGCCGGTCTATGGCGCGATGGCGGGCGATCGTGAGCAGCCAGCCGATGAGTGAGCCGGCCCCCGGTGAGTAGACCTCCGACTTCGTCCACAGCGCCAGGTACGTCTCCTGGACGATGTCCTCGGCGGTGCCGGGGTCGCCGATGTATCGAGAGATTGCACCGTAGACCGCCTGCGCGTGGCGGTCGTACACGGCCGCGAACGCCAACTGGTCTCCGGCAGCAACGCGAGCCATCAGCTCGGCATCGGTGGGAGTAGCGGCTTCGACGTCCCCCCTGCCGCCCGTGGGCGCAAGGTCGGCGGATCGATCAGGCACGGCCACGCGGACCCGAATGGCCTCGACCGGCCTTCGCAGGGCACCCTCTTCGCCGCCTGACGCGCCAGGACGGATCACCCGCCAGTTTCCCAGCGGGTTCGTAGAAATGGACTCTGCCTCGCTCCACGAGTGCATGGTGGCGCTCCGGTCCGGCTATCTGTCAAGAGGCAGACTCGCTCCCTGGGCTACCTCCGCCGGACGCGCCGCCAGTCGTCCGGGCAAGAGCAACGGCCGTCGGAACGGCGATCAATGCGGCGCAGGGTCTGCTTGACATCTGCACCCAAGTACGCCGAAACGCGCGCCGCGGTTTCAGCACGCAGCGCTTGGTGTATGCAATGTTGCCGAGCTTCTTCCACATCAGCGGCACCACTTACGACGGGACTGGGTTGAATGGCTTCGACGTTGCCATGGGCTTGATCTACTTGGCGACTTCGATCGGCGCGTTCGTCGTCGCCTCGGGCCTGTGGGCACAGCGGGCCTCGATCTGGATGGCGGCCGCCCTGTTGAGCCTCCTGATGATCGGTCTGGACATGTTCTCGGTACTCTGGTGGGGTTTCACCGGGCTGGACAATCTCAGCTTCGCAGTCCACCTCGTGGTCCTCGGGTATCTCAACCAGAACCCGGTTCGGCGGGCATTCGGGCGGCCGGCAACGACCTTCCTGCAGCTCACGTCGTAGCGAAGGGCGCCTACCCGTCCGAAATCGACCGAATCTGCGCGCTATGATCGGCGGGCGGCCGCACCGTCACACTAGATGAGCCGCGCGAGATGGGCCGCGCCGGGCGCGGCCTCGTTTCGCTCCCGAACAGCACGACCTGAGGAGGAACGCCGTGGACCTGAGGGGTAGGCCCTGCACTCTGTATCCGATTTCGGCCCAGGGCGCCGGGGTCATGCCGACAGGGTTCGACTTCACGCCGGTCGCCCAGGCCTACATGGGCGGCCTCGTCGCCGACCTGTCCAAGGCAGGGCTGAACGTGCTCATGCCGGTCGTCGGTGCGCCGGACCAGGGACTATCGATTCGAGGCCAGATCGTGCGGGCTGATCCGGGCAGTCGCCTGATGCGATATCTCTTCACCTGGTTCGCCGGAGCCGCAGTCTTCGAGGCCGAAGGCCAGTTCGGGGAAGGCACGGTCCTCCTGGGCTCATTCCATGCCAAGGGGACGAGGCGGGCCGGGTTCGGCGGCGGGGATTCGCAGAAGATGCTGATCGACGCCGCGAGGCTCGCAGGCCAGCAGTCGGCCGGCCAGATTCTAGCCGCGCTTTTGGCGACTCACCAGGCCTGAGGAGGCGGGCATATGAACGGGATGCCGCCGGGCTATCCTCCGTCCGGCCCGCAGTACGGGAACGGCTTCTACCCGCAGGTCCGCTCGCGCCTGCAGTGGCAGGCCTACGTCCGGGCCCGTCTCGATGCGGGCCAGCCCGTCGTCCAGATGCTGGCCGAGATGGCCGCATCGGGCGTGAGCCAGCCGGATGCTTATGGGCTCGTCGCGGAGGTCATCGCCGCCATGCGCAAACGCGCTCTGGGCATCATCGGGGTCGGCTGCATCGCCGTGCTCGTTGGCCTGGGCGTGACCGTGATCACGATGCAGGCGGCCCGCGACGCCGCCGAGGGCTCCGGCAGCGGCATGTACGTCGTGTGGTGGGGGCCGGTCGTCGCCGGGGCGATCGCCGCGGTCTACGGCCTTCGAGCGTACCTGAAGATCCCCAGCCTGCACCCCTGATCTCCGGCCAGATCTGCGCGAGGGGAACGAATCGCGGCCTTCGCCGAGTCAATATCAGCGAGATGGCCAACCGTCACGACCTCGTCATCGCAGCCAGAGCCGGAGACGGCGACGCGTTCATGGAACTGGTCCAGCTCGAAACGCCCGACGCGTATCGACTGAGCCTGACCATCCTGCGCCACCCCTTCGACGCGGAGGACGCGCTCCAGGACGCATTCGTGCGCGCCTGGCGCCAGTTGCCGGGGCTGCGCGACTCGGCGCAGTGGCAGGCCTGGTTCAGGCGGATTGCGGTAAACACGGCGATCGATGCGGGTCGGCGTAGGAGTGCGCTCCGGATCGTGCCGCTGGGCTTCCACGAACCGCCGCCCGTGGCCGACGGCTCGACCGGTCTGGCCGACCGTGACGAGGTCGGGCAGGCCATGGGCCATCTCGACGCCAACGACCGGGCGCTGCTTGCGCTGCGTTTCGGTCAGGATCTCGAGCTGCCCGACGTAGCGGCCGCGCTGGGCATCCCGCTGGGAACCGCCAAGTCGCGTCTGCACCGCGCCCTCGGCCGCCTGCGCAAAGAACTGGAGAGAGTCGATGAGCGGGAACAACATCGAGGACCTTCTGCGGGAGAGTCTTCGTGCCGGATCAAACCGGCCTCTACCGAGCCCCGGGTTTGAGGATCGGGTCCGCTCTTCGCTGACGCCACGCAGTTCGCGCGGCCGGCGCTCGGCGCGTCTCGTCCGGGCCATGGTCGGGCTGGCGGCGATACTCGCCCTGGCCGCTGTGGCCGTTCCGTGGATGGCCGCTCCGCGACGCGATGCAAACGGCGTCGGCTCCGAGAGTCCGTCGGCGACGCCGTCGCCGACGTCGTCGGCTACGCCCGCAAGGCTGGCCCATGCCGAGAAGTGGTTCCTCTCCTTCGACTATCCGAGTGACTGGACGGTCACGGACCGCAGCATCGCGGCCGCGACCGGCGGGCTCAATACCGGCGATTTGACCTCGGGCGAGCCATCCGTCTTCGGCCTGGTCGGAAACAATGGCGCCGACGAGCAATGCCTGCCTAACCCGCCTGCGCACGTTTACGCCTGCACGACGAAATGGTCGCTCGGGGCGGGGACGATTGCGATGCGGTTCGAGGTCGCCCCGCGAATCGGCCTCGCCCCGCGGCCCTCATATCTATGGACCGGCCGGGAGGCGGTCGAAGGGCCGGAGATCCCAGGAGCCGAGGCTCTGATGATCGATGGGCTTCCGGCACGCTTCGCGAAGAGCCCGACGGACGCTGTTCCATACAGCACCGAGACCGTACCCGGAGCAACTGAGGTGCTGTGGTGGGGGCTCACCAGCCAGCAGCAGTTCTCCTTCGGTTACAGCATCGTCGCCGCGATCGAGGGACCAAACGTCGCTCAGCTGGAGGCGCAAGCGAAAGCTCTCGTCGCCGGCATCCACTACGTGCCCGAGACCGCGATGCTTCCGACCGACCCGGTCGCTTTCGATCAGGTCCGCCAGGCAGTTCTCGAACGGGCCCTGACCCAGCAGAAGGACGCCAGTGCTACCAACAAGGACCTGAGCCATGCCTGGGATTGCTTCCCAACGGTCATCGGAGCAAGTGCCACGGCCGTCATCACCCATACGCCGATCACGAATCCTCTGACCAGGCCACTGCCGGTGACGTGCACGTTGGAATCGATGGTCCCGACCGTCATGCAGGGCTGGACGCTCACACTTTCTCAATCGTGGGTCGCCGGTTCCGACTACGGCGCAGGCACGGCGAATACAGTCCTGCAGATGTCAGGCGACGGCCTGATCTGGGAGTGGGGCTTCGGAGGACCATTCCACCTGGACCCGGCGATAGGAAAGATCGCCGGTCCGACCTACCCCCATCAGGGACGATCCAACTACCCGGGCTGACGGGCTCCGCACCGAGGTCATCGGTGCCGGCGCGCAGGCGGTCCGGGCGCGCATTGGGATAAAGACACCGGAAGATATCCGGCTCCGGCCTACCCTCACCAGGGACGTTCCAACTACTCTTGACGGCAGGACTCATCGGGGCGGATTCGCTCGGGGAACCCTTGGTCTCGGCGATTTGCTCGATCTTCAGCGGCGGTGTTACGCTCCGCCGAGACGCCAACCGGGACTGTGCTCCCGTCGCCACAGGAGACAACCGAGTGCGCAAGATCGTGGCCGCGTTTGTGGCCATTCCCTTCATCGTCATTCTCTACGTGACTTCGCTTGTCCGGCGCCAGCCGATCGTGGCGTCGCAGCGGACCTCACCGCAGGCAACACGCAAGGCGCCTACAACTCGCCACGCATCGCCCGGACGACGATTCGGCAGCGGAACCGTGCAGGTGGTGGCCGTCGTCATGGCCGTCGTCATGCTCGTCGCGGGAATGCTGCTTGGCCTTCCGGCTAAGGAAGCCGCGGGCGTCGCTCCGCCGAGCTTCCCGCCGCTTACCCCCCAGGCGGAGCCCCAGAACGCGGGTGGGACTCTGCCGCTGGACGTGGCATTCCAGGTCCAGTTCACCAAGCCGATGAACGAGACATCGGTCGAGAACGCTCTGACGATTTCGCCGCAGGTCAACGTCAAGTACCTCTGGGACGCCACTGCGCAGGTGGTTTCGCTGGCACCGAATCCGTTCTGGCAGCCCCACACCGCCTACACGGTCACGGTGGGTGCCGGGGCCTCGGACCAGGAAGGGCTTGGTCTCGCCCAGCCGCTGGTGTCCACATTTGAGTCCGGGGCGCCAACGTCGGGTCAAATTGTTGCTACCACGATGGCAAGTGGCCAGGCATCACCAGCCACCGCTTTCCAGCTGACCTTCACGCGACCCGTGAAGCTGGCAACGGTCGTCAGCCGGATCGCGTTCACGCCGGCGACAACCGTCACAGTCGTCGGGGACGACCCGACAGACATAGCGTCGCAGGTCTTCACGATTACTCCGACGACCCAGCTCCTTTCGGACAAGGACTACGTGGTCAGCTTCGTCAACGGCGGAACCGATGCTGCCGGGGCCGCTCTGGATCCGGTGCAGCCCCTGCTGATCCACACGCTGCTGGCACCGACGGTCATCAAGTTCAGGCCGGTCGACGGCGGAATCACCTATGACACGAACCAGCCCGTCTCGGTTCGGTTCACCGTCGCGATGGACGAGAAGTCAACCGCTGCAGCCTTCACGGTCACGGTAAACGGAAAGGCCATCACGGGCACGAGGAACTGGGCCGAGGGAGATACCGTCCTGGTTCTCTCGCCGCGCTATGCCTTCAGAGTGGGGGACAAGGTCGTGGCCAGGGTGAGCACTTCCGGTCGAGCAGCGGGCGCCGGTGGCCTTCACCTTGCGACCGCGGCGACCGCGACCTTCACCGTCTCCAAGCCCAGGTCGACTTCGATCTCGTACACCGGAGGCGTAGCCAGCGCGACGCGCCCGTACTACGCGTCCGAGGTCTACTACATGAAGCTCATGAACTGCACGAGGCAGGGCGGGTGGGTTACCTACGGTGGGGCCTGCAGCAGCGTGACGCACCACACGCTACCCTCCCAGGGTCCGCTGCGGCTAAGTGCCACGATCTCCAACAAGGTGTCGCGGCCGTTCGCCAAGTACATGGCGGACCGAAGAATCCTGAACCACTACGCCTATCACGACCCGCAGTGGCGGCTGTGCAACTGGGCCGGTCTCTGCGGCAACGCCTGGGCCGAGAACATCGCCTCGCCGAGCAGCGCCGGCAGGGGGGGAATGATCGATATAGAGATCTTCTACCAGAATGAGTACTGGTGCCGCTGCGAGCACTACTACAACATAATGGCGCCGTTCCTCAACCAGGCCGGTGTCGGAGTGTGGGTAGCGAACGGCGTAGTCCGAGTCTCGATCGACTTCTACGGCTGAGCCCCCCTACGGCCGACAGGTCCTGCAGATCCGCCCGCTGGAGCCGCTTCATCTTGTGTTCCCATGCTCCGTGACGTAATCGTCCACATCAACAACGAACAGCCAATCATTGTCGACCTCGTCGCCGAGCCGTCTCCTTCCGACGTTGCGCTGCTCTGCAGGAATGTTCGGACGGCGAACGGCAAGAAGCCGGTCTTCATCGACGAGGCGGACTCGACCTTCCTGATGCCTCTGGCCGCTATACGGTTTGTCGAGATCCACCGCTCATCCGTCGAGGCCCACCAGGCCGAGCAGGCCGCCGAAGCGGCCGCTGCTGCATTTGCCGAGCCGATCGAACCCGCACTCACGAACGGCGCCCTGGCCCGGCTCGACTGGGACCGGGATGCTGTGGCCCTCGACGCCGCAGTGGCCGAGGTTCCTGGTTCCGTCCTCGGGACCGATCCGGCAATTTCGGACGAGTTGGACGACGATCTTCTTCGACGCATCCGCGAGGCCTGAATCGAGGCCTCGGCATCCCTGACAACCGTCGCGCGGTATGAAGCTGGGCCGCGACCGAGGCGGCCCTCCCAGCCCCGTGAACTGCCAGGTGAGTGGCTGATGCTAGACTCCCGCCGATGAGCGGCAACCTTGTGATCGTGGAGTCGCCCGCGAAGGCGAAGACGATCGAGCGATATCTCGGGCCGGGCTACACCGTGCTCGCTTCCTACGGTCACGTCCGCGACCTGCCGGAGAATCCCGGCAAGAACCAGCTCGGCGTGGATGTCGACCACGACTTCGCGCCCGTGTACGAGGTCGTCGCGGATCGCAGGAAGCAGCTCGCGGCCATCCAGAAGGCGGCCCTGAAGGCCGATCTCGTCTACCTGGCGACAGACCTCGACCGCGAGGGAGAGGCCATCGCGTGGCACGTGGCCGAGGCGGCTCAGCTTGACCCAAAGCGCACCCGGCGGGTGACCTTCTCGGAAATCACTGAATCCGCGATCAAGCGGGCCTTCGCCCAGCCGCGCGCGATAGACCAGCACCTCGTCGATGCCCAGCAGGCGCGCCGGGTCGTCGACCGCTTGGTCGGATATACGCTGAGCCCACTGCTCTGGCGCAAGGTTCGGGCAGGACTGTCCGCCGGCCGCGTCCAGTCCGTGGCCGTTCGGCTGGTCGTTGACCGCGAGCGCGAGATCCGGGCTTTCACCGCCCGCGAATACTGGACGCTCAAGGCGATCCTGGTCGCACCAAACGGCGAGACCTTCGAGGCGGACCTGGTCCGGATCGCCGGCAAGAAGCCCGAAATCGGCGACGGCGAAACGGCCGAGCGCCACGCCGCGGCCATACGGGCGTGCCGCCCGGTCGTCATGGACGTCTCCGTCAAGAAGACCAACCGGACCCCGGCGCCGCCCTTCACCACGTCGAGCCTGCAGCAGGAAGCGAGCCGTAAGCTCGGTTTCTCGCCCAAGCGAACGATGAGTGCCGCCCAGCGCCTCTACGAAGGCGTCGAGACGGACGACGGCCAGGTCGGACTGATCACCTACATGCGAACGGACTCGGTAGCGCTCTCGAGCCAGGCGATGGCCGAAGCTGCTCGGGTCATCGAGGTTCGCTTCGGTCCGGAGTACATGACGCCCAAGGGCCGGGCCTTCAAGACGAAGACGCGCAATGCGCAGGAAGCGCACGAGGCCATCCGCCCGACATCGTTCGAGCGGGATCCGGACGCCCTCGCAAAGCGCCTTGGCAACGACGAGGCCCGACTCTACAAGCTGATCTGGCAGCGCGCGATCGCCAGCCAGATGGCTACCAAGGAGCAGGAGACCACGAGCGTCGACCTCACGGCCGACGGATACGACCTCCGGGCCAACGCTACCCGGACGACTTTCGACGGCTTCTCGCGCGTCTACACCGAGGGCCAGGACGACCAGGAAGAAGAGGCCGAGTGCCGCCTGCCGGTCCTGGCAAAGGGCGATGTCGCCGCCGTGAATTCGGTTGATCCGCTCCAGCACTTCACCGAGCCGCCCCCTCGCTACACGGAGGCGAGCCTGATCAAGGCCCTCGAGGAGCACGGCATCGGCCGGCCGTCGACGTACGCTGCCACGATCTCCACCATCCTGGATCGGGGCTACGTCAAGGTCCAGGAACGGCGCCTCCAGCCGGAGCCCATAGGCGAAATCGTCACGGACCTGCTCGTCTGCCATTTCGGCGAGTTCGTGGACCTCGAGTTCACGGCCCGCATGGAAGACGATCTAGACGACGTCGCCGACGGCAAGCGCGATTGGGTCCCGGTGGTTCGGGCCTTCTACACGCCATTCCGTGCCCGAATCGACGAGAAGACCAAGGAACTCAAGCGGGCCGACTTCACCACGCGGCCGTCGGAGGAACTCTGCTCGGAGGGCCACCCGATGGTCATCCGGCTCGGCCGCTACGGTGAGTTCCTTGCCTGCTCGATGTACCCGGAACACAAGGAGACCCGTGAGCTGCCCGGTGTCGGCGGCAACGCAGCGACGGCCACAGCGGGAGTGGTCGCAGAGGACGGCTCGATCGGGCCGGCCGCGCCCGAGGTCTGCCCCAAGTGCGGCGCCACGGACGGCGGCGTCCTGGTCCAGCGACGCGGCCGCTTCGGTCCGTTCATGGGCTGCTCGCGCTACCCGGACTGCGACTACATCAAGAAGGAAGGCCCTCCGCCGCCGGCGCCGCTGGGCTTCGAGGTCACGTGTCCCGACTGCAAGAAGGGCCACCTGACGACGCGCCGGGCCCGCCGGACCGGCTCGCTCTTCTGGGGCTGCTCGCGCTACCCCAACTGTCGCTATACCACGTCGCATGAGCCCGTCGGCGCCGTTCACGACGTCGACAAGGGGCCCGTCGGGCGCAGCGGCGAGGCCGGGCTCTGCCTGGTCTGCGGCGCCGCGATAGAACTCGCCGGCATCGAGGAACTGGCGGGAAAGAGCCTGACGGGGGGCGAAGCCAATCCGGCCGCGCTGGCCAGACCATCCGCGAGCAGACCGCGCCGGACGAGCCGGATGGCCGCCGCGGGCGCCGGGAGCGCCGCGCGCAAGACTACGGGCAGTCGTTCAGCGGGACGCAAGCCCGCGGCAGGAGCCTCGAGCGCGGCGGCCGAGAAGTAGCGATGGCTGCCGGGTGGTCCACGACAAATGGAGCGAAACCCGGGACCGGAGCCGACCCGTCGACCGCCCGTGCGGCAGCGGAGCATTTCCTCCAGGCGCTGGAGGCGCGAGGCTCGTCGGCGAACACCATTCGCTCGTACCGGACCGGGCTGGGCAAATACCTGGCCTGGGTCGAGGAGAGCGGCCACGACTGGCGGGCGCCCTCCCGGGGCGAGTTGCGTAGCTACCTCGCCATACTCGGCGACGGCCACGGCAAGAGGACGATCGCACAGCGTCTGGCTGCGCTGCGGTCGTTCTACCGATTCACGACTCGCCAAGGTTTGACGCCGGGCAACCCGCTCGCGGCGCTGGCCACTCCCCGGCAGCCGCGCCGCCTGCCCGAGGTCCTGACTATTGCCGAGACGGAGCGGCTGATCGACGCAGCAGCGGACCAGGGCCACGCGGGCCGGCCTCAGGATGCGGTCGGCGGCGCGCCACGTGAGGGAGTCGAGGTCGCGCTCGCGCTCCGTGATGTGGCGATCATCGAGACGGCATATGCGGCCGGGCTCCGCATAAGCGAGCTGGCATCGCTCACTGTGGGGGCAGTGGATCTGAAGCGCGGCGAAGTCCGCGTCACGGGTAAGGGCCGCAAGCAGCGGGCATCGCTCCTGGGGCGGCCGGCACGGGCCGCCGTGGCGCGATACCTCGATGAGGGGCGGCCCGTTCTTGCCGCTCTCGCGGCCGCTCGCAATGCCCGTAGTGCCGGGCCGGTCGCGGCCGAGCGATCTGCGCCGGACCTCCTGTTCCTCAATCACCTCGGCGACGGGCTGGGAGTCCGTGGTATGCGGTACCGGCTCGAGCGGCTGCGCGTTGCGGCCCGTTTACCCGAGGGTGTTTCGCCGCACACGCTGCGCCACAGCTTCGCGACGCACCTGCTCGACGGCGGAGCGGACCTGCGCGTCGTCCAGGAGTTGCTTGGCCACGAGAGCCTGGCGACGACCCAGATCTACACCCACGTCTCGCCGGCGCGGCTCCGGGCCGCATACACCGCCTCGCACCCGCGGGCCTCGGCCGCAGCGACGATCGAGCGAGAATGCCGCGGCGCGACCCCGGCGGCCGATGCCGCGTCACAGGACACGGAACCGCCGCGGGACGGTCGAGGGGACCGCTAGGCGAGCACTGCCGACCTCTCGGCAGGCCGCCAGCCCCATGTCGCCGGTGGGCCCTACAATCGGCCGGGACGCCCGGGTCGTCCCGGCGAGGAGGTCGGCGAATGTCAGAGCGGTCCGCGGGAAACGCTTCCGAGAGGAGCGGATCGAGCGCGTTGCAGGCGTCCATGGTGGACCTCGCCCCGAGCACGGCGGCATGGGACGCCTTCGTCTCGCGCTCGAACCCCGGATCGTACCTGCAGACGAGTGCCTGGGCCGAAGTCAAGGCTCCTAACGGCTGGGTCCCGATGAGGTTCATCGGCTCGGCTATCGGTGGCAAGGTGCCGATCGCGAAGCGGGTCGAGACCGTCATCGTCTCGCCGGCAGACGTGTCGTCCGCTGTAGATGAGGACGAGCGCTCCGGGTCGGGCGACGAGTCCGAGTTCGGCGTCCAGCTCCTCATCCGAAAGCCCCGGCTCTTCCCGTGGGGCTTTGCCTACGCGCCCCGCGGCCCTGTCTTCGAGTCCTGGAACGGGGCAACTCTCGAGGCCTTTACTGCCGCCCTGCGCCAGGCCGTCGCCTCTTCGCCGTCACGAATCTCGCATGCCAGGATCGAACCGGAGATCGAGATCAACGGGCCCTGCGACGTGGACGGCGAGTTCCGCCACGCCCTGCGGCGCACTGGCTGGCGAGCCGGCACTCCGATCCAGCCGCCGCGCACACGCCAGGTGGACCTGCGGCCGGACGAAACTGCTCTCTGGGGCAACCTGCGCAAGAAGTGGCGCCAGTACGTCAACAAGGCCCGCAAGGGCGGCGTCAGGGTCGCGGAGGCGACCGTCGAGCGGCTGCCGGAGTTCTACTCGATCTACCAGCAGACGGCCAAGCGCGCCGGTTTCGTAATCCGGACCTACGAGTCGTATCTGGGCGTGTGGCAGGCGTTCGATCGGCTCGGCATGGCGCGACTGCTCATGGCAGAAGGGCCCGATGGAGTCGGGCTGGCGACGCTGTTCCTGTTGAAAGTGGGGGATCGCGTCATCGAGCCGTACGGCGGCATGACCGAGGTCGGCGCCGAATCCCGGGCCAACTACCTGCTCAAGTGGGAGGCGATCCGGACCTCGCGCGAGGCCGGTGCCCGCAGCTACGACATGTGGGGCATCTCGCACGAAGGGATCGAGCACTTCAAGGCCGGCTTCGGCGGGCGCGAGATCAAGTACGTCGGCGCCTGGGATTTGGTCCTCGATCCCGCTGGACGACTCGCCTTCGACAGCGCGCAGGTCGTCCAGGATCGAGTCGGGGCATGGCGGCACGGCATCATGAAGGTTCGCGGCCGGCCGCATGCCCCGGCCGGCGATCAGGCCGAAGAGAAGGCGCTGGAGCCCGGCGAGTGACCGGCCCGGCGGATGCGGCTGTCAGGGCTGGATCCGAGCCGGCGCCTGGCGCGCTTCCGAACGAATCGATGGAGAGCCTCCTGTCGGCGGCAGAGCCGGCCGATTCGCGACAGCTCGGTGCCCTGACCGATCGATTGGCGGCGTCGGGCCAGCTCACGTCGGCCGTGGCTGCGGGCGGCACTCCGGTCGCGCAAGTCGCGGTCCGGGGTTTCACCCTCGACTCTCGCGCAGTCCGGCCGGGGTTCGTCTTCGTCGCCATCTCGGGCGCGCACTCCGACGGGCACGATTTCGTCGCCTCGGCGGCAGGTCTCGGGGCGGCGGCCGCGCTCGTCGAGCGGCCGGTGGCCGGTGTCGCGATCACGCAGGTCGTGGTCAGGGATACGCGCCGTGCCCTCGCGACGGCCGCGGCGTGGTGGTACGGCGACCCGAGCCGGGAACTCGGCATCGTCGGCATCACCGGCACGGACGGCAAGACAACGACTTCATTTCTCGCAACGGCCTTGTTGGAGGCCTCCGGTGTCTCCACGGGGCTGATCACGACCGCCCAGGTCAAAGTCGGGTCTCTCCGAGCGGCCAACCCAGAACACGTGACGACGCCGCAGGCCCCGCAACTTCAGCAGATGCTGCGGGCCATGTCCGCTGCCGGAAACACGGCCGCGGTGGTCGAGACCACCTCGCACGGCCTGGCCCTACAGCGCGTGGCAGAGATCGCCTACGACGTAGCCATCTTCACGAACCTGACCCACGAGCACCTGGAATTGCACGGGACGTTCGAGGCCTACCGAGACGCCAAGCTGAGCCTCTTCCGGCGGCTCGGCGAGGCGGCGGCCAAACAACTGACCCGACCGTGGCCCCGCACCGCGATCCTGAACGCGGACGACGCGGCGGCGCCGCTCTTCATCGAGGCGGCCCGGGGCGCCGGTGCGCGCGTAATCACATACGGCGAGACCGCGGCCGCCGATGTCAGGGCGACGAGCGTGGCCGAGGGGGCCCGCTTCATGCGCATCGAAGTGGCCACTCCCCGGTGGAGCGGCTCGGTCGAATTGCGCCTCGCCGGGCACTTCAATGTCTACAACGCGCTCGCGGCCATAGCCCTGGGCGAGGCGCTCGAACTGGACCCGGCCGCGGGACGCGCCGCGCTGGCCGCGGTTGAGGGCGTGCCCGGTCGCATGGAACGAATCGACTGCGGGCAGCCGTTTGGTGTGGTGGTCGACTACGCCCATTCGCCCGCGTCGCTGGAGAAAGTGCTGGACGTGCTCGCGCCGATGGCCGCGGCCGGTGGTGGCGGCCTCATCGCCGTCTTCGGCTCCGCCGGCGAGCGCGACGTCCAGAAGCGGCCGATGATGGGCCGGATCGCGGGGGAGCGGTGCCGCCTCGTGGTCGTGACCAATGAAGATCCACGTGGCGAAGACGAGATGGCGATCATCGACGAGATCGCGGCCGGCGCCGAGGATGCGGCCCGGGCCACCGGTTCGGGCGCCACCCAGCCGGCCGGCTCCCGCCCGGCAATCCTGCGGATCGCCGACCGTCGCGCCGCCATCGAGGCGGCCATCGAGCGTGCCCGTCCCGGCGATTGCGTCCTGCTGGCGGGCAAAGGCCACGAGCAGACGATAATCATGTCCGGCGGGCCGGTTCCGTGGGACGAACGGTCCGAAGCCATCCGGGCACTCGAGCGGCTCGGACACAGAAACGACGGGAGCGTCGTCCGCCGCCCTGGAGGCCAGTAGAGATGCGATCCTGCCTGATCCAGCTGCTGATGACCGTAGCGGTGATCTTCGCTCTGCTGTGGTTCGGGTTGCCGTATGGGGCGAGCTGGCTCGCCACGACCGCTCTCAACTCGGCGGGCTTCACCGGGACGAACACCAAGGTCGAGGTCTCTGCCAACCTTCCGCCGCGTATCCTCCTGGGCCACGCCGACAAGATCCACGTCACGTCCACGCAGGTCGGCGTCGGGGATCTCCATGCCGGATCGATTGACCTGACACTCGAAAACGTCGAGTTCATCGACCGCAAGATCGGCACAGTCAGCGGAACCCTGACCGCGGTTCGCGTTCCTGCGCCGAGCGGTGACCCGATCACCATCGACGCAGCCACTGTCGAGGGGGCCGGCACGGCCGCGACGGCGACACTGACCACTTCCTCTGCGGAACTGGCGCAGCTTGCCACTGCGCAGTTCTACGCCGCGACAAAGATCACGTCCACCGTGAAGCTGACGGCTCCGAACAAGGTGACCGTCACGGCCGGGGGGAAGTCGGAACCCGCCCGCCTTGTCGTCAGCGGCGGTGCCATCACGCTTGTGCCCGCGAACACGGCGTTGCCGACCGTCGTCCTCATCCAGCCCGGTCCGGGCAACCCCTTCAATTTCACTTCGGCGACTATCGGAGCCACGACAGTCACGCTGGTTGGGACGATCGACATCCAGTCGCTCCTGGGGCTGTAGGGGGCCGGCTCTCGATCGGCCCGACGGGGGTCGACTGGTAGACTCATTGCCATGTCGATCGAACCTCCGGTACAGCCGGTCCAGGCGAACGGAACAGAACCGCGGCGCAAGTCGGTTCGTCTGCCGCTGGCCGATCGACTCCGTCTCGGGCTGACCGTTCTGCCCACCATCGAGTCGCGGTTCAAACACGTTCGCGACGCCGTCGCCCGCCACTACCCGCAGGCGGACCTGGAGCCGCTCCGGCAGGCATTCGAGCTGGCCGAGCTGGCCCACCACGGCCAAACCCGCGTCACCGGCGAGCCGTACGTGACACACCCGCTCGCATCGGCCCAGATCCTCGCTGACATCGGCATCGACCCGGTTGCGGTCACGGCGGCCATCCTCCACGACGTTCCGGAAGACACGGACTACACGCTCTCGGATCTCGAGGAGCGGTTCGGCGCGGAAGTGGCGCAGCTCGTCGACGGCGTTACCAAGCTGTCCAAGTTCAGCACCCACAGCCACGAGGAGCAGCAGGCCGAGAACATCCGGAAGATGTTCCTGGCAATGGCGGACGACATCCGCGTCGTTCTGATCAAGCTCGCCGACCGGCTGCACAACATGCGCACCCTTTACGCCCTGCCGTCGGAGAAGCAGAGCCGTATCGCCCGCCAGACGCTCGAGATATACGCCCCCCTGGCGGAGAGACTCGGCATCTGGAGCGTCAAGTGGGAGCTCGAGGACCTGGCGTTCAAGACGCTGGAGCCGGAGTCATACCGCGAGTTGGCCCGGATGCTGGACACCCGGCGCAAGTCGCGCGAGACCTTCATCCACCGCGCCATCGAGACGCTCCGCCCGGAGCTCAAGGCCGCCGGCATAGAAGCCGAGTTGTCTGGCCGGCCGAAACACTTGTATAGCATCTGGAAGAAGATGCAGCGCAAGAGTGCCGAGATCGGCGAGATCTACGACGTCTATGCCATTCGCATCCTCGTCGCCGAGGTCAAGGATTGCTACGCCTCTCTGGGCGTCGTCCACTCGATTTGGCGGCCCATCCCGGGCCAGTTCGACGACTACATCGCCGTTCCCAAACCGAACTTGTACCAGAGCCTGCACACCGCCGTCATCGCGCTCGACGGGCAGCCGCTCGAGATCCAGATCCGGACGCAGACGATGCACCAGGTCAGCGAGGTCGGCATCGCCGCGCACTGGCGGTACAAGGAAGGCTCCCGCGCCGACCGCGAGTACGACGCCNNTTCGTCGAGGGCGTAAAGCTCGACGTCTTCCAGGACCAGGTCTTCGTCTTCACACCGAAAGGCGAGGTCAAGGACCTTCCCGCCGGCGCGACGCCGCTCGACTTTGCGTACCGCATCCACACCGACGTCGGCCACCGCTGTATCGGCGCCAAGATCAACAACCGCCTGGTGCCGCTGGATTACCGGCTCAAGAACGGCGACATAGTCGAAATCGTTACCACCAAGGCCGAGCACGGGCCGTCGCGCGATTGGATGAACATCGCCCGGACCAGCCACGCCCGCGAGAAGATCCGGCAATGGTTCAAGCGCCAGGAACGCGACGAGAACATTTCCCACGGCCGCGAGTCGCTCGAACGCGAGCTTCGGCGGCTGGCCCGTACCAGCCTCGGCGCCGTCGGCCAGGACCGAATTCTCGAGATGGCGAGGCTCTACAAGTTCGACAACCTGGACGATTTCTACGCGGCTATCGGCTATGGCGCGGTTGGCGCCCAGCAGGTTGTCACCCGACTCGGAGTCGTGGACGACGCGCAGCTGGCGCTGCCCCCGACGGCGCCGCCGCCGAGCCCTTCGCGACAGGGCGGCGTTCGGGTCAAGGGTGTAGGGGATTTGCTGGTCCGTTTCGGCAAGTGCTGCCACCCCATCCCGGGCGACCCGATCATCGGCTTCATCACCCGCGGCAAGGGCGTGACGGTCCACCTCAAGAACTGCCAGACGGTGCTCAACGAGCGAGAAACGGCGCGCATGATCGAGGTCGAGTGGGAACACGAGGCCCAGCAGACCTACCCGATTTCGATCCGACTGGAAGCCTACGACCGGACCGGCCTGCTTTCGGACATCAGCCAGATCGTGGCCGAGAACAAGGTCAATATCGTCGCCGCCAACGTGGCGGTCACGCCCGATCGGACCGCGACGGTGCGCGCGACGCTGGAAGTGGCGTCGGTCGCCCAGCTGGCGCGGGTGATGAGCAAACTCGAGCAGCTCAAGGACGTCATCACGGTTCAGCGAGATCTGAGCACGTAGCCCGTCGAAGCCGGCGCCGGTCCGGTATAGTCAATCGGTCGGTCGCATATGTCCGTCGCTGCGTCGCCGCTCCGGGTGATCGAGCCGGAGGGAGCCGGCCACATGGAGGTTCCCCGTTGTCTGACGAATTCATCTACCCCGAGGGGATAACGGTCGAGTCCCTCAAGCAGGTCTTCGAGGAGAACTTCATGGAGGTTTCCGTCGACACGGACGGAGACCTGATCGTGAAGGACGACTATCGCTGCTACCTGCGTCCCGACGCCGACGGTCGGCTGGTCTGCGTATACGCCATCTTCGGCGCCAACCCGGATGCCCCGCAGCCCGACAAGCTGGAGTACGTCAACCGCGTCAACGACCAGGTCAAGCTGATTCGCGCCTCAGTCTCGGACAACGGCAAGTTCTACTTCGAGTACTGGATCTCGGTCGAAGGCGGCGTGGCGCGACGGTCAATCGTCCTGGCCGTCCGCCGATTCCTGCATTGCCTGAGTACGGCTTTTAGCGAGGACACCGGCAACGTGGTGGCCTGACGGGTCCCATAGCGTAGGATCCGGGGCCCACTGCGGACCGCTCGATCTACCGCCGCCCTCCCGCTAGGATTGGCGCCATGCCTCCATACCGAGCCCCCAGGGGAACACGAGACCTGCTCCCGGAAGTCCGTGCCCGGCTGAGTCGCCTCGAAAGCGTCGCCCGCTCGCTCGCCGCCCGATACGGGTACCGCGAGATGGAGATACCGCTCTTCGAGCAGACGGCTGTATTCGAGCGCGGCATCGGCGAGGCCACGGATGTGGTCGAGAAGGAGCTGTTCCGGATCGCGCCTCGAACGGAGGAGTCCGAGGCATGGGCACTGCGGCCGGAGGCGACAGCTGGCGTGGTCAGGGCCTACGTGCAGCACGGTCTCCAGACATTACCGCAGCCGGTGAAGCTAACCGTCGTTGGGCCGATGTTCCGCTACGACCGCCCCCAGGCTGGCCGGTACCGCCAGTTCTGGCAGTTCGACGCGGAGGCGATCGGCGACCCGGGCCCGGCCGTCGACGCGGAGATCGTCGAGCTCGGCTACCGCTTCTACGTGGAAGCCGGGTTGTCCGGTGTCCAGGTGCTTCTGAATTCGATCGGCGACCGCGCGTGCCGGCCGGCATACCTTGCGACGCTCAAGGCATATTTCGCCGAGCACGCCGCCCAGCTGCCGGAGCTGGAACTGCGACGCCTGGACACGAACCCTCTCCGCCTGCTCGACTCCAAGGACCCGGCGATGACCGCGCTGGTGGCGGCAGCGCCAAAGATCTCCGATCACCTGTGCGAGGCATGCTCGGCGCATTTCGAGGCGGTCGCGGCGCACCTGGACGCGATGGGCGTCCCGTACCGACTAGAACCGACGCTCGTGCGAGGCCTGGACTACTACACCCGCACCGCGTTCGAGTACTACCGAAGCGGCGCCGAGGGCCAGCAGCAGGCGCTGGGCGGCGGCGGTCGATACGACGGCCTGGTCGAGCTGCTGGGCGGGCGCCCCACTCCAGGTATCGGCTTTGCGCTGGGACTGGACCGGGTGCTGCTCGCGCTCGATGAGACCGGTGCTGAGGCCGCGCACGAAACGCCGCCACTCGCGGTAGTTGTGGGCGCGGACCCGGCCGATACCGTGGCCCGCCTGCGGGTCGCGAGCCTGCTCCGCGCCGAAGGGCTCTTTGCCCGGGCCGAGTTGTCCCCGAGGAAACTGGGCCGGCAGCTGGAGGCTGCCTCGAAGGACCATGCCCACTTCGCCGTCATCATCGGCGACGAGCTTGCCGAGGGAAACGTCCAGCTCAAGGACCTCGAAGCCGGCACTCAGCGCGTCGTGCCACTCGTTGACCTGGCCCGAGAACTCGCCCGCGCTGCCAAGAGTCACCACCACGGCTAACGCGCGCCGTCGAAGTCTCGGTGGTCCGCCGGTTCGTTCCGGGCGTACATCGAGCGAAGGACTTGACTGCGGTTGCGAGGCGGGGTAGGCAATTGATGTCGATCAGACGAGGGAAGGCGATCGCGGTGGCTGCGCTTTGCATGCTCGCAGTCGCGGCGTGCGGATTCGGCGGTTCGATCGACCCGGGCAATCCTCTGCCCACACTGCCGGGCACCCTCGGCCATTTCGACAACGGCGACTTCTCGTTCGACTATCCGGCGGGCTGGGCCATCCTCGCGAGCGAATACCCCGAGGGAATGGCGGTCCAGGTGGATGCCGTCCTTGGTACCGGAGGGTGGCAGACCGGTTGCCGGTCTACGGCGTACCCGAACGGCAACGGCGGCGGTTCGTGCACCGGCGATTCCTTCGACGTCTCGGGAGGTCGAGTCGTCGTAAAGGTCTGGCGTCGCGTCGGCGGTCCCGTCGATGTCTGCGGAGTCGGGGCCGGCGCAAATGCCACGCTCGGACCAAACCCCGTGCTCCGGACCGGACCAGACTCGGCCGCCGTGTGGGAGATCCGAGAGCCAGGCGGCCAGTTCGGCTGGGGCTACAACGTGTTCATGGAAGCGCACTCTGAGAGCCCGGCGGGTCTCGCCGCCGGCGAGAAGGTGGCGGCCAGCTTCCGGTGGTCGGCCAGTCGTAAGAACGGAGGCTGCGCCCCGATGGATGCGCCGTCGCCGTTCTAGTGGTCCGGCTCGAGGTCGGAGGAAGGACTTTCTTCCGGCAGACGTGAGGAGGAGTTGGGGTGGCGTCGCTGATCTACTGGGCAACCCTTGTTGGCCTCGTTGTGTTGTGGCCCGCGCTATTCATGCGGGCTCGCCTCCGTTCTCCGGGCGTGCCCCACTCTGATGAGACATACACGCCCGGCCGCGACCGCATCAGGTCTGGTCTGCTCTTCGTTGTCGGCGTGACGACGCTCGTTGCTGCGGGCTACACGCTCGTCGACGAGACGATCGTCGTGCAGCCTACGCTTGGCTTGTCGTTCCTGGCGGAGGCTGCGGCCGCATTCGTCGTGGCAGTGCTGCCGATCCGCGGTTCGTGGACCCCGATGCGCATCAACGCCGCCGGAGTCCTCGGCTTGCTGTGGCTGCTGGCCTCTCCGTTGCTGCTGATCATGGTGTACTCGGTTTCGGCCTGCGGCTGTGCGGGTACCGCTCTTACCTACATTCCGCCCGCGCTGTTCGGCTCTCTGGACACGCGCTCGATTGGGCTAGTTGCCATCGTTAGTCCCGTGCTCTCCGTGATTGCGGCCGCTATGCCGCCCCAACCAGGCACATTGGTGACTTCAACTCCAAGTTGAATCCGCCGCCCGTCCGCCCCGTCCGGTAGCATTCACGCCATGAGTGAGCCCAGCCGACCCTCGACCACGCCCGAAGAAGCCTTCGGCCTTGCCACGCCCTATCGCGACGTCACGTGCGGCCAGCTCCGCGCGGCCGATGCCGGGCGCGAGGTTCGGATCGCGGGCTGGGTGCACCGGCGCCGCGAGCACGGCGGCCTCATGTTCATCGACCTGCGCGACCGCTACGGCCTGACCCAGATAGTGATCAACGAGGCCGAGGCGAGCGAGGCGACCGAGGTCGCCGGGCGCATCCGCAACGAGTTCGTGGTGGAAGTGAGCGGCACCGTCGCTCACCGGCATACCGGGACCTCCAACTCGAAGCTCGCCACCGGCGAGATCGAAGTCCAGGCGGACTCGATCACGATCCTGAACGAGTCCGAGACGCCGCCGTTCTACATCAACGAGCCCGACGCACCCGTCGACGAAAGCCTGAGGCTCCGGTATCGCTACCTGGACATCCGGCGCCGGCCGATGCTCGATCGTCTGCTGCTGCGGTCCGAGCTGGTCATGGCGATCCGGGACGCCCATCGCCGGGCCGGCTTCGTCGAGATCGAGACGCCGATCCTG
>PMJT01000203.1:0-3570 GCA_003158495.1 Chloroflexota bacterium | reverse complement strand
CGCTGCTTCCGCGACGAGGACCTCCGCGGCGACCGCCAGCCCGAGTTCACGCAGCTGGACCTGGAGATGAGCTTCGTCGACGAGAAGCGGGTCATGGACTTCGTGGAGGCGATGATCGTCGAGGTCAGCCACGCCGTGGTTCCGGACCGGCCGATCCAGCAGCTGCCATTCCCACGCATCGACTACCACGATGCGATGGAGCGCTACGGGTCCGACAAGCCGGACCTGCGGTTTGGCCTGGAACTCGTCGACCTGGCGCCGGCCCTGCTGGCGGAGCCGGCCCTTCCAGCGGGTGGCGCTTCGCCGGATCCGAACACCGGTTTCCGGGCCTTCGACGAGGCGCTGGCCGGAGGCGGGCGCGTCAAGGCCATCGCGGCGCCGGGAATGGCCGACGCCAGCCGCTCGCAGATCGACGATCTCGTGGCGTTCATCCGCCGCTACGGCGGCAAGGGGCTGGCCCACGTATCGGTCGCAGCCGACGGGACGGCCCATTCGCCGATCGCCAAGTTTCTCGGCGAGGAGCGCATTGCCGCGATGGTCGCCGCCGCAAACGGCGAGCCAGGCGACCTGATCCTGATCGTCGCCGACGCGGACGGCGAGCGCGTGGCCGACGTCCTGGGCCGGCTCCGCCAGGAACTGGGCCTGCGCCTCGGTCTGGCCGACCAGAACGTCCTGGCCTACTGCTGGGTCTACCACTTCCCGATGTACCAGTGGGACACAGACCGTGGGCGCTGGGACGCCACTCACAACCCGTTCAGCGGTGTGGTGCCGGAAGACGAGAAGCTGCTCATCACCGAATCGGGCGATCCGTATAAACCTGCCCACACGGACCCGGCCGGCAGGGCGCGGGCGATGCAGTACGACATCGCCCTCAACGGCTGGGAACTGGGCGGCGGCTCCGTCCGGATTCACAAGCGCGAACTGCTCGAACGCAGCTTCGCCCTCCAGGGCTATACGTTCGAGAAGATGCACGAGCTGTTCGGCGGGATCCTCGAGGCCTTCGACTACGGTGCCCCGCCCCACGGCGGGATTGCCATGGGTATCGACCGCTGGTCGGCGCTGTTTGCCGGGCAGACGAACATCCGCGAGGTCATGGCCTTCCCCAAGACCCAATCGGGCGCCGATTTGATGATGGGAGCCCCTTCCGCGCCGGAGCCGGAGCAGTACTCTGAACTCGGTCTTCGATTCGTCGGTCTCGAAACCGGCTCGGCGGGGGACTCGACCGCGAAGTAGACGACGGCGGACCCGGCCGGGGCCCGGGCGACCCTTCCTGGAGGCGGTTCATGGCCGAGAACTGGGTTCGGTGCCCTCGCTGCCACGAGGTCTTCGATGCCGAGGCGGGGCCTTGCCCCAAGTGCGGCGTTCCCTGGAAGGCGCCTGCACGAGGGCCGCAACCCATTGAAGGCCTCTACAGTGAGCGCTATGCCGAGCCCGTCGAGACGCCCCTGCCCGAGTTCCGGGCCGCACCGAAGCCGCCTCGCAAACTGAAGCCGGAATACATCATGGGCGCCGGTGCCGTCCTGGTTATCAGCGCGCTGGTCGTGGGCCTGGTCATGGCGTTCGGCGGCGGCAGCGCCCCGAAGCCCGCCGCGCCCCCAGGCCTCGTCCAGGCGGCCACTACCCCGACGCCGCTCACGCCATCGCAGGCGCCGATCGTGGGGCTGGCTTACGGTTTCGTGGACGACCGCGGGATCAATGCCCACATCGTCGTCGACACCACGCTGGTGCTGAATGCCGCGGTCCAGGGCAAGGCTCTGGCCACCACCACCCATTTCGATGGCCGCGTGTCTGCGGGTAACGAGACCGGCACGGTAAAGACCAACGGAGTCTCTCAGGAAATCAGGCTGGTCGACGGCAACTTCTACTCCCGCCCGCCGGGTGGCAAGTGGGCCATGGTTGCTGCCCCGCCCCTGTACCTGGAGGTCAGTCCGATCTTCAGTCTCGCCGGATCCGGGGACCTGAAGTCGGTCGGCGCGACTCTGCGCGAGGGGCAGACGAGCAACCACCTGCAGTCGACGACTCAGTGGATTCCGGACCTGAGCCGGGTTGCGATGACGGATCTCTCGGGTCTGCCGATCAAAGCAACTCAGCTGCAACTGGACCTGTGGGTCACGGACCTCGGCATCCCTCTCTCGGCCACCATATCGGCCACCAACACCGACACGAACGGGGCGAAGCTCCTCGACATCGAGATCGCCTATGCGTTCTCGGATGTAGGCACTCCCACCACCGTGGTCGCGCCCATGTCGCCGGTCCCATCACCGTCGGCAACGCCCGGGAGCTGATCCACGCCCTCGGCGTCGCGTGGCGCCGCTGGGAAGCTAGCGCCCCGGCTCGCCGGAACGTTGGGCCTGCGCCGCGAGCGTCGCATTCCACTCGGGTGCCGGTCCCCCGGCCGGCTCCGGCGGTCCCTGGTAACCGGGCAGCTCTGCTCGGGGAGTGGCGAGGTCGAAGACGATCCCCGGATCGCCCAGCTCCAGAGCCCGGTGCGGCGCGCCCTCCGCGACCAGCGCCTCCACTGCCTGGTATCCGTGGAGCCCTACGCGGCCCAGGAGCTGTCCGTCAAAAGCCGCGGGGACCAGGATCGGGAAGCCTTCCTTGCCGGACCACGCGGGCCGAATGATGTCGCCGGGAGTGGCGCCGTGCGCCTCCACGAGCGACGTAACGGTCTCCGGGTCGACCCAAGCGCACCGAACCGGCCAGAGGAGGCCGGCGGTAGTGCCGGTTACCACGCGATCGGCGTCGCGCCGGCCGTGTACGTACCAGGCGACTCCGCGCGGCTCGACCTTGGTCGGGCGGGAGAGTGTCGCTCCCAGTTCCGCCACGATCTCGGCGAGGCGAGGGTCCGCGTCGTCGGCCACCACCACAATCGGCAGTGCCCCGCCGGACCACGCGGCGTGGACGACGCGCCGGATCGCGGGCTCACCGTCGGCATCGGCCAGCGCTACGGCCGTGTCCGGGACCAGGACGATTGCGGCGACGGTCATTGGCTCCTCCTGGGCCGAGTGTAGCGGCGCTTCGAAGACCCGGCCAAAGTCCGGTCGCTGCGTCTCGGGGCTCAAGCCTCGGGTGTGCGACAATCTCTTGGCCCATGACTGACTCACCTCGCTCCACCACGCCCTTTGAATTCGATCATCCCGGCCAGGTACGGTCGGTTGATGCGGCCACGGCGATCCGTGCAGACGTCCGCAATGTCGCGATCGTCGCCCACGTCGACCATGGCAAGACCACGCTTGTCGACGCGATGCTCAAGCAGGCCGGCGCCTTCCGGGCCAACCAGGTAGTCGTCGATCGGGTCATGGATTCGAACGACCTGGAGCGCGAAAAGGGGATCACGATCCTCGCCAAGCAGACCGCGGTCGACTACGACGGCATCCGTCTCAACATCGTCGACACTCCCGGTCATGCCGACTTCGGCGGCGAGGTCGAGCGCAGCCTGAACATGGTCGACTCGGTGCTCCTGCTGGTGGACGCGGCCGAAGGGCCGCTGCCGCAGACGCGATACGTGCTCCAGAACGCGATGTCGCACCACCTGCCGGTGGTCGTCGCGATCAACAAGATCGCCCGGTC
>PMJT01000166.1 GCA_003158495.1 Chloroflexota bacterium | reverse complement strand
GGCAAGGGGCCGTTCCGCTGGGCCGCGCTTTCCGGCGATCCGGCCGACATCCTCGCAACGGACCACGCGATTCTCGAGCTGTTCCCCGAGGACGCCTCGCTGCGGCGCTGGATCGAGATGGCCGAGGCGCGAGTGCCGTTCCAGGGGCTGCCGGCCCGGATCTGCTGGCTCGGCTACGGTGAGCGGTCGAAGGCCGGGATCGCATTCAACGAGCTTGTCCGAACCGGCAAGGTCAGCGCCCCGATCGTGATCGGCCGCGACCACCTCGATTCCGGTTCGGTGGCGTCGCCAAACCGCGAGACCGAATCGATGCGCGACGGCTCGGACGCCATCGCCGACTGGCCGCTCCTCAACGCCCTGGTCAACACCTCGTCCGGCGCCAGCTGGGTGAGCATCCACCACGGCGGCGGAACCGGGATCGGGTACTCGCAGCATGCGGGCATGGTCATCGTCGCCGACGGCACGGACCTCGCTGCCCAGAAGCTGGAGCGCGTCCTCACGACCGATCCGGGCATGGGCGTCATCCGCCACGCCGACGCCGGCTACGAGCGAGCCATCGAAGTTGCCAGAGAGCGCGGCGTACACATCCCGATGCTGGAGAACGAGCCCGTCGGCGACAGGTAGGGCGCCGAGAACCTCCTGATCGGTTTGGCGTGCGCTGTGCAACGATAAGGGCCACTGGTGCGAGCGCGGTCTCGTCCGCTGCTCGCCGCACGCGGCACGGCGCGACGTAGCGCGCAGACGGAGGTAGCGTGGCCAAGCTCGTCGAGTCGGTCCCGAACTTCAGCGAGGGGCGCCGGATCGAGGTCGTGGACAAGCTGGCCGCGGCCGTCGAGAGTGTTCCGGGCGCGTTCCTGCTCGATCGGACCAGCGACCCCAGCCACAACCGCAGTGTCCTGACGCTGGCCGGTGAGCCCGGCGCAATTCTCGAGGCGCTGGAGAAGACGGTGGCCGTCGCCGTCGCCGAGATAGACATGGAGCATCACGCCGGCGAGCATCCGCGCATCGGCGCCGTGGACGTGGTCCCGTTCATACCGCTCGCCGGCGCCACGATGAACGACTGTGTCGAGCTGGCCAAGGTCTTTGGATCGCGGGTCGCGGATCGCTTCGGCATCCCCGTCTATCTATACGGCGAAGCGGCGAGGGGCCCGTCGCGGCAGCGGCTTGCCGATGTCCGCAAAGGCCAGTACGAGGGGCTCAAGACCGCGATCGCCGAGCCCGGCCGCGAGCCGGACTACGGCCCGGCCGCGCTGCACGCCCGTGCCGGCGCGATGGCCGTCGGCGCGCGGCCGTTCCTGATCGCCTACAACATCAACCTCGACAGCAATGACCTGGAGCTGGCCAAGCGGATTGCGCGCCGCATCCGTGAGTCGAGCGGCGGCCTGCCGCGCGTCCAGGCCAACGGCTTCTGGATCGAGGAACTGGGTCGGGCCCAGGTCTCGATGAACCTGCTGGACTTCCACACCACGCCGCTCTGGCTGGCCTGGGAGAGCGTCCGGGCCGAAGCCGCCGAGGACGGCATCCACCTGGCCGAATCCGAGTTGATCGGGCTGGCCCCACTGGCCGCGCTGCTGGAGGTGGCCGATCACGCCGGGATCCAGGCTCGCCTGCCCACGGAAGACCGACTGGCCGGCGCGGCCGCGTTCCTCAAGCTGCGCGACTTCTCGCCACTCCAGGCCCTCGAGTTGAGGCTGGAAGCGGCAAGGAAGCAATGAGCGGCGAGGGGCGGACGAGCGGCCTGTCGCCGGCCTCCGGCGACGGGCCCGAGGCTCTGCCCGGGCTGCTGGTGGAGGGCGCAGGCGCGATCGCGACTCTCGCCGGCGGACTGCGCCGCGGTTCCTCGCAGGGCGACGTGGCGGTGATCTCAGACGGGGGGCCCGGCGGCCTTTCCGTCGCCGCGTGGGGCGATCGGCTCATCGCGGTCGGCACGAGCGTCGACNNACCCACCTCGTCTTCGCGGGTACGCGCGAGGCCGAGTGGCAGATGCGGTCGCGCGGCGCCGGCTACCTGGAGATCCTCGCCGCCGGCGGCGGGATCCTGTCCACGGTCGCGGCCACGCGCGCCGCCGCGGTGTCCGAACTGGCCGCCGCCGCCCGGCTTCGTCTGGCGGAGCTGCTCGTCAACGGCACCACCACGGCCGAGGCCAAGTCCGGCTACGGCCTGGACACGGCCGCGGAACTCCGCCAGCTCGACGTCATCGGCCGCCTGGACGCCGAGGGCCCGATCCAGCTCGTGCCCACGTTCCTTGGGGCGCATGCTGTTGCCCCGGAGTTCCGCGGCCGCCCCGATGCGACCGCCGCGTACGTGGCCGCGGTCATCGATGAGCAGTTGCCGGCCGTGGCCCGCCAGGGGATCGCCCGCTTCTGCGACGTGTTCTGCGAGAGCGGCGTCTTCGACCCCGAGCAGACTTCACGCGTCCTGAGGGCGGCTCGCGGCTATGGCCTGGCTATGCGCGTCCACGCCGACGAGTTGCTCCCGTCCGGCGGGGCAGAGCTGGCCGCGGAGCTCGGCTGCGTCTCGGCGGACCACCTGGCTGCGCCATCCGACGAGGGCGTGGCCGCTCTTTCGCGGGCGGCGGCGGACGGCCGCGCGGTCGTCGCCACTCTCCTGCCGGCGACGAGCTGGTTCCTCGGCAAGCACCATTTCGCCCAGGCTCGCCGGTTCATCGACGCCGGCATCCCCGTTGCCCTCGCGACGGATCTCAATCCGGGCACGAGTCCAACCACGAGCCTGCCGCTGGTGATGTCGATTGCATGCCTGGAGATGGGTCTGTCCCCGGCCGAGGCGCTGGCCGCGGTGACGATAAACGCTGCCCACTCCCTGGGTCTCGGCGCCGAAATCGGTTCGATCGAGCCGGGCAAACAGGCCGACCTCGTCATCTGGTCCGTGCCGTCGATCGACCAGATCCCGTACTGGCTGGGCGGCAGGCGGGTCCGATCGGTCGTCAAGCGGGGCCGGCAGGTCTTCGGGGCAGACTGAACCCACTTCCAGGCCGTGGTGACGGAGATTTCTGTCTGGTAGTGCCGCTCTCACATACCTTCGGGCTATTGCCGATGGGTAATGAAGGTACTGCAATGGGTGGTACGAGACCGGGTGCGGACGCAACTCTGCCAGCACACCAGTCCCGTCAGTGGGCGTTTGTTCTTCCCTGCGGTGCTGGAGGCTTCGGTGTGAGGTTCTTGTCGAGTCAGACGAGCGAGGCCAAGGGATTCCGCCTGGAGCGCACACTGACCGGCCACGGAGGCCAGGTCTGGGCGACAGTTGCCTCGCCCGATGGCATTCGTGCGGTCAGCGGCGGTGACGACCACACGGTGCGAGTCTGGGATCTCGGGGCCGGCAAGCTCGAGCGCACTATCGATGGCCACGTCGAGATTCTCAACAAGGTGGCCGCAGTCACGGTGACTCCCGACGGAACCAGGATCATCTCGGGCGGCCACAGCCGCAAGATCCTCGTCTGGTCCCTCGCCACGGGCCTGCTCGAGCAGGTCCTCGAAGGCAACATCGAATACGTCAACGCGCTCGCCGTAACTCCGGATGGCACGCGCGTCGTGTCGGCCGGTGACGACGAGACGGTCCGCGTCTGGGACCTCGCCAGCGGCCGCCGCGGCAGCGTACTGGTCGGCCACGTCGGGGCGGTGACTTCGCTGGCCGTGACTTCGGACTGCAGGAAGATCGTTTCCGGCGGCCAGGACAAGACCGTGCGGGTCTGGGATCTGGCCACCGGGCGGCTCGAAATCACCCTCAAGGATCTCAAGGTCGCCGTGCTGTCCGTGGCCGTCACCCCGGACGGAAGCCAGCTGATCTCCGGCACACGCGACAACACCGTCCGGATCTGGGATAGCCAGAACGGTCGCCTCGTTCGGGCGCTCGAGGGCCACACCGGCTGGGTGAACGCAGTCGCCATCAGCCCCGACGGGACGCGCGTCGTCTCCGGCGGCGAGGACTTCAGCGTGCGGGTTTGGGAACTGGCCACCGGCAAGCTCGAAGCCACGCTCAAGGGCCACACCAACTACATCAAGTCCCTCGCCATCACTCCGGACGGCCGGAAGATCGTATCGGGCAGCTTCGACCGAACCGTGAGGGTCTGGACTCCGTAGCCGGGGTTCGCCGGTCTCCGATCAGCCGGGGACTTTGCCGCGCTGCTCCAGCAGGAACATGGTCAGTTCCGCTGGGACCGACGAAGGCATCAGCGCCAGCTTCGACTGAGGTGCCGGTGCCGCCGAGACGCCCATCTCGTGCAGGAATTTGGCCAGCGCTTCGCCGGCCTCCGCGTCGTCGCAGACCGGCATCGGGACGACGACTTTCGCGTCCAGCTGGGCGATCAGTTCCGCGGCCTTGTTCGGCTGGAGAACGCCGCCTATTGGGATGCAGGCCACGTCTATCGGGCCGATATCGGTCAGCTTGTCCTCGGTCAGCAGATGCCCGATGTCGCCGAGGTGCACGATGTGTACGCCGTCCAGCTCCACCGTGAAGGCGATGTTCCGGCCCCGTTCGCGGCCTTTGTGCTCGTCGCGGAACGTCCGGATGCCCGTGATGAGGACGTCCTTGACCTCGTACTCGCCCGGCCCGTCGAGGCAGAACGCCTCTTCCAGGCTGACGGGTAGCAGGGTGGAGCCGTCGCGAGTCGCCCGGCCCCGGGCCTTGGGCAGCGGGGCGTCGTCGGGGTGGCTGAAGGTGACGATGTCACCAGTGATCCCCCGGCCTGTGGGCCCCACTACGGCTTGATAGGCGTCGGCCACTACGACCGCGTCCTTGCCACGCATGCGGACGCACGTCCGCCCGAACCAGGTGAGCTCCATGACCTGATTCTTGCACAGGTCGCTCATCGGCCGCTGACCGGCCCGGCGGTCGGTGCCCGGGCTTCCTGCGAGCGGGGTCGCCCGGCGCTGCCGCCGCGCCCGAACGAAACCCGCTTAAAGGGAGGACCGGAGGCGCCTGCCCAATCGGCACCTCCGGTCGGAGGGAGGGAGGATGGAACTTTCAGGAGGCTCGTCCAGTGTTCCGAACAAAAATGTACGCCATCTCTGTGAACGCGGGGCGCCCGGTGCATTAAGAAACCGTTACAAAGTGATCCGATCGGGGACGGGCCGCACCGGGCGAGGGTCTCTGCCGTGCGGACGCGTGCGACGAGCCCGTCCTCGGGTAGGCAGGAGCGTACTCCTCCGTCTGGCAGAATGGCAGCATGGATCTCCTTCGCCGCCCCTCTCGCCTGCTTTTGGTGCTCCTCGCCGCTGCCGTCGCCTCCGCCTGCGGATCGGGCGCCGCTTCGCCTTCGTCGTTGCCCCCTCCGGCGTCGCCCCCGCCCTCGCCCACCGCCGGGTCGAAGGCCCAGGACCAACAGGCCGTCTACGCCGCCATCGAGCAGCAGGTCGAGGCCATCCGCCAGCTGCAGCCGAAGTCGACCGTGACGCCCGTCTTGCTGGACTCCCAGGGTGTTCGGGATTGGCTCACCAAGGCCAACGCCGCCCAGACGGACCACCAGGCACTTGCCAACGAGAGCCGTCTGCTCATCCACATGGGCCTCCTGCCGGCCGGCTCGTCGCTGGAGCAGATGGAGCTGGACCTCGAGTCGGGGCAGGTGATCGGCTTCTACGACCCGACCTCCAAGGGCCTCTACGTGCTGTCTCAGTCCGGCGGCGTCGGTCCGACCGAGAAGTTCACGTTCTCCCACGAATACACCCATGCTCTTCAGGATCAGAACTTCGGGCTCGACAAGCTGGCCAGGGACACGCCCGATCAGGGCGATCGCGACCTCGCCCGGACCGCCCTGCCCGAAGGCGACGCCACACTCGAGATGACCATGTGGGCCCAGGCCAACCTTTCGATAGGCGATCTGCTGGCGATCGCCGGTACCTCCATCGCGGCGCCNNAACCAGGGCGGATGGGCGGCCGTGGACAAGGTCTACGCCAACCCGCCCGCCTCCACTTCGCAAATCCTGCACCCAGAGCTGTACACGAACGGGGTCCAGCCCGTGGCGGTCACCGCGCCGGCCGTGCCCGCCTCGCTCGGCAGTGGCTGGAAGCAGACCATGGCGGACACTCTCGGCGAGTTCCAGCTGCGCATCTGGCTCGAAGGCGAGGCGCCGACGAACGACCAGACGACCGCGGCTACGACCGCGACGGCCAACTGGGGCGGTGATCGAGTGGCGTTGTACGAGGGCCCTAACGGGGCGTGGGCCGTGGTTCTTCACACGGAGTGGCGCTCCGAGGCGGGCGCGACCGCGTTCACGGACGCTGCCACTCAGCGGCTGGTGGCCCTNNCGAATGGTCACCAGGATCGTATTGCGCTGGGAGCCAGGCTGTCGGGCGGTCCGTGTGGGCCACGGACCGGCGAGTGGGCCGGCGCCCGGCGCGGAGCCCCTACATCGTTTCCGGTGCGGAGATCCCCAGCAGGCCGAGGGCGTTGGCAAGCGTCGTCTCGGTGGCCGCGATCAGGGCCAG
>PMJT01000158.1:5633-7681 GCA_003158495.1 Chloroflexota bacterium | reverse complement strand
GGGCGATTTGCCGCCGTTGGCGTGGCCCTTGAGGCGCTCGAGGATGGTTTGGACGAACGCGGCGGTCTTGCCGGTGCGCGTCTGGGCTGCCGCAAGGACGTCACGACCCTCGAGGATGAACGGGATGGCCGCGCTCTGAACCGGCGTCGGCTCCGTATAGCCCTCCTTCGCGACTGTAGCGAGGAGGTCGGCCGATAGGCCGAGGTTGTCAAAAGTCAAACGATTGCTCCTGAGTGCGNNCGGGATGAGGGCCGGCACCCACGTGGCGTGCCGATCGCAGTCGCTGCTGCATCGTGTCCCTAAAGGAAATTGACGTGGTTATCGTACCACCCGCGCAAGCCCAATCGGCCTGCGAGCGCCCGCCGGACGCAGATGGCATGGCGATGGCGGTTGCCGGACCGCGACCCGGTCTAAGGAAATGCCGCCGAGCGCGGTTCAGGCGACGACCGCCGTGAGGTTGCGGACCGGCGGCCGTGCCGCCCGCGACGTGCCGTCGATGGCTGCGTCGAAGATCCGCCGATACTGCGCGCCGACCTCCCACCAGACCATGCCGCGGCTGCGCTCATAGGCTCGCAGGCCGATCGCGCTCCGCAGTTCGGGGTCGCCCAGCAGTTCGATGAATTCGCTAGCGAGCGCTTCCGCCGACCCGGCGGGCACGAGCCGCCCGCGATCGGGGGAAAGCATCTCGGTTGCGTAGGCGTACGGGGTCGAAACGATCGGCTTACCGGCGGCCATCGCGAACGACAGCGTCGACGAGACGGTCTGATCGAGATCCTCGTAGGGAGTGGTGATGACGTCGGCGGCTTCGAGCCAGTTACCCAATTCGACGCGGCCGACGAAACGGTCGACGAACTTGACGTTCTGCGTCATGCCGCGCTTGGCCACCTGGGCTTCCAGGCCGGCTCGATAGGCGTTGCCGTCGGCGGCGAGGTAGTTCGGGTCGGTGGCGCCGAGGATGACGTAGCAGGCCGTCGGGTGAGCGGCGACCACGGCCGGCATCGCGTCGATTACGGTTTCGTAGCCCTTGCCGGGCTCGAGGAGCCCGAAGCTCAGGATGACGACGCGGCCCTGGAGGCCGAGGCGCGGCTTGATCGTGTCCGCCGCGACCTGGGGCAGATGCGGCACGCCATGAGGAACGATGTCCAGCCGATCCGCGGGGATGCCATAGGAACGAGTCATCTCGGCGGCCGCGCTCTGCGACATCACGATCGTCGCGGCCGAGAGGCCGACGAGCTCCGCGATGTTGGCTCGCTGGATTGGCGTCGGGCCGGCCGGGACATCGTGGAACGTTGTCACCATCGGGACGCGGAGGGCTCGGGCGAGGTCCAGGACATACGCGCCGTCCTCCCCGCCCCAAATGCCTCGGCCGTACTGGATGCAGACCACTTCCACGCCGCAGTCGTTGAGGGCGTGGGCCGCGGCCGTGTAATCGGCCTGATTGTCGCGCCGGATTCGGTGGCGAACCTCCGCTGGGTACGGCCCCGCCTCACCGATGGGGTGAAGGGCTACGATCTCCCGCTCGCCGACAGTGGTGGCCAGGTCGTACGTGAACGTAGCGATGCCGCACTGCCGGGGGGAATAGGTGGAGACGAAAGCAGTCCGCGAGATCAGTTAGCTCCTTCGGTTGGGCCGACAGTGTCTGCGGCCCCTGGGCTCGACGCCGCGAACAAGCTCATTTGCCCCTGTCGGGGCGGGACGCTCGCGCGTCCGAAGTATTCCGCGGCCCGAGGCGATAAACGCTCGGGCCGCGAATGTCCAACTGGACTCAGGCTGCGCTCACCTGAATGGCGCGCGGGCCCTTGGGGCTGGTTTCGACTTCGAACGAGACGCGCTCGCCGCCGGCAAGGCGATCGAAATCGAGGGGAGCGACGAGGCCGCCACGATGGAAGAAGTATTCCTTACCATCCTCAGCAGCGATGAAGCCGAATCCGCGGTCTGCTACGACCTTCTTAATGGTCCCGGTGGTCACATTGACCCCTGTATTCTCTTCCCGAACTGATGGCAGACGCACGGCCCGTTCGAGAAGGAGCGACCACGCGGAGCGTCGC
>PMJT01000158.1:0-5623 GCA_003158495.1 Chloroflexota bacterium | reverse complement strand
GGGCGCGCCGGCTTGACCAAAAGCCGCGGCGGGCGCACCGTGATGCCAGCCAATCACGCCGGGTCACGACTACGTCGCCCGCAGCGCGCGGCAGACTGGATCCCCCCTCGTGGCCCGCAGGAGCTTTGCGACCGCCGATGCTCTCATCGTTGTGAGCACCGATGGCTATTTCGATGTCTATCCGCCCACGGAACGCCCCGCCAACGACAAGCCCAAGTACCGCGGCGCCCTGGCCGAGCTCGGCCCGACGGTTCGCGGTTCGGACGACCGGCTTTCCGTCCGACCCGAGTCGGTAGCGCTCGACGCCGCCGTATCGGCTTGGTCACGCAGCCACGGCGCGGCGGCCGTTCGAGGCGACATGGGCGGCGGCCGCGACGGCAAGGTTACGGTCTAGCCACTCTCCGGCTGCCGCACGCCGACGCGCCCTCTCAGGAACATCCCGGGTCTGCCGGTCGCTAGAACGTGCCAGCAGACGTGAAAGGAGCCTTCAATGGCCGACGAAAACGCCCAGTCCAACACGCCAGCCGCAAAGCCCGAAGCCGATCGCAGCAAGTCTTCGTTCCGCTCCGCCCCGGCGGCCGCGGCCGTCGACAGCCGTCTGACAGGCGGCGCCGGCGTGCAGCGCAGCCACCTGCGCGACCGCAAGACGTGGCTCAAGAAGCGCACCCGCGCCGGACAGACATGGGCCCAGCGCAAGAACGCCAGCCTCACCTACTGCCCAGCCAAGGCGCGAACAGCCTAGGGTCGTAGTCGGGGCCGGACTCGGCCCCGGGCAGTTGTGCGGTGCCGCCGGCCGGTGGCGCCGCTGTCGTTTCCGCGCCGGGGTGGCGCCGCTAGCGACTTCGCTCCCGGGCCAGCTCTTCGAGCCGGGCGTCGGATATCCCGAAATGGTGGGCGACTTCGTGCCGGACCGTTTCCGCCACGCCCAGCCGCAGTGACTCCAGGTCCTGGAACTGCCGCAGGTGCGGGCCGCGGAATATCGTGATCTTGTTGGCGAGCGCCGCATTGTCCGCGCCCCAGGCCGTTCGCGGCAGGCCCGTGTAGAGCCCGAGCAGCCCCCACGCTCCGACCGACGCGAGTTGTGCCGGCGTCGGCTCGTCCTCTATGACCACCGCCACGCTGCCGAGCCGCTGGCGGTAGACGTCGGGCAGCCCGTCGAGGGCGGCGAATACCATCGTCTCGAATGGATCGTCGGGAGCGCCATCTTCGGACGGCGCCGCGGCCATATCGTTGGGGTCGTCGGCGAGGTCGGCATCCTCCGGTCCGGGGCTGGCGTCGTGCGGCATTGGACCATTATCGGGGCTCCTGGCCGATCGCCCATTTCTGGCCCGCACCTCGCCGGGCCCGCTACGTTGGCACCGAGACTTCGAGTCTGACCTCGAGAACCCTGACCGGTGGAGCGTAGTTGAGAAAGAGCGGCCCCTCGATCCAGGTAGCGGTCGGCCCGAAGAGGTTGGTGCCGTCGCGGCCGTAGCGGGAAACGACGGCGATCGGTTGTGTCGACGGCCCGAAGTCGTAGAGGCCGGCGTCGACTTTCACCAACTCGGCGATGATGAACTCCACGGTGACGGTCAGTTGACCCGGGTTCTCGCGGGAGAGATCGTAGCGATCGGAGAAGACGCCACCCTGCACCGTCACTTCCCGGGCATCGGAGAGGTCGCGCGTCCAAACGAGAACCTTCGATCCGTCAGGCAGTGAGGTTTCGCCGGAGATTGCCAGGACATTGCCCTCGACCGAACTCCTGACACAGAAGACCGGGTCGCTGTCAACCGACCAGGATGGCGCGCAGCCACCCCCGGCCATGACTGCCGACAGGCGTGCAACCTGCCAGCAGGGGATCAGGGCGACGGCGAGAACAGCAACCGACACCACGCCCCAGAGGGTGCGCCGCCGACCGACCGCACGATTGGCTCGGCGGCCCCCGGCAGCTGCCGTCCCAGCGAGCAAGAGGGCAACGCCGGCGAATGTGACTGTCTCGATCAACGCGTCCATTGCCCCTCGCGCGTGACGTAGGCTGCGAGCATTGTACGGAGAACTACTCGTCAACTGCCGACGCACGCTGCCGCGCACCTCGCCGGGCCCCTCCAGCCCACGGCGCGCTTACCTGTCACCATTTGCGTATGAGCCCAACGCAGAGCCTTCGCAGCCTGCCTGTGCCGCAGGCCATCCTGTTCGACCTGGACGGGACGCTCGTCGACAGTGTCGAGCTGCGCATCGAAGCCTGGCGCCGGGCGCTTGGGCAGCACGGCGTCGAGGTCGACCACGACAGGCTGGCGCCGCTGATCGGCTCCGACGGGCGCCGGCTGGCGCGCGAGATGTCGAGCGAGACAGGCCGCGAGTTCGACGACGCCGAGGCGGTGGCAGTCGACAACCTGAGCGGCGCGATCTTCGATGAGCTCAACGCTACGCCCCAGCCGCACTCCGGCGCGACCGCCCTTCTGAGCGCGCTCGAACTCAGCTACGTGACCTTTGCCATCGCGACCTCGAGTCTGCCGGGCCAGGTCATGGCTTCGGTCACGTCGCTGGCGCTGCCGTCTGAGCCGACGATCGTCGACGGAAGCCACGTCGAACACGCCAAGCCGGCACCGGACCTGCTGCTGTACGCAGCCGCCCAGCTCAAGGCCACGCCGGAACGGTGCTGGTACGTGGGCGATTCCACGTGGGACATGGTCGCGAGCGCAGCGGCCGGGATGATCGGCATCGGCGTGACGACCGGAGCCGCCGATGCGGGTGCGCTGCTCGCCGCCGGCGCCGCGGTCACGATCGAAGACCTGACGGTTCTGCTGGCCGAGCTACGCCGGCGCGGTCTGCCGACCTAGCCTCGGCCGCTCTCCGGGCCGCATGTGCTCAGTTGCGTCGAAGTTCGCGGGCAATGCCGTCCGCCCAGGCGTCGATCGCAGCCCAGTCCCGGAAGTCGCCGTCGGGCATCAACCGGCGGGTCACGAACTTCTCGACCGAACTGAGGCCGCTGCCGGCGAGCACGCCACGGTCGATCGCACCCGCGAAGATCCGATGGTCACGCGGGCGGATCGCCCGCCGAAGACCCGCAATCTCGTGCGGCTCGATTGGGTCGGGCGCGGTAGCCCAGCGGCCGACCGGGCCGCTGCTGAACAGCCAGACCGGTTTGGCCGCCAGCGCCGGCTTGTTCCTGCGGACCAGTTCGGCCGCCTCCTTCATCCAATGCTGGCCGTAGACGCCGCTGCCGATGACGTAGGCGTCGGCCTTGGGCAGGTCCGCGATCCTCTCCGCTGCGGCCAGGGTCACGTCGAGCCCGCCGGCGCCGAGGCGGTCGCCGATGCGTTCGGCGATGCCGCGCGTCGCACCGAGCCGGCTCCCGTACACGACCAGGACCTCGGTCATCGCTCTTCGTCCCGGACCAGGCCGTCGCGCATCCGGATGACCCTGTCGCAGGCTTCGCCGACCTCCTGATCGTGGGTGACCAGGACGAAGGTCTGGCCGTGTTCACGGTTCAGTCGCTGCAGCAGGCCCAGTACTTCGCCGGTTCGGGCCGAGTCGAGGTTCCCGGTCGGTTCGTCGGCCAGCACCAGCGCGGGCCTGTTGACGAGCGCGCGGGCGATGGCGACTCGCTGCTGCTCACCGCCGGAGAGTTCGGCCGGTCTGTGGCCGGCACGTTCGGAGAGGCCGACCATTTCGAGCGCCTCGAGGGCTGCAGATCTCGCAGCCCTGCCGCCCCGGTCCGCGTAGTCGCAGGCGAGCAGGACGTTTTCCAGAGCGGTGAGCGTCGGCACGAGGTTGAAGTCCTGGAATACGAAACCCATCTCTCGGGCCCGGATCTTCGTTCGCTCGCCGTCGCTCAAGGCCACGACGTCGCGGCCGCCGAAGCTGAGTTCCGGGCGGAGCCCATCCGAGCCGCCGGCCGCTCCGTCGGCCCGGTCCGGCGCATGCAGCAGGCCGAGGATGTGCATCAGCGTGCTCTTGCCCGAACCGGACGGGCCCATGATCGCAACGACTTCGCCGGGCTCGATCCGGACGTCCACGCCCCGCAGAGCCTCGACGGTGTTGCGCCGGCCGAGCCGGTAGGTCTTGCGGAGGTTGCGGCCTTCGAGAAGGGGAGCGGTCGCCACCGTCGCGTCGGCCATGACGCGGGCCGGGTGTCCGATTGGATTTGCGATTGCGGTCATCTTGGTGTCTCCGTGATGAGGGAAGGCTACGGTCACTCGTAGCGGAGGGCGGCCACCGGATCCAGCCGCGCCGCGTGCAGGGCGGGCACGAACCCGGCAATGGCGCCGAGGACGGTCGAGAAGATGACGGAGCTGATTGCGGTGCCAGCGGTCAGCTCGAATAGGATCGTCCCCGACGAGCGGCCGGCCTCGTTCGCGAGCGTCACGAGCAACGCGCCGAGAGCCAGCCCGATCGTGCCGCCGATGCAGCCGATCAGGGCCGACTCGGCCACGATCTCGCGGACAATCCGGATCCGGCCGGCGCCGATGGCGCGCTTGATGCCGATCTCGCGCGTCCGTTCGGCGATCGACATGGCCATGGTGTTCACGACCGAGAGGCCGCCCACCGCGAGGCTTATCAGCCCGATGCCGACCAGGACCGAGTTGAGCATCGCGGCGTAGGACCCGGCCAGCTTGTCGAAGTCGGCGCCGGTCATCGTGCCCAGCTCCGGGGAGAGCGCCTTGATCTGCGCGGTGATCGTGTCGGGGCTCGTCCCGGGCTTCGGGTAGACCTGGAAGCCCGTCACGACGTTGCTCGCGGTCAGGTTCGCCTTCACGAGCGACGGCAGAGTCGTCAGGTAGAGCCGCTGCTCGGCCGCGAACGGGATCATGGCCGAGTTGTCGGGCTGGGTCTGGGTCTGGGCCAGGACGCCCACGACGGTGAATTCCTCGCCTCGCAACGTGATCGTGTCGCCGACCTGTTTGCTGTACTGGCGGGCCAGGTCGCAGCCGAGTACGACGACGTTCGATCCCTCGTCCGATGCCGCGAGGAGGCGGCCGGCCGCGGCCCGCAGGATCAGGGTGTCGCGCCCGGTGGTAAGCCCCGCGGGCTGGGCGGTAATCATGGGCGGCAGACCCATCGACATGGAGGCGTTGTCGTCGCTGAGGTACATGCTGACCCCGGGAACGACGACATCTACGTCGGGGATCGCCTTGATCCGGTCCTCCAGTGCGAGGTCCAGCGGGTTCATCTTGGGCGTGTCCCCGCCGCCGCCCCACACGCTGATGGCGCCGCTCTGGAAGTAGACGCTGCCCTTGCCGACCATGTCGTTGATCCGGTTGGCCATCGACCCGAAGACAACGAGGGCCCAGATCCCGATTGTGATGCCCAGGATCGTCAGGGCGGTTCGGAGGCGGCGGCGGGAGAGGTTTCTCAGCATTCGCATTGGAGTTCCTTCGGGGCGGTTCGTGTTGCCCCGAAGATCGCCCCGGGCGTCGCCGCAGACATCAGGGCCATCCCGGGATCGGCCGCCCGGATCCATCAGGGCTAGCCCTGAGGCGGCCCCTCGACACCGATGCGAGGATTGGCCGATGAGCACCGTCCTGATCGTCGACGACCACGCCTCGTTCCGGATCCAGGCCCGGGCGGTCCTCGAGGCCGGCGGCCACGTCGTTGTCGGCGAGGCGACCGATGGACGGTCCGGCATCGACCTCGCGCTCGC
>PMJT01000005.1 GCA_003158495.1 Chloroflexota bacterium | reverse complement strand
GAGTGGCCGACGAGGACGACGTTGCGGAGGTCGCCTTTCTCGAACACGGACACGACGTCGTCCACATGGGTCGTGAGGGTCGTATCCTGCGTCCCCTCGCCCGCGCGCTCGGCCAGGCCAGTCAGCGTGACGGGGCGAACGTCATGCCCACCGCCACGAAGCTCGGCCGTGACGTCCGACCATGCCCATGCGCCGAGCCAGGCTCCAGGTACGAGGACGAATGTGCTCATGGTTTGTCTCCTTCGATCGGCGCGTCCACGGTCGCGCTCGGTCGCTACGATGCCAGTGAATGAGGACAGATACGGCCCTCATTCTCGGTATCCTTGTTGGCATGGCGGCCACCCTTCGTCTCTTTGCACTCCTCGACCTGCTCCAGCGCGGCGGTTTGGTGTCGGGACCGGAATTGGCGAGACGACTCGAAGTCGAGCCGCGGATGTTGCGGCGCGATCTCGTCCGTCTCCAGGAGATCGGCATCCCAATAGAGTCGGAGCGCGGCCGGCACGGCGGCTACCGCCTCCGGCCCGGCTACCGCCTGCCGCCGCTCATGCTCAGTGACGACGAGGCGGCCGCAGTCACCCTGGCGCTGAGGTCGGCGCGCGAACTCGGGTTCGCGACGGCCGCACCGGCGATCGAGACCGCAAGCGCGAAGATCCGTCGTGTTCTACCCGCCTCGCTGCGAATGCGCGTGCAAGCGCTCGAGGAGGCGCTGGGGTTCTCCGGACGTGTCGCCGCGGACGGCGGTGCGCAAGGCGGCGTGCTCCTGGAGCTCGCGGAGGGGATCCGACGACAGCGCCGCGTCGCCCTTAGGTATGCGTCACGGGGACGCGAGCCTCGCGAACGAACGGTCGACGCGTACGGGCTGGCGGTCATCGGCGGACGCTGGTACCTGGCGGCACTGGACCACGAGAACGGGCAGACTCGGATCTTCCGCGTCGACCGCGTCCTCGGCGCGAAGCTAGCACTGGAGCCCGCCCCCGTGCCACCCGGATTCGACGCCGTGGCATTCGTCTCGCGCTCGCTCGCGCGCGTGCCCTGGCGGTGGGAGGTGGAGCTGGTAGCGGATGCGAGAATGGAGGAGGTGCGGAGGGACATTCCTGCCACCCTCGGGGAGATCGAGGAGCGACCCGACGGCGTGCTGGTCCGCCTTCGTGCCGAGGACCTGCCAGGTGCGGCGCGGTTGCTGGCCGCTATGCCCTGGCCGTTCGTCGTCCTGAAGCCTGTCGAGCTACGCACGGCGCTTCGAGAGCACGCTGAGGTGCTCCTCCGGATCTCGAATCGGTAGTACGGGCTGAACCCGCCAATCCTCGGCGGGTGTCAACTCCCCCGTCATATACCTGAACCGCGAGGCGGCCGGTCTCGACCTCATGGATACGCCCGTCCACCACGGGTTCGGACCGGATCCCAGCGCCCGAGCCGCGGATATGGGACGTTCAGGTCGGCCGGCTCAGGATCTCCCTGGAACGAGTGGGTTCGCGGAGTCTGTTGGGGAGCTCGAAGGAAAATGAAATCGAGCGCGGCAAAGGCGGCCATAGCGGCCTACCTACTCGAATGGTCGGGGCGAGCGGATTCGAGCCGACACCATAGGGTGAAGGTCCGCGCTGGAACCAACGGCCTGGAGCGCCAGGCCTCGGCTTGACGTGTCGCGGTGTACGGAGGACGATGCCTGCCTGACGCGCTGACGCTGCGCTGGAACCGGCGGACACCGCCGGTTCCAGGCACCTGGCAAAGGGGAGCGAGCATGACCGTCAGACGGAGTTTTGGCAGCTCTGGACTCGTGCGGCCAATCGACGCTATCGCCTTGGCAGCGCTCATCTTCGGGCTCTGGTTCCTCGCGAACGTGGCGGGCTGGATAGGCCCGTCTGTGTGCGCGACGCCCAGCTCCGATGACAAGCCAATCTGCGACACCGCGACCGCGGCGATTCATGCGGACTCGGAAGTGCCAAGCAGCGAGTCGATCGCCCTCGCGAGGTCTCAAGGGTTGGGCAGCGACGCATGGGTGAGCGCCGGCACCGCCAAGCTGGCGCAGTACTTAACCGGCGACGTGTTGGCCCGGCACGTCGACAGCCTGCGACTGAATGCCGACACTTACGATCGACCCGAGGCCCTGACCGACAGCGAAGGAGTCCGCAACATCGTGGTCAGGACCATCGTGATCTCTGGCGATTCTGCAACTGTCACCGCCCAGGCGGAAGTCTGGGCGATATCAGTCATCCAGAATCCTTGGGGCCAGGAGGCCTCCGCGACCTCAAGCACGGCGGCCACCTTTGACTGGTCGTTCCATCTCACCAAGACGAGCGGCAAGTGGCTGATCGATGGAGAGCATGGAAGCTACGTTCCCGGGAACGGACCGTAGGCGCCTAACACGGCCTGCGCGAGCGGAGCGCCGAGACCAACCGATCCGTGCACATCCGGCGTGGCGGTCGGAGGTGGGCCTGGAATTGAACCGACCGTAGCGACCTGAATGTCCCACTCCCACTCGAATGCAAGGTCGCCGGCCGCCAGCGCTGGCTGGGTTGCACTGGGTAACCGGTGGAGCCTCTGACTCCGGATTGCGCACGGGATGGCCGACCGCCAGGCGGTCAGATCC
>PMJT01000218.1:9665-10202 GCA_003158495.1 Chloroflexota bacterium | reverse complement strand
ACGGCGGTGATGCTGGCCGCGACGAAGATGATGCCGAGGGCGCCCGACAGCCACAGCTGGCCGCGAGCGCCCGAGGCGAGACCTCCATCGAGGCCGGCCAGGACGAGGCCGATGGTCAGGAGGACGAGCCGCTCGGCACGCGGGGCGATGCCCACTTCACCGTGCAGCTTGAGGCTCTCGGCCTTGGCCCGGGTGTAACTGACCTGGAAGCTGGATACGGCCGCCGCGGCAGCCAGGACTGCCCCCGCGGTAAAGCCGGCAGCCGAAGCGCCGGCAACGATCCCGATGTAGACGACGCCCTCGCCCCAGCGATCCAGCGTGGAGTCGAGGAAGGCCCCGAAACGCGTTACGCGGTTCTGGGCGCGGGCGAGCCCACCGTCGAGCATGTCGAACGAGCCGCCGAAGATCACCAGAGCGGCGGCGAGGATCCAGTTCTGGGCTGCGGCGGCCGCAGCGGCTCCGCCCGAGATGAGGAAGCCGATGACGGTCAGGGAGTTGGGCGTCAGGCCCACTCGGCCGGCCGCGAGAGCGATTGGA
>PMJT01000218.1:0-9641 GCA_003158495.1 Chloroflexota bacterium | reverse complement strand
GAAGACATTGGGCCGGAGCTGGCACATGACCTCGCGACCGGCTCGCCTGGTCAGGACCACGCCCGCGGCCTTGAGTCGGCTGACGTGCCACGAAACCAGGGGCTGGCTGAGGCCGACGGTCTCGATCAGGTCGCCCACGGTTGCGGGGCCCTCGGCGAGGCGCTTCACGATGCGCAGCCGGTTGACGTCCGCGAGGGCCTTGTGGAAGACGCGCAGCTCGCGGAGGTCGTCGGGTTGATCGACGATCGCGGCGACGGTGCCCCGGATGTGCGCTGGGGAAGGCAAAATGGATGGCCTCGTGTCGCAAAGGCTGTTGTGCCCGTGGAGCCGCCCGTGGCGGTCCGCGTTCCGCGGGGCTTTCGGCCGGTGGCTTTGCGCCCGGAACAAACCAGCCTTTATATAAAGGCTGGTTGATGCTAGGGCGCCGGGGATGGGCTGTCAAGCCCGGACGAATTGCTGCCGCAGGCGGTTCATCGTCGTGGCATCGCGGCTGCTCAAACGTTGCAGCACGCCGGGTCGTCGGGGGCGCAGTGCAACAGCGTCATTCTGGCGCGAAGTCTTAACGCGTCGAGGAGCACGGTCGAGCAGCTGACCGCGGCGCTCGAGTGCGCGGCGGCGCACTGATTCGGGCAGTTCGGCCGCTGCGAAGCCAGGCGAGATGAGGGGCAGTTGATTGGCTGCGCCTAGATTGGCCGGATGGCCGCGACGGCTTCGGGAGGCCGGGGGCGTCGTTCCGGGCGGGCGGGGTGCGGCCGCCGCACTCAGCCGCAGGTGAAGGTGCCGGTGACGACGCCGGCGCCGTTCATGTCCGTGCCGGAGAAGGAGCCAGTGCCGTCGGCGTTGAACGTGACCGTGGAGCCGGGAGCCAGGACGAAGTCATTGCCATCGACTCCGCCGCCGCCGATTGGCGATGGGTGATCCGAGGCCGAGGGCGCGGCGAGATGGTTCACGGTGGGGACGGGAGTGGGTGTCGGGCCGCCGGCGCGATAGGCGGTCAGGCCGAGCCAGCTGCTGACACCCTGGAGCCCCTGCCAGTCGCCGAAGCGGATGTCGTAGCCGGCGGGGCCTCCGTTGTAGCAGCCGCCGCCGGAGATCGAAGTAGTTGTGCCGCCGATCGTGACCGTGGCCGAGCCGTTGCCGCACCAGTTCTGGCAATCCCCGCCCACGGTGGGGGCGGCGGTGCCGGAGTCGCAGGCGGCCACGAGCAAGGCCAGCGCGACCAGCGCCGCCACGGCGGCCGACAGTCGGCGGGTTCGGGGCGTTGCCAAGGCAGACCTCCAGGCTGACTCGGATCGCATCGAGTGGAACCGAGCGGTGTGGGAATAGTAGGCCCNNCATGAGCCGACGCGAGTCATACCTGCTGCTGAGTGTCCTCGGCATCGGCGTATTCCTGGCCGGTCTGGAGTTGATGGTCACGGCCGTGGCCCTGCCCCAGATCCTGGCCACGATGGCCAATTGGACGGACCTGCGCAAGGCCTCGTGGATCATCAACGGCTACCTGCTGGTCTACGTCGTGACCATGCCGCTTGCCGGCCGCCTCACGGACCTGTGGGGCGCCCGCCGCCTCTTCCTCGTGGCGTTGACCATCTTCACGATGGGCTCACTGCTGGCCGGCCTGGCCCAGGACCTCGACCAGCTCATTGCCGCCCGCCTGGTCCAGGCCGTAGGCGGCGGCGCGATCATCCCAGTAGCCACGGCCGCGGCCTCGCACCTATTCGACGGCCCAGCCCGACCCAGGGCCCTTGGCGTCATCGGCGGGCTGACGTTCCTCGGCATGGCCGCGGGCCCATTCGTGGGGGCCGCGGTCCTCGAGACGATTCATCCGGAGACCGCGCTCGCGAACATGGGCATCGCCGGGGGGCCGCTCGTCGCCACCGTCGCGCCGGCGTGGCGCTGGGTCTTCTATGTCAACGTCCCCATCGGCATCTGCGCTCTATTCATCGCCTGGGCCGCCAGCACGGGCTGGGACACGCGCCGCCAGCCAGCCCGGCTCGACTGGATCGGGGCAACGCTCTTCACGCTTGCGCTCGGCGGGATCCTGACCGGGACGACGCTCATCGGTAACACGGACACTGTCTTCGGCGTGCCGACGGAGGTCGCTGTCGCGGCGCTGATCGGCGGTGGGGTCATCGCGGGCGTGGCGGCGATCTGGTACGGACTACACCGCAAGAACCCGTTCCTCGACCCTCGCCTCTTTGCCGACCGGGTCTTCTCGTCGGCCGCGCTGATCTCGCTGCTGACCGGCTACGGGATGGCTACGGCGATCGTCGGTGGAGCCGTCTTCGTCGATCGAGTTCTCTACGGCGGGCCGGAGGAGCAACGCGTCGTGCTAGGTTCGATCGCCGGCGCGATGGCGATCGGGGCGCTGGCGTCGGGTTTCCTCGCCCGGCGCATTTCGCTGCGATTGCTTACGGTCGTAGGCCTGCTGGTCAGTGCCGGCGGCCTGGCCTGGATGTCCACTTGGAATCCGGGCGTCGCAACAAACGCGTTCGCGGCTTCGGGAGCCGTCTTCGGCATCGGATTCGGGCTCACGGTGACGCCGAGGTCGACTGCCGCTATCGAAGCCGCCGGCCGGGCCGCGTTCGGGGCAGCCTCCGCGACGGTGACCGTGGCTCGAATGATCGGCATGGCGATCGGCATGGCCGCACTCACGGCCTACGGATCGACCACGATCACTCGGATCTCGAACGAGATCTTCGGCGGCGGTGACACCTACAAGCAGTACATCCCCGAATACCTGCGCAACCGTCCGATCAACGACGGGCTCGTGGCCCAGGCGCTCGAACAGTGGGCCGCCACCAAGGCCGCCACCATCATGGTGGGCATCTTCCTCGTCGCCGCGGCGGTCACGCTGGTCGCTCTCGTGCCGGCGCTTATGCTGCACATCAGGTCCGGCCGTCGTGGACCGGCCGATCCAGTCGAAGACGAGGATCTGGAGTATGCCGAAATCGCCTTCTGAGGGGCCAGACCGGATCTCCGCGGCGCCGGCATCAGGTCCGGCCGATCCGGCTGCGGCACCAGGTCTGGCCGATCCGGCCCCCGCCGAGGCGACCGTGCGGCTGGCTGTCCTGGAGGCCGGCGCCCTCCGGGAACTCGAGGGCGAGGCCGCGATCGAGGAGATCCCAAAGGCCCTTCGGCGTCGGGCGGCCCGGATGTGGATCGACGTGTCAGGGGCGGACCAGGGGTTGAAGGACCGGATATCGGGGCTCCTGGCCCTGCACCCGCTCCTGGCCGAAGACATCGCCGAACGCGACCAGCGGGCCAAGCTCGAGCAGGTGGGCGACCTGCTCCACGTCGTCATGTTCTCGCTCGGCCTGGAGAACGGCGAGATCTACGAGCGTGAACTCGACTTTGTCCTGGGCGAGCGGTTCCTGCTGAGCAACCACAGCAGCTGGTGGGATCCGCGAGCCACCCGCCACATGCGGGCCGGCGTCGGAATGGTCCTGGCAAAGGGAACGGGCCACATCCTCTGGTCGCTGGCCGACGACGTCATCGACAACTACTTCCCGATCCTCGACCAGCTCGGCGACGAAATCGACGAACTCGAGGACCAGGTCGTCAACCGCGCGGATCGTGCCCTTCTCGAGCGCCTGTTCGACCTGAAGCGCCAGTTGATCCAGGTCCGCCGGGTCACCTCGCCCGAGCGCGAGATGTTCAACCTCCTGTCGAGTCGCGAAGACAAGGCCATCTCGCCGGCCGACCGGATGTATTTCCGCGACGCCTACGACCACCTGATCCGGCTGACCGACGAGCTCGACACCTATCGAGAGCTTGCCTCGGCGACGCTGGAAGCCTACCTATCCACTGTCAACAACAACCTGTCGCTGATCATGAAGCGCCTCACCGGCGTCACCGTCGTGGTCGCCGGGATCGGTGCCGCGGCGGGTATCTTCGGCATGAGCGAAGCCCAAACGGCTTTCAAGCTGGACGAAGGCCCGGGGTTCTGGATCGTTACCGCGCTTTGCTTCGTCGTGGCCGGCCTGGCCGTCGCCTTGCTAAGGAAGATCGACTGGATCTGAGCCCGGTCTAGGGCCGGCAGCCCGTGTTGCCCGGGGCCTTGCAGCGCGGAGCGTCGGGGCAGACGTTGCCTTTCCCGGCAGGGTGGGCATCCGCCTGGGCTGCGGCAATGACGCCGACGGGCTGGGCCACGACCTGGAGCTTGGTCGACGACTCGAACGGGCCCTCCGAGGTCTGGAGCCAGAGCTGATCGGTAGTGGCGGTGGCCGCGGTCGTCAGTGCCGCCGAACCGGACACGTGGCGCAACACCTTGCTGATCTGGTAGATGTGGCGCTGGTCGTCGTCCGTGTAGATCTCGACCCACATCCCGATCATAGCCGCCCCGTTCTTGATCATCGACTGCGTCAGCAGAGGCAGGAACATGTTCGTCCGCGCGTGGGCATACAGGTACGTGGCCTGCGGCGAACCCGGATAGGCGAGCGGCTTGTCCAGGACCAGGTACTCGGCCGCGTTGCACAGCGGGAATTGCTCGTTCGGCGGCGAGGTGACGACCGGCAGGTCGATGCTGAGCGCCGGGATGGTGACGCGGGTGGCAATCGAGGCGACTTTGCTCGCCGAAGGCCCGGCGGGTCCGGCAGTGGCGATCGGCGGGATCGAGTAGATAGCAACGGCGGAGCTGGACGGCGCGGTGGTCGGCGTGGGCGACGGCACCACCGTGCCGGGCGAAAGATAGTAGAAGAGCCCGGCCGCTATAAGGAAGACGCCGGCGCCGGCGATCAAGGCGGGTACGACGCCGAGGAGATCCAGAGCGACTCGGGCGACGGGGCGCAGGATCGCGCGGTAGAGACGCCCGAGGAAAACACGAATGCGTCGCATGGTCCGGCATGCTATCAGGCGCCCACCCGATCCGCCTCGGGCCCGGCACCGATTCGACGGCGGCTGGCCTATGGGCAACCCTGGACGACGTTCAAATGGCCCCCGGACCCTGTGATCCATAGCCGGTCGCGAGACGCGACGGGCGATTCCTTGGTAACCTGCGGACATGGTTTCTCGATTGAGCATCTTCGTCGGCGCCTTCGCCGGTGTGCTCGTGGCTCTTCTCGTAGCCGTCGCCGTTGTGGTGGCGACGCCGGGTGCAACCACGAACGTGCCGCCCAAGCCGACGGCGGTCGTCCTTCCTACGGAAACGCCCACGCCGCTACCGGTCGTCACCGCGACCCCGTCCATTGGTCCGATCGCACCCGTCAAGTCGATCGCACCGTTCGGCGACCAGTAGGCTCGAGCCGGCAATCGCCTCTCCCGGGCCCATAACGCCCGGGTCAAACCGCGCCCTTTGCGTCTGATTGTCGAGACGGAGTGCTGAGGCAGAGGCCGGTCCTCTCCGCTGCGCGGTCGCGGCCGAAAGCTCCTGGAGCCGGCTTCGCCACGGCGTTCTGACCCCAAGAGCGGAGTCTTTACCGCCACGAGCTACATGGAGCACGCGCGTCAGGGCGGCACCGCCGCGCTCCTCAATGACGGTCGTGTCCTCGTGGCCCACGGGAGGAGCAGCTCCGACCCGAACGAGACCGAGTTGTTCGACGAAAGCGAGGGCAGCTTCATCCCGGTCGGCTATTCCGTCGACGTGCGCCAGTTCACCACCACGACACTTCTGGCTGACGGCCGCGTCATGATGACGGGCGGCTCGACAGCGTGGGTCACCGGGCCCGACACCTACTACGACGCGACCCCTATCTACGCGCCGTAGCCTGGTGGCGGCCGCTACCCGTGGAAGACGTTCGCGGCGTTGGCGGCGGCGGTGACCAGGGCCGGGAAGAGCCCGAAGGCCAGCGTGCCCACGCTCACGATCGCGAGACCGGCGCGGAAGAGGATCCCGGGTGACGTTGGGGCGGTTTCCTCGACCGGGTCGCGCATGTACATGTACACGACCACGCGCAGGTAGTAGAACGCCGCCGCCGCTGCGTTGATCATCGCCAGGACGGCCACCGCCGTAAGCCAGCCGCCCGCCTGGATCGCGGCCAGGATTACGTACGCTTTGGCCCAGAAGCCGGCCAGCGGTGGAATCCCGGTCAGCGACAGCAGGAAGAGCGCCATCAGCGCTCCCAGCCATGGGTCGCGCCGCCCCAGCCCCGCAAAGGTGCTGATCTGGCTGCTCACCCCCGGCCTTCGCTGCAGCGCCGTCACCACGGCAAAGGCGCCCATGTTCATGAAGGTGTACGCGGCGCCGTAGAACAGGATTGCCGAGAGGCCCGTCGCCTGGCCGCCGGCGTACGCCGCCAGGCCGACCAGGATGTAGCCGGTGTGGGCGATCGAGGAGTAAGCCAGCATCCGCTTGACGTTGTCCTGCGTGATCGCTACGAGGTTGCCCAGCGTCATCGTCGCGGCGGCCAGGACGATCACGACCGGCAGCCAGTCGGCCTTGAGCGGGCCGAGAGCGCCGACGAACAGCCGCAGGGCGATTGCGAATGCGCCGACCTTGGGCCCTACCGAGAGGTACGCGGTCACGGGCGTCGGCGAGCCCTGGTATGCGTCCGGTGTCCAGTAGTGGAACGGCACCGCGGCCATCTTGAAGGCCACGCCCGCGGTCATGAACGCCAGGCCCATGGCCAGGCCCGGCTGGAGCGACCCGTGGGCCACGGCCGTCGCCAGGGCCGACGACACGCCGTCGACGCGAGTAGTTCCGGTCATGCCCCAGACGTAGGCGAGGCCGAACAGCAGGATTGCGCTCGAGAACGAGCCGAGCAGGAAGTACTTGATCGCGCCCTCGGTGGAGTATGGGTCGCGGCGAGCGAAGCCGGCCAGCATGTAGCCGGGCAGAACCATCAACTCGAGGGCGACGAACAGGAGCAGCAGGTCCGTAGAACCGGCGACGAGCATCGCGCCTGTGACCGCGAAGAGCAGCACGGCCGCGAACTCGGCGATCGGCAGGTTCCGCGGCTCCAGGTAGTCGACCGCGAACAGGATGGTGAGCGCGGCGATGATCACGAAGAGCATGTCCAGGAAGACGGTCAGATTGTCCAGCGAGTACGAGCCGCCGAAGGCGCTGCCGCTGTGGCCTGCCTGGACGAGGATTGCCATGGCCACGAGACCCAGACCGATCAACGCGGCCCCGATGATCGGTTCGCGGCGGCCGGGCACGATGATGTCGACGATCAGGATCGCCGCCGCGGTGAGGACGGCAAGAACTACCGGCGAGATGGTTCCGATGTCTGACCAGTTCATCGATATCCCCTCATCCGCCGATGGCTACGCCGGCCGCCGCCATGAAGGCCTGGGCGGGTGCGCGGAGCAGATCCAGCACAAGACTCGGGAAGAGCCCGAGCACGACGATCAGGAACGCCAGCGGCACGATCGTGACCATCTCGGTCCCGCTCATGTCGGTGAGGTGGCCGCCGAGGCCCTTGAGGAAGTCCGAGAGCGTCCCAAAGGCTACGCGCTGGAACATCCACAGCAGGTACGTCGCGGCCAGGACCATGACGATGATCGAGGCCACGGAGATGACCGGCGCGACGCCGAACGACCCGACGAAGACCAGGAACTCGCCGACGAAGCCGGACAGGCCCGGCAATCCGGCCGATGCCAGGATGAAGAAGCCGAAGACCGTGGCCCAGATCGGCATGGTGGCCGCGAGGCCGCCCATCTTGGAGATCGTTCGGTCGTGGGTCCGCTCGTAGATCACGCCGACCATGAGGAAGAGGCCGCCGGTTATCAGGCCGTGGTTGATCATCTGCNNGCGCCCTGGAGCGCCGCGGGGCTGAACACAAAGATGCCGAGCGTCACGAAGCCCATGTGGCTGACGGAGCTGTACGCGACCAGGCGCTTGAGGTCCGGCTGGACGATAGAGACGATCGCGCCGTAGACGATCGCGATGACGCTCAGGACGATGATCGGGTAGGCGAAGGTGTGGGCGCCGTGCGGGTAGAGCGGGACGGCGAACCGGATCAGTCCGTAGGCGCCGAGCTTGAGGAGGACGCCGGCCAGGATCACCGAACCGGCTGTCGGTGCCTCGGTGTGGGCATCGGGCAGCCAGGTGTGGAATGGGAACATCGGGACCTTGATGGCGAAGGCTAGGAAGAGCGCCAGGAAGGCCAGGTTCTGGAAAGCGTCGCCGAACTGCCCGGAGGCGGCGAAGAACTGCAGCTGCTGGAAGTCGAAGGCGCCGACCCACGAGCCGCCGTGACCAACCTGGTAAGCGAACGCAGTCGCCAGGATCGCGACCAGCATCAGCAACGACCCGACGAGTGTGTAGAGCACGAACTTCATCGTCGCGTAGATGCGGTTCGCGCCGCCCCAGATGCCGATGATCAGGTACATCGGGACCAGGACGATCTCCCAGAAGATGTAGAAGAGGAACAGGTCCAGGGCCACGAAGACGCCGATCATCCCTACTTCGAGGATGAGGAACGAGATCATGTAGCCCTTAACCCGGTCCTTGATCGGGGCGAAGCTGGCCAGGATGCTGATCCACGAGAGAGTGGTCGTCAGCACGACCATTAGGATGCTCAGGCCATCGATGCCGACCTTGTACTGGATGCCGAACGTCGGGATCCAGTTGTGGGCCTCGATGAAGTGGAAGCTAGCGGGGACCAGCAGCGGCTGCGGGCCAATGGGGAGCGTGGTGGCCTGGGCAGGCTGGAAGGCGAATGCCGCCAGCAGGGCCAGCGACATGACCCACGCCACCAGCGCGAACCCCAGGGCGACGCGGCGGATCAGCTTGACCTGGTGTGACGGGATCACCGCCAGCACGATCGCCCCGAGGAGCGGCGTGAATGTGATCAGGCTCAGGATCGGCAGGTTCATCGTCGCGCCCTCCTACCGAACCGCGATCAGGATGTAGCCCACGGCCATCGCGATCAGGCCGAAGGCGATGCCGAGGGCGTAGTTCTGGACCCGGCCGGTCTGGACTCGGCGGAGCGCCGTGCCGGCGCCGGTGGTCACCGTGCCGATACCGTTGACCGTGCCGTCGATGATCGTCCGGTCGAACCAGAAGACGGCGGCCGCGAGCTTGCCGCCCCAGACGACGAACAGCAGATTGTTGAGGTCGTCGAACCACCACTTGTGCGAGGACCCGCGATACAGCGCGGCCATCGCCGGCTGCTTGCTGATCTCGCGGACGCGATCCAGTCGCGGCTCCGCATTGAGGCCGAGGGCGGGGATGTTCACCCCGAAGAGCCGCCACGCGACGACGATCGCCCCGGCCACGAGGGCCGTCGTGACGACCGCCAGCGCCCCGTCGATGCCGAAGAAGGTGTAGGCCGCCTCGGTTCGGCCGCTCGCGGCGATCGTGTGCTCGAAGATGGGCGCCAGCCACTGGTGGAGCAGCCCCGATTCGGGCGGGAAGCCGATGACCATGCCGAGGAAGACCGCCGGGATCGCGAGCAGGACGAGCGGCCGGGTCATCGTCCGCGGCGATTCGTGGATGTGGTGTTCCTTCTCCGGGTCGACGCGGCTCTCGCCCCAGAACGTCATGCCCATCAACCGGAACATGTAGAAAGCGGTCATGCCCGCGACGACGAAGCCTATGCCCCAGACCCACAGGAAGCCGTTCTTGAAGGCGCCGCCGAGGATCTCGTCCTTGGAGAAGAACCCGGCCAGCGGCGGGACGCCGGCGATGGCCACCGAACCGATGAGCATCGTCGCGTACGTGATCGGGATCTTCTTCGCGAGCCCGCCCATCTTGCGCATGT
>PMJT01000230.1 GCA_003158495.1 Chloroflexota bacterium | reverse complement strand
CGCGACCAGTACAGCGTGGTGCGGCACTGGACCTGGTTCCAGAAGTTGATCATCGCGTTCGTGTCGGCGTCCGGCGTCTCCACCGTGAAGCGCGACAGGTACGCGTCCCAGTCGTCGAGCAGGGCCTGGAAGGCGGACCTGACCTCGGCGGGCTGGGAGTAGCGAGCCACCACGCGGCCGATCTCGGCGGCGCGCTCGGTGGCGCCCATGATGAACACGATCTGCCGCTCCTCGCCGGGTGCGAGGTCCAGGTCGTGGGTCAACGAACCCACGCTGTTGCCGCGCGGCGACGGCGCGTTGGAGGGAATGCCCGTCTCCACAACGATCGGGTCCGCCAGGTCTCGCCCGCGGCCAACGAAGTCCTCGCGGTCGCAGGTGTATCCGGACGGAGCCTCACTGCTGGCGAAGAAGTAAGTGAGCGGATTGAACTTGGTCCCGACCCGGATGACGCCGCTATCGCAGCTGCTGAACACGATGTGCTGGGCCCAGTCCAGGTTCGTCAGGTCGTTGATGGCGTCGGCAAAGCTGAACTCGACGTAGCTGAACGAGCGCAGCTTGCGCGGCGTGGAACCCGCGTTGCGAACCTTCAGGACCCACAGCTCGCAGGGAACCGGTTCATCCATCGGGCTCAGCGGCACGAAGTACAGCATCTCGGCCGCGATTCCTTCGAACGATCCCGAGATGCGAGTGTAGGCCGTGCCGTGCCGGCACTCATACGAGTCGAGTTCGACCCGGGTGGGCCGGGCCGTGGGGCTCCAGAACTCGCCCGTCTCCTGGTCGCGCAGGTACACGTACCGGCCGGGCTGGTCGACCGGGATGGCGTTGTAGCGGTAGCGGCTGACGCGCCGGTTGCGCGGGTCGCGATCGAACGAGAAGCCGCCGCCGGTGTTGGAGACGATGCCGCCATACCGGCCCTCGCCGATGTAGTTGAGCCACGGCGTGGGCGTGTCCGGCCTTGTTATGACGTACTCGCGCGCGGCTTCATCGAAGTATCCGTAGGCGTTGGCGCCCGGTCGAGCCTTGACATCAGTCATCGAAAAGGAAACTCCCAGCCGGCCGAGTGAACGGGACCGAGCGCTGTCGATATTGGACGCGACGCGAATGCTACCGGACGGGCGAGCTACTCGACGAAAGCTTCGACGACGAACGACTGGCCGGGCGGGGTGGGAGCGGGCAGCAGGTTGCCCGGGACCGCGCGGCCGTCGACAGTCAGCCGCGTGACGCGGCCGACCGCGCCCTTCTCCTTGTGGACACTGATGTCGTATTTGGCCCCGCGGAACCGACGCGTCACCGAGAAGCCATCCCAGTCGGCCGGCAGGGCCGGGTCGATGCGCAGGCCGTCGTACTCGGCGCGGATGCCCAGGATCCACTGGCTGATGGCCACGAAGTTCCAGGCCGCGGTGCCGCTCAACCACGAGTTCTTGGCCTCGCCATGAGTCGGGGCGTCCTTGCCGGCGATCATCTGGGCGTAGACGTAGGGCTCGCAGCGGTGGATGTCCGAGATCGCCTCGCGAGCCGATGGGTTGATCCGCATGTAGTAGTCCAGGGCCTTGTCGGGATGATCGGCCATGGCCTCCGCGATCATGATCCACGGGTTCGTGTGGCAGAAGATGCCCGCGTTCTCCTTGTAGCCCTCCGGGTACGTGGAGATCTCGCCCAATTCCAGGTGGTAGTAAGTGAAGGCGGGGCTGTTCAGGACGATGCCGTGCGGCGTGGCGAGCCGCTCGGCGACCGACGCCAGCGCCTTCTCGGCCATGCCGTTCTCCAGGCCGATGCCGGCCACGATGCACATGCCCTGCGGCTCGATGAAGATCTTCCCTTCCGGGCACTCGTCCGAGCCGACCACGCGGCCGAAGAAGTCGTAGGCGCGGCGGAACCAGCTGCCGTCCCAACCGGCCGTTTCGACGATCTTCGTCATCGACGCCGAAGCATCGGTGGCCAGCTTGACCTCGGCCGCGTCGCCATGGCGTCCGGCGATGGCCGCCATCTCGTCGGCCGCGAGCACGAACAGCCCGCCGATGAAGACGGATTCGGCGACGCCGCCCTCCTTGTTCTCCGTGGTCTGGAACGACTCGCCCGGAGTCTCGGAGAAGCAGTTGAGGTTCAGACAGTCGTTCCAATCGGCCCGGCCAATGAGTGGCAGCCCGTGCGGCCCGATGCGATCGAGGGTGTACTGGATCGATCGCTTGAGGTGTTCGTAGAGCGGCGTCTCGGTGTCCGGTTTGTTGTCGTACGGGACTGGCTCATCGAGGATCGATGTGTCGCCGGTTTCCTTGAGATATGCGGCCACGCCCAGAACCAGCCAGGCCGGGTCGTCGTTGAAGCCGCCGCCGACATCGTTGTTGCCGCGCTTGGTCAGCGGCTGGTACTGGTGGTAGGCGCCGCCGCTGGGCAGCTGGGTCGCGGCGATATCCAGGATCCGCTCGCGGGCGCGGGTCGGGACCATGTGGACGAAGCCGAGCAGGTCCTGGTTGGAGTCGCGAAAGCCCATGCCCCGGCCGATGCCAGACTCGAAACCGGACGCGGAGCGCGACATGTTGAACGTGACCATGCACTGGTACGCGTTCCAGATATTGACCATCCGGTCCACGTGCTCGCTGCCGGTCTTCACTTGCAGGATGCCGAGCATGTGCGTCCAGTAGTCGCGCAGGTCCGTGAACGCCTTTTCGACTACGGCAGACTGCAGGTACCGGGCGATGACGGGCTTGACCCGCTTCTTGTTGATCGTCTGGGAGCCGGCCGGATCGAACTTGTCGTCCTTCGGGTTCTCCTGGTAGCCCAGCAGAACGATGACTTCTTTCGTCTCGCCGGGCCCGAGGTCCAGCCTCACGTGGTGGGCCCCCATCGGCTGCCAGCCGTGGGCGATCGAATCGGATGCCTTGCCGGTCTCGACGGCGATCGGCCGGTCCCAGCCGCGGTAGTCGCCGAGGAATGCATCGCGCTGGGTCTCGAAGCCGGCCAGCGGCGACGAGCAGGCGAAGAACGCGAAGTGGTCTCGCCGTTCCCGGTACTCGGTCTTGTGGTAGATGACGCCGTCCTCGACCTCGACCTGGCCGGTGGAGTAGTTGCGCTGGAAGTTCGTGTTGTCTTCCAGGGCCTCCCAGAGGCAGAACTCGATCGAGTCAAACAGCGAGATCTTTGCCTGCGTCTTGCGCTCGTTGGTGACGCGGATCCGCCAGATCTCGAGGTTCTCGCCGAGCGGCACGAAGTAGAGCGTCTCGCCGCGGATGCCCTTGTAGCTCGAGCCGATGATCGAGTAGCCGAGGCCGTGGCGGCAGCTGTAATCGTCGACCTCGCGCTGGGTGGGCTGCCAGCTCGGGCTGAAGTACTCGCCCGACTCGTCGTCACGCAGGTACACGTAACGGCCGCCCAGGTCCAGCGGCGCGTTGTTGTAGCGGTAACGGGTCAGGCGGCGAAGGCGGGCGTCACGGTAGAAGGAGTAGCCGCCGGCCGTGTTCGAGATGATCCCGAAGTAGGCCTCGCTGCCCAGGTAGTTGATCCACGGCAGCGGAGTGTCGGGTCGGGTAATGACGTACTCGCGCCCCTCATCGTCAAAATGCCCGTAACGCACGACTCTCCTCTGGGATGCCCGCTGCTGTCGGTGAGAGCCCACGCCCGATGATTGTCTCGAAACGCGGCGCCGATCGGTCGATAGTTGACCTGAGATGCGGCCGAACACATGGAGTTCGGCGCGCGGAAGGACATTACCATTCCGGCCCGCGCCGGCGCAGGACGGTCGGTTGCGTCAGGCGGTTGCCTGGATACCGCTCCGGCTGGCGCTCGGCGTAGGAGTACATTGGCCCGAGCGTCCGAACTGCGTGCGTCACGCGCGGCCGCCGGAGCCTGCCCAATGCTTCCCGACCAGTTCGACAACGAGTTTCACAAGTCCATCGTCGACAACCTTGCCGACGGCGTGTACTACGTCGACCCCGGCCGCAAGATCAACTACTGGAACCACGGTGCCGAGCGGATCACGGGCTACTCCTCGGAAGATGTCGTCGGCCATCGCTGCTTCGACAACATCCTCGATCACGTAGACGCCGAGGGCAACTCGCTCTGCCACACCATCTGCCCGTTGGCGGCGACGATGCGCGACGGCCAGCCGCGCGAAGTCTCGGTCTGGCTCCGCCACGCAGAGGGATACCGCAAGCCCGTTCGCGTCAGGACCTCGCCGGTCCGCGACACTGAGGGCGAGATCGTTGGCGCAGTGGAAGTGTTCTCGGACGACTCGGCCGTCCTTAGGGCCGTGGAGGATGCCGATCGCGCTCGACGCGACGCTCTCACGGACGATCTGACCGGGTTGCCCAACCGCCGCCTGTTCGACGCCGCGCTGGCAGGCCGGATCGAGAACCTGTCCCGGTACGGCTGGCAGTTCGGCCTGCTGATCGTGGACATCGACCACTTCAAGGTGGTCAACGACAAGCACGGGCACAAGTTCGGCGACCGCGTCCTGGCCGGCGTGGCGGCCACGGTCCACGGAGCCACGCGCGCAGGCGACGTGGTTGCTCGTTGGGGTGGCGAGGAATTCGCGGTCCTGGTCGAGGCGTCGGACGAGGCCGGCCTGATCGAGACCGCGGAGCGGCTGCGCGCCCTCGTGGCCCAGTCCGAGACCCGCTTCGACGGCGTCCGGGTAAAGGTCCACGTCTCGGTCGGCGGGGCCCTCGCGCTCTCCGATGACACCGCCGAGTCGCTCTTTTCCCGCGCCGACGCCGCCATGTACGCGGCCAAGCACGCCGGCCGTAACCGCGTGGAGATCGCCGCGGCGCTCTGAAGGGCGACGCGGGCACCCGGCGGGGCAATCGAGCGCATCCAGAACGGATATGAGATACCCCAAAGTCCGGTCAAGGTTCGGCCCATACCCGTTCGGCACCATCGCAAAAGCCCCTCCCGGTAACCCGGAAGGGGCTTCGTTATGCACGTGATTTGGTGAGCCGGGAGGGGCTCGAACCCTCAACCTTGGGCTTAAGAGGCCCCTGCTCTACCGTTGAGCTACCGGCCCACGTGCGCGGAGGGATTGTAGCGAAGGCGGACCCGACGCGTATCCCCTCCACGATTTGGCCCGAATCCATCGGGCCAGGGAATGTTAAGTAGACCCATGTGGGTGTCAAGAGCCCTCCGCTCAACCGTCGAGCTACGGGCCCACGGCCGCGAA
>PMJT01000221.1:28639-30759 GCA_003158495.1 Chloroflexota bacterium | reverse complement strand
CTTCGAATGGGCCCACGGCTACGGACCAAAGTTCGGCCTGATCGGCGTCGACTTCGAGACGCAGGAGCGGACGGTGCGGCCGTCCGGGCGCTATCTCGGCGAAATCGCGAAGTCCGGGCGGCTCGAAGTCGAAGACGCGGCGACGGCGGCCGGGGCCGAGACTCCCGACTAGGGCCTGACCTCGGAGGCGCCGGGCCGCGGGGCGCTCGATCCTGGCGCCACCGCCGGCTTCGCCGTTGTCGCCAGCGCAGCTGGCGCCGCCAGCACAGCTGGCGCCTGGTCCGGGTGGTGAGCGGCCGATCCGCGGACCAGGCTCGCCACAACCCCCACGCAGCAGATCAGCGCCGCGACGGCGAACGCGTCGTGGATCGCATCGGCGAGAGCCAGGTTCTGTGCGGCGACGCTCGGATGTCCACCGACCGGGATGACGAGATGGAACGGCAGCCGCGTGGCCACGATCGCGGCGCTAAGGGCGATGCCAAGTGCCTGCCCATTGACCCGCATCTGGGCCAGAGTTCCCGACGCGGTGCCGACGCGTGGCCGCGGTACGGCGCCCAGCACCGCGCTGCTGTTCGGGCTCATGAACAGCCCCTGGCCGATGCCGAGAAGGACCAGCCGCCAGATCAGGTCCGGAAGGGAGAAGTCGACCGGCAGTTGGGTGAGCGACAGCAGGCCCAGGACCATGATCACCATGCCCAGGCTCGCCGGCAGCCGCGGCCCCAACCGGTCCGAGACGGTGCCGCTGAAAGGAGCGACGATCGCCATCGTGATCGGCACCGGGGTCAGGAGGAGGCCGGCCTCTATCGGCGAGAAGTTGCGAGCCTGCTGGAGCAGGAACGGCAGCAGGAACGTGGCGGTGAAGAGGCCAGCGAACGCGACCACGACGCTGACCAGCCCGGCCGTGAATGGCCGGATCTTGAACAACGCCAGGTCGATCATCGGCTGCATGGCGTGCCGCTCGACGTATACGAATGCCGTTCCGAGCACCACGAACGCCACGAACAGGGCCACGATCGTGAGGCTTGTCCAGCCCCAACTCTGCCCCTCGCTGAGCGCCAGCAACAGCGCAAAGAGCGCGACGCCGGAGAGCANNATGGGGACGTTGATCAGGAAGATGGCCCGCCACGTGGCGGCCTGGGTGAGGATACCGCCGAGCGCCGGCCCAAGGCTCAACCCGATGGAGACGCTGACCCCGTTGAGGCCGAGAGCCCGGCCGCGCTCGTTCGCCGGGAACGTGCGGGCCACGATCGCGGGACCCATGGACATGATCATCGCCGCGCCTATGGCCTGGACGACCCGGAAGCCGATCAGCGCCCCTTCATTCGGCGCGGCGCCGCAGGCGACGCTGGCGATCGTGAAGACNNAGAAGGCTGCCGACCACGAGCAGGTAGGCGACCACGACCCATTCGACCGTGGTCAGGTCGATTCGGAAGTCCTTCTGAATCGCCGGCAGCGCGATGTTGATGATGCTGCCGTCCAGGGTCGCCATGAGCGATCCGAGCGAGACGCTGGTGAGGATGAGCCACTTGCGTTGCATCGCGGGATTGTGCCCCAAACGGGCGCAGGTGGGGCGCCGGCGCCGCAAGCTGCGAGTCGGCCTACTCCTGCCCGTCGATCACGGCGAGGATCTCCGGCCCGTAGCGCTCGAGCTTGGCCGGGCCCATGCCCTTGACCCGGCGCAGCGCGGGGAGCGTCCGCGGCCGGATCTCGGCGATCTCCGCCAGGGTCGTGTCGTGGGCGACGACGTAGGCGGGCACGGCGTCGTCGAGTGCCCGAGCCCGGCGCCAGGCTCGGAGCGCCTCCATCAGGGTCACGTCGGCGGGCGCGATGGTGGCGATCGGCGCTCCCGGAAGAACGCGGACGTGGCGTTCGCCCTTCCCGGCCGAGGTGCCGCCACCTCGCGCCCCCGACCGAGCCCCGGCCCGAGGCGGCTCCAGCGCGGCAAGGAACCGCGACGGCTTACGTGACGACGACGACAGCGCCAGGAACCGCCGCGCGCGGGTGATCCCGACGTAGAGGAGCCGCCGCTCTTCTGCGACCTCCTCGTCTTCCTTGGCCTGGCGGATCGGTAGTGTTCCCTCGTCCAACGCCGGCAGGTAGACCGCGTCCCATTCGAGCCC
>PMJT01000221.1:0-28535 GCA_003158495.1 Chloroflexota bacterium | reverse complement strand
GCCCGGCGCAGGAGCTGGCGCGCGTCGCGGATTTCGCGCCGGTCGAAGAACCGCTGGCCGCGTACGGTGAACGCGATCCCTGCCCGAGTCAGCGCGTCTTCGATGGGCGGCAGCTGGGCGTTGATCCGGACCAGCACGGCCGTCTCGGTGAGAGCTACACCGGCGGCGCCCACCGCCCGGATCCAGGCCTGGATTTCGCCCAGTTCCGCCTCCGGGGTCGCGAAACGATGGATGGCCGGCAGCGGACCAGCCGGCTGAGTGGCCACCAGCGCGCCGCGCGGCCCGTCAGCCACGAGGCGGTTGGCGAGTTCCAGGATCTGCGGACTCGAGCGGTAGTTCTCGGCAAGGGCAACCGTTCGTGCGCCCGGGTGGTGCTCGGCGAAGCGCAGCAGGAAGTCCGGCGTGGCGCCAGTGAAGGTGTAGATGGTCTGATCCGGGTCGCCGACGACGGCCACGTTCCGCGACGGACCCATCCACAGTTCCAGCAGCCGCTCCGAGAGCGGGTTCGTGTCCTGGTATTCGTCCACGCTGAACCAGCTCTTGCGCGACTGGACGAGCGCGGCCGCGGTGGCGTCGTCCTCCAGCAGTTCGACCGTTTGGACGAGCATGTCCTCGAAGTCCAGCAGGCCTGCCGCCGACTTGGCGCGTTCGTAGTCGCGGTAGAGTCGCCCGAACAGGTCCGGCGTCGTGGGCGCCCGATCGCCGCCTTCGGCGACCCACCGCTCGGGCCGGATGCGGCGGACCTTGGCCCATTCGATGGCATCGGCTACGTCCTTGGCCGGCGTGAAGCGATATCCGCCGGGCAGCCGCCCGATAAGCGGCACGAGCAGCCGCAGCTTGGAATCCAGGATCGACGGCAGCTCCGCCCCGTCGTGGCGGCTCGGCCAGAAGTGGCGCAGCTGGGCCAGTGCCGCGGCGTGGAAGGTCCGGGCCATGACGCCCCGGTGGCCGAGCGCCCCCATTCGATCGACCATCTCGCCGGCGGCCTTGTCCGTAAACGTCACGAGCAGGATCTGGTCCGATGCGACGACCCCGGTTTCGATGGCGTAGGCCGCCCGCCGGCTGATTACCCGCGTCTTGCCCGATCCGGCTCCGGCCACGATCGCCAGCGGACCGGAGGTCGCAGTCACGGCCTCACGCTGGGACGGATTGAGGTCTTCTAGCAGGCGTTCTGGGGCGAGGGTCAAGCGATCCGGCCTCGAGAGGGGCAGCCTCCGGGCGAGGCCTCGGATCGCAGAGTATCAGCCCGCGGTTTGACCCGGCTTATCCACTCGTTCGAGCGCGATAACGGGCAGCTCCCGTTTGGTCATCTGCTGGTACACGCCGAATTGGGGGACCGCCGCGATGCGATCGTCGAGCAGCCGCCGCCGTTCGGCTCCTTCGGTGATAGTCGCTCGGGCCTGGAAGGTCTCGGTTCCGAGCTCGACGGTCACGTCCGGATTCTTGCGGACGTTCTCCAACCAGAACGGATGCTCGTCGCGGCCCTGGTTGGACCCGACGACGATGTAGCGACCGCCATCGAGGTGATAGCCGAGGAAGGCCGTCCGCGGCTCGCCTGTCTTTGCGCCGGTCGTGGTTAGGAGCAAGAGCGTCGCGCCCTTCAGGCGGCCCTCGGTGATCCGGCCTTCATGGGCACGAAAGTCCGCCAGGATCGTTGCGTTCCAGTTGTTGGTGGCGTCCGACATTTGGCGGCCTCGTTGTGCGGCGAATGTGCTCGACCAGCCTAAGCCGATTGTTGACGAGGCAATCGCCGGCGGCCCGGCAGTAGCGTCAGCCGGCCCTTCCTTGCGAACCCTTTGAGGCGTTCGAACCTTCGGCCGGCAACGCCTTCGTGTGGTTGCCGGCACTCTCGGCCTGGCGCCGGGCCGCGGCCTTGGCGGCTCGTTCAGCCGCACTTTCACGAAGCAGGTGCACGTGGAGCTTGCCCGACACCGCACCGCGGTGTGTTCCGACGATCGTCATCGAATGCCTCGCCGGCCGGGCCCGGAGCGCCGTTCGGCGGTGGGTCGGCCCTGTTGTTGAGGCCAATCTGCACGACCGAACCTTTCGAATGCCTGAATTCGTTGGGTGGGCCGGCGCCGGCCGCGGATTTCACGCGTTGTCGATCGCCAGCTTCAGCCCGAAGGCGACGAGGACAGTCCCCGTCGCGGCTTCGATGCCCTGCCGGATCCGGCCGCGGCTCATGACGTCCGCCAGCCGGCTGGCGCCGTAGCCGTAGACCGTGAGCCAGACGAAGCCCATGCCCGCGTGGATGCACGCCAGTGCCACCGACGTAAGGAAGACCGGCTGCCCCGGCGCGATGAACTGCGGCAGGAACGTGGCGTAGAAGACGCCAACCTTGGGGTTGAGCAGGTTCGTCAGCAGCCCCTGCCGGTAGGAGCCGGCCCGCGACCGCGTGGCGTCGCNNGAAGCCGCTCCCCAGGCGATGCAACCGGTGCTCGTCCCGGCCGCCGTCGGCATTACAGCCCGCCACCCGCCGCGCAGCGCGTTCCGCAGCACGAGTGCCATGTCCGGCCCGGGCGCGATCGTAAGCAGCGCGGCAACGCCGATAAACGCCAGCAGGCGCGAATCCATTGATCCTCCGTGAACGGTTTCGCGCAGTCTGCCACGAAGCCGGATCGCGTTGCCCACCTGGAGACAGAGAGCGGCTCGGGGCTGTCCGCGCGACGGTAGAGTCGGAGACTTGCGCGGGCGCGTAGCCCAACTCCCGCTTCAGGCGACCCTGACTCCCGAGAAGAACTCCTCGAGCGCGGCCGCGAGCATGGCCGGGTCGGCCTGGTGGGTCTGGCCTTCGAGGGTCCGATGCGTCGCGTTGGGGAGTGTCTCGGCGAGGGCCCGAATTCCGTTCCGCATCCACGCCGGGCTGGCACCGCCGTCCATTACGAGCGCCGGGGACTCGATCGATGCCCATCGGGACAGAGGCTCGCGGCTCCCGGTCTCGACCGGGGCGCTGAGGATCATGTCGTAGGCGAGCGTGTGAGCCATCGCTTCGAGGCCGGCCCAGAAGGACGCGTTCCGCATCCCGGCTACGGCCTCGGCCGGCATGCCCAGGGCAGTTCTCATGAAGTCCTCGACCGCATCGCCACGGCGCCCGGTCGCCGCGAGCTCCGCGAGGTGGTCGGCGAATCCGGCGGGAAGCAGAGGGCCGCCCTTCTCGATGATGAGCGGCGGCTCATAGACCGCGAGCTTCGTGATGGCAAGTCCGTGGGCCGCGGCCTCCAGGGCCAGGATGCCGCCGGACGACCCGCCCATGACGAACGCCGATCCGCCGGCCTCGGCGATTAGCGCGGCGAGGTCCTCGATCTCGCGATCGACGGCATATGGCAGCGTGTTGCCGCTGTCGCCGCGACCGCGGCGGTCGTAGCTGAACACGGTGGAATGGGGCGCGAGCAGGGAGGCGACGGACGCTGAAGTCCCTCGATCGCTCATCGCGCCACCGATCAGGATGACTGCCGGTCCACTGCCCGACCGGTCGAAGGCGATGGTCGTGCCATCCCTGGAACGCACGGTATTCATGCGGCTAGCCAGCGCCGAATCGGGGCAGGTGTCAACGGCGTTCCGGTCGCCGCATCGAGGCGACGCGCTGGCCAGGTTTTGCGGGGTGCAACTGGTACTTGCGCGGTGGAAACGCGCGGAGCCATTTTCGCCGTGGGATGGGGCCCAGCCCCGGCCACGCCTTGCGGGGTGCAACTGGTACTTGCGAGATGGAAGGTCGCGGTGCCATTTTCGCCGTGGGATGGGGCCCAGCCCCGGCCACGCCTTGCGGGGTGCAACTGGTACTTGCGAGATGGCACCACGGGGCCACCCCGCGCCGGCCAGGCACGCCATCCAGGACACCGGACAACTCGCGCCCGTGAGACCGAAACGCCCCACCGGCACGGGCAAGTGGGGCGTGATGGAGAGCAGCTCGACGGCGATTGAAGCTACGGCATTGTTGGGCCGGCTAAACCTTCAGCCTCGGTCGACCAATCTCGGTCAACGAATGAAGGGATACCGCCAGGCGCTAGCCCCGGCGGTCGGCGGAGCGGGCGATGCGTTCGCCGGGCATCGACTCCTGGCTGTTGCGGCGCTCGCCGGCCGGCTGAGCGTAACCACCGTTGCCGCGAGCCGGGGCGTACCCACGATCGCCGGAGGCGGCGTAGCCGCGGTCTGGCTGTCGGTAGCCGCCGGCGGCGGGGCGTCCAGTGGACTGGCGGTTGGCGGGACCGTGGCTCGGCCGAGCGGCGGGGCCGCTGAACCGATCCGGGCGGCGACCCGGGGCGTAGCCGATCGACGGCGCGCCCGGGGCCTGGTTGAAGTCATTCGGCGACGGACGGCGATACCCGCCGGCCGAGTTCCGACGGGGCTCCACGGGCATCGACTGGTTGAAACCTTGGGCCTGGGCCGGACGAGCGCCGCCCTGGGCAGCCTGTCGGAATTCGGTCGGGATGGGACGGCGATAGCCGCCGGGAGCGACGGACTGCGGCGCGCGGGCCGGAGTCACCGCGCGCGGCGGAGCGGGCACGAACTGGCGGGGTGCCTCGGGTCGCGGGGTCATCTGACGCGGCGCGGCGCCACGAGACGCCATCGAGCGGCGCCCGTCAACCGGCCGGCTGAAGCCGACGGATCGCTGGCGGATCGGCTCGCGCTTGATCGACGGATCGACTTCGAAGCCCGGGATAACCTCGCGCGTGATGCGCGAGCGAAGGAGCGCCTCGACGTCGCCGAGGAGCATATTTTCGTCCACGCACACGAGCGAAACGGCGTCGCCTTCCATGCCGGCTCGACCGGTTCGGCCGATTCGGTGGACGTAGTCCTGCGCGACCGTGGGCATTTCGAAGTTGACGACGTGCGGCAGGCCGTCGATGTCCAGGCCGCGCGAAGCGACTTCAGTGGCGACGAGGATTGCGGCCCGACCGGCCTTGAAGTCGTCGAGGGCCTTGACCCGCTGGCTCTGGCTCTTGTTGCCGTGGATCGCGGTGGCCACGATGCCGTCCATGACGAGCTGTTCGGCCAGGCGATTGGCGCCGTGCTTGGTTCGGGTGAAGACGAGCGCCCGATCGATTCGGCCGGTCCGGATCAGGTGGCTCAGCAGTTCGCGCTTGCGCTCGCGGTCGACGGGATAGACGACCTGGCGAACCAGCTCGATCACGGCGTTGCGGCGCGCGATCTGGACGTAGGTCGGGTCCACGAGGATCCCGGCGGCGAGGTTCCGGATCTCGTCGGAGAAGGTCGCCGAGAACATCAGGTTCTGGCGCGTGGTCGGGAGCAGGTCGATGATGCGGCGGATGTCGTGGATGAAGCCCATGTCGAGCATTCGATCGGCTTCGTCGAGGACGAGGATCTCGACCTTTGAGAGGTCGATCGTGCGCTGGGAAGCGTGGTCGAGCAGGCGGCCGGGCGTGGCGACGACGATCTCCGGACCGGCGCGCAGTGCCTGGACCTGGGGCTGGAAGCCGACGCCGCCGTAGATCGTGGTGGAGCCGACGGGCCGTTCGGCGCCGTAGGTTCGGACGCTCTCTTCGATCTGAAGGGCCAGCTCGCGAGTTGGCGTGAGGACGAGGCAGCGGATCGGCAGTCCGGTCTCTCCGCGGCGGCGAACCTTGCCGGCGGGGATGTAGCGGACGGCCGGGCGGCTGGCGTCGAGAAGCTGGAGGATCGGCAGCACGAATGCCGCCGTCTTGCCGGTGCCCGTCTGGGCGCCGGCGAGGATGTCGCGGCCGGCCAGGACGATCGGGATCGACTGGGCCTGAACCGGCGTGGGGATCGTGTAGCCCTGCTTGGCTACGGTACGGAGGAGGTCGGGTGTCAACCCGAGCTGATCGAAAGCGGGAAGTTCGGACGCCGGCACGGTCGGGACCGACTGGGCAGGCGTATCGAGGCGCTCCGGCACAAGGCCGAGCTGAACGGAAGACATGAGAGCAAAGCTCCTGACGAGCCCACCCGCAAGATTGAGCGGGGCCGGTCAGGGCAGGGAGTGGATCGAGATCGGGCGGTGAGTTACCGGGACGCCGACCGTAGCGCCCATTCGTTCACGAAGGAGCTAAGCATACACGACGAACCGGATTCGGCCGTCCGGCGGTCGAGCCTGCTCGGGCGCGAGTCCGGCGCGCGTGCGGCGCGGGCGACTGCCTGGCGGCGAAGGGTCGACGGCCTGGCGGGGAAGGGTCGCGGTACGCGGCGTCGGGGCCTCCAGCGCCGCGGCGGGAGCGGGCAGCGCGGGGGCGCGGCTCTGCGGCAGGGCAAGGTAGTCTTGTAAGCGATGCATTTGCCCCGCCCAACACGGTGGCGCGCCTTTGCCGCGGCGCGTTATCGGCCTTTCCAGGCCATAGCCGCGGGCCAGGCCTTCACCGCGTCTTATGCCTCGGATGCACTTTTCGTTCCGCTGCTGCTGCATCTCGGCGCGCCGCCTGCGCTGGTGGTCGTCGTCGGCGCAACGCCCGTCGGCGGGGCAGCCCTGCAAGCACTCGCGCCGCAGATCCTGCGCCGGCTGAAGGGAAACCTACGCGGCCTGACCATGGCCCTCGCCATCGCCGAGACGCGTGGCTTTGTCTTGGCCGCGATCGTCGGCGGAGTGGCGGTGGGCGCCCTGAGCGACCCGGTCGGCATCGCGCTGATCTCGCTGACGGTGGCGATCGGCCAGACCGCGGGCGTCCTCTCCGGGTCGAACATCTCGCTCTGGACCGCGGTGGTTCTGCCGGACGCCGAACGGCGGCTCGTGGGGCCGAGAATGGGCGCCCTGACCATGGCCCTGTCGACGGCCTTTCTGCTGCCGGCCGGACTCGTTCTCGACGCCGGGACGCACGCCTTCGGGCTGGGGGCCTATGTCGCCTTCCTGCTGTTCGGCGGCATCACATCGATGATGACACCGCTCGCCGTCGCCCGGCTTCCTCGACCGGGGCGAGTGCTGGTCGCGCGCGAGGCGGCCGGGGGCACTGAGATGCCGCCGGCCTTCCGGCGGTTCACCAACGTCAGCGCGGTCGCGGGCGTTGGCCAGGGGTTGATCCCGTCGCTGTCTCTCTACTCGCTGAGCATCCTCGGCATGTCGGCCGGGTTCGCCGTCGCGCTGTCGGGAGTGGCCGCGGCCGGGGCGCTGGTCGGATCGCTGGCAGCGGGCTCGTTCCTGCTCGGCGGCTCCTCGAGCCGGGTCCTGCGGGCGAGTTTCCTGGTCCGGACCGTCGCGGCAATCTCGTGCGTCGCGGCCGTGCCGGCGAACCCTTCGGCGCCGATCTTCCTTCTGATTGGAGCGGCGCTGTTCAACGGAGGCGGCAACGCCGGAGCCCTGGCGACCAACGAGCGGCTCTACCGGCTGGCGCCGCCGCAGTCGCGCGTCCACTGTCAGAGCCGGTTCGTGGGTATGACGTCCGGATCGGTGGGAGCCGGCGCCCTTGTCTGCGCCGCTGCGCTTGTCGCCGCGCCCGGTGCCTGGGCCGTCTACACCGCCCTCTACGCTGGTTCCGGGATCAGCCGAGCCATCGCGACGTTCCGCACCGAAGTGTCGCCCTCGTGGCACAGCCCATCGGCGCCGCAGGCCCCGCCGGCCGAGCCCGAGCTGCCGGACGCGCCGGACGCCCAGTCGCTACTCGACAGTAGGCCGAGTCCGCTCTAAGTCTTGGCGCCGCCTCGGACCGGCCGCGTGGCATCGGCCGCGCCGCCGCGGATCGGCCCGACCCGCTTGCGCGCTTGCACGCACCCGTAACGAAGTCGAAAGGCAAGCCGGCCGAAACTCCTGCCCGGACCGCAAGTGCGTCCAAGCGGAATCCAGCAGGAGATCTATTCATGCCACAGTTCAAGGTCAAGTTCGGGATCGCGGGAGCGATCCTCACCGGCGGGGCGGCGATGCTGCTTCTCCTCGGCGCCGGTTCGGCGTTCGCGGCATCGCCGACGCCGGTAGGCACGGCCGCGGCCATCGCAACGGCCACGCCCACCACCACGACCACCGACAACGTCCAGCCGGCGGCAACGACCGCCCCGAGTGCCGCCGCGTCCGGCGCACCCGGCTCCTCCGCCGCGCCCGTCAACCACACTCCGTTCGGCCGCAATGAAGCGGTCAGCGACGACTCGGTCGTGGCCACCGCCATCGGCATCTCCGTGGCCGACCTCGACGCCGCCCTGGCGAAAGGCCAGACCGTCGCCGCAATCGCCAAGGCCCACAACGTCGATCCACAGAAGGTCATCGACGCCCTCGTCACCGACGGGCTCAACGAGCTCGCCGCCGAGGTGAAGGCCGGCACGATCACCCAGGCGCAGGCCGACGCCCAGAAGGCGGCGGTCACCCAGCGCGCAACCGACCAGGTCAACGGCACCTTCGCCGGTGCACCGGGCGGACCGGGCTGCCCCGGCGGCGCCACACACTGACCCCAACCCCAATCACGCGAGGGCGGCGGGCCACCGGCTCGGCCGCCTTCGCGTCTTTTCGACCCGGCGCGGGCGGCACGGGTGCCCGGATCGCCTACTCTGTCGTGGTGATGCCTTCAACGGGATTGGGTCGAGCGACCCGGCTTCTGCCGTTCGTGGTGCTCGCCGCGGCCTTGGCCGTCGCCTGCTCGGGCGCGTCTGCAGGACCGACAGCCTCGGCCGCGGCCTCTGAATCCGCAGCCGCGACGGTGTCCACCGCTCCGAGCCATTCGGCCGCGCCGACGGCCCCGGCAGTTTGCGCGTCGCAAGAGCTCACCGGGATGACCGAAGAACAACGCGTGGGGCAACTCTTCCTGCTCGGCGTCGCCGGCGACCATCTCTCGACTGCCGAGAAAGCCGCGATCCAGACCTATCACCTCGGGTCGGCCTGGCTCTACAACTGGCGGACCGGCGGCCTGGCCGGCGTTCGACCGCTGACGACCGAAATCCAGGCGCTCGCCACCGACGCGAACACCCGCGGCGTCGGATTCTTCATTGGCGCCGACCAGGAAGGCGGCCGAATCCAGCGCATCACCGGGCCCGGCTTCTCGACCATTCCGGCCGCCCTCGACCAGGGTGCGTTGCCGGTCATGACCCTCGAAGCCGACGCAGCGGGCTGGGGCCGGGAACTGGCCGCGGCCGGCATCAACCTCGATTTCGCGCCGGTCATGGACGTGGTTCCGCCGGGCGCCGACGCGTCGAACGCACCGATCGGAGCGCTCCGCCGCGAGTACGGTCACGATCCCGCCACGGCCGGCGACCACGGCGCGGCCATCGTGCGCGGCATGGCTCGAGCCGGTATCGCGACCACTCTCAAGCACTTCCCTGGGCTTGGCCGCGTCTCCGCGAACACGGACACGGCGACTGGCGTCGTCGACGCCGTGACCACCGCGACCGATCCCTACCTCGACTCATTCGGCGCCGGGATACGCGCCGGAGCGCCCTTCGTCATGGTGTCGCTGGCGACGTACACGTCAATCGACCAGGCCCATCAGGCCGTGTTTTCGCCGGCGATCATCGGCGATCTGCTCCGCGGTCGGCTCGGCTTTGAGGGCGTGGTCATGTCCGACGACCTGGGCGCGGCCTTGGCCGTAAAGTCCATGGCGCCCGCCGACCGGGCCACGGCTTTCATCGCCGCGGGCGGCGACTTCATCATCGTCGGCGGCACGGCACCGGCCGGCCAGATGGCCGCGGCCGTCGTCGAGCGGGCGAGCTCGGACAAGGCCTTCGCGGCGCAGGTGGACGCGGCCGTACTCCGTGTCCTCGGCGCCAAAGAGTCCTACGGCCTGCTCCGCTGCAGTTGACGGGCGGATGCCGGTCGGGTCGGCGCCCGGCCCGCTACCGTCAGCGAATGAGGCCGCTCAACTGCAAGCCGTATCGGCGTCCGAGTACTCGCTATCCATGCGAAGCCAGATTGTCTTCAAGGCCGGCTGGTCCACGTTGTTGAAAGCGGAATACCGGCCCGCAAACCAGTCGTTCATGCCTTTGATGTTCTGGTTGTCGTAGGCAACCATGTCGTTGTAGAAAGTCGTGTAGCAGGCGAGAGGCGGATGGGCCTTGAGCCACGCAAGATCCGCTTGGGCGTCGGCCTTCATCTTGGTCGCAGCGGTGAAGGTCGTCGACGGGTTGCTCGCCTTGTTCCAGGCCTGGTTGTCCGCGATCTGCTTGTCCGTCTGGGCCGATGCATACGTTGAGAAGACGTCCCACGGCGTGCCCGACTCCGTCGGAGTTGGTGTGATCGCCGGTCCTTGCGCGATGAGTGAAGCCAGACCAACGACCTCTCCGCTCGGGAACCACCACAGGAAGATGGCCGAGTTCTTGGGCACCGCGAACATCCATATGGCGTTGTTGTCGGCGGCGACAGTGAGCGAGGCCATGGTCTCGTATCGCGAGCCCGTCTCGTCGGTCACCCAGACCGCGAGCTTGCTCAGGTCCGTGAGTGTGCCTCCGGAAACGAGCGTGGCTTCCACCGCCAGCGCGGTCTGACTGGAGGTCAACCCGGACGGGACGAAGCCGCCGATGCCTGTCGGCGACAGCGTTACCTGGGCGATCTGGAACGTGAAGCCGCCGATCGTCAGAGGATCATGCGAAGCCATGATCACGCCCATCGTCGGGGTCGGGGTGGGAGTCGGGACAACGGTTGGGGTCGCCTTGGGAGCGGACGAGCCGGTTGCACTCGAGGCCGAAAGACCGGCCACAGGCGAGGTATGCGTACCGCCCGACGTCATGATCACGGCGGCGGCGGCGATCACGACCACGAGCCCGATCGCGCCCAGGACGAGGAGCATGGGCTTCGAATTGCCACGGGCAGGCGTCGCGGCGGGATAGCTGTAGGCGGAAGCCGGGACCTGGCCGTAGGCCTGGGTGGCCGGCGGCTGACCATAAGCCGGCGGCTGGCCATAAGCCGGCGGCTGACCATACGCCGGTGGCTGACCATACGCCGGCTGGCCATACGCCGGTGGCTGACCGTAGGCCGGCTGGCCGTACGCCTGGGGCTGGCCGTAAGCCTGGGACTGACCATACGCCGGAGGCTGGCCGTAGGCCGGATGCTGGCCGAAATCGGGGGCCGGCGGTGGCTGCGAGGCCACCGGCGGCCCGGGTACCGGTACGTAGGCCGCTTCGGCCACGACGGGTGGAGGCGCAACCGGTGCCTGAACGGCCAGGCTTTGGCCGCACGACGGACAGAAGATTGCGCCGGCGGCGGCCCGGGAGCCGCAGTTGGCGCAGGTGATCGAGCCCTGACCCGGATCGAAGCTCATGATTCGCTCCCTCGATAAGCGACGTACATCCGGGGCGCCTGCCCCAGCCAGGACGAGCAACGCGAGCCGGCTGGCGACAAACCCTCGCGTCGCACACCGCTGCGGTTACGCCACGGGTGGTCTCGCCAGTGGCTCGGCGCGGTCCCAGCTACCAGAGTTCGATCGCGCCTCGAAGCGGCCCGTGTAATGGCAGGGTCGTCCTCGCCGGGGGCGCCTGACCAGTGCCGAAAGTCGCTCGCCGGCGAGGGTGGACGCAGGCGCCGGTGCGGCCCCGCTCCGTCTGGCGCGACGTTCCGACCCGGCCGAATACCGGCGCGCTGTCGCCAACGTAGCTGGTTGGTGGCCCGAGCCGACCGAGCATCGGTTGGCCTTCGGACCCGGCTAGAGGAAGAGAGATGCGTCCCATCCAAATCCCGACCCGTGCGTCGAGGGTCGCCGCAGGCATGACGCTTGCCCTTGCGGTCGCAGCCTCGCTTCCGGCAACGGTCGCGGCGAGCAGCCCGACATTCCTGGCGTCGCTGCCGATGCAGACGGTCGTCGCGTCGACGGTACCCGGCAACGGCGACATCAATCCTTATGGCGTCGCGGTCGTGCCTCGGTCGACCGGGCATCTCGTGAAGGGCGACGTCCTGGTCAGCAACTTCAACGCCATCTCGAACCTGCAGGGCACCGGCACGACCATCGTGCAGATCTCGCCCGGCGGATCCATGAGCATCTTTGCCACGATCATGGCCGGCAACGTCCCGACCTGCCCGGGTGGCGTCGGCCTCACTACGGCCCTCGCCGTTCTCCGCGACGGCTGGGTCGTGGTCGGCAGTCTCCCGACCTCCGACGGCTCGGCTGCAACCGCGCAGGCGGGTTGTCTCATCGTGATCAACCGTTGGGGCAACGTAGCCAAGGTCATCCACGGTGGTCTGATCAACGGTCCCTGGGACATGACCGCCCTGGATCGCGGCGACAGCGCCGATCTGTTCGTGACCAACGTTCTCAACGGCACGGTCGCCGCGAACGGCAAGGTCGTGAACGGCGGGACCGTCGTTCGAATCGGCCTTTCCGGCCTGGACGGCTCTGCCCCCAAGGTGAGTTCCGAGCGAGTCATCGGTTGGGGCTTCCCCGAAAGGACCGACCCCAACGCGCTGGTAATCGGGCCGACCGGTCTCGGCCTGAGTGGCGAGAACCTCTACGTCGCTGACACGCTCGACAATCGGATCGCGGTCATCTGGGACGCAACCGACAGAATGTCCGCCTCTCACCGAGGTTCGGCCGTCTCGGAGAACGGGAGCCTGAACCAGCCCCTCGGCGTGGTAGTGGCACCTAACGGCGACATCGTGACCATGAACGCCGGCGACGGCAACGCTGTCGAGATCACGCCGAGCGGCCACCAGGTCGTGACGCGCCTCCTCGACTCAACGGGCGGCGGCACGCTCTTCGGCCTGGCGGTGCGGCCGGACGGGCACGGCCTCTACTTCGTCGACGACGGATCGAACAACCTGCAGTTGCTCCACTGAGCAACCCGTGGCCTCAGGGCGGGGTCCGGCCGCTTGCCGCGATCCCGCCCCTCGGTCATCGCCTGCCTCGTAGATATCAAATACGGATTCTTGCGGATTGTTCGCGCGTGACGTCGCACCGACTACCACGTTGTTGCCAGCCGAAACCATCTGGCTGGACGGTGGCCGTGCCAGGCACCGGGGTCTAGAGGAGTATCGAAGTGCGTCTCAACGTTCGAGCCAAGGTACTCGGCGGGTCCGCCATCTTGCTGGTGCTGATCGCCGCCGTTGGTTTGCTGGCCATTTCAAATCTGGTGTCGGTTCGAGACAAGGCGCAGACCGCATACACCGACGGTCTGATTCCCGTGGAGAAGCTGGCCACTCTGAACACGGCCCTGATCGATAAGGCCCGAGCAGTGACCTACGGCGTCGTGGTCGCGGGCCAGGCCGATGCCCAGAAGACGATCGACTCCCAGATTGCCGCGGACGACGCGAAGATCACGGCCAGCGTAAACGACATCGCGGCGCTCTCCCTTACCGCAGACCAGGCCGCAACCCTGGCCGATCTTCGGACCAAGATGGCCGACTATCAGAAGCTGGTCGATCCCATCCGAGCCGCGTCCAGCGCCGGCAACGCGACCGAGGCCGCCTCTGGCATCACTGGCGCCGCGGCTGTACGGGCCACCGTCATGGCCGATGTCGCAACCCTCATCACGTCGGTGCAGGCAGGGGCTCAGGGCCTCAACGATCAGATCGGCTCGACCTTTCAGTTCGGCTTTACCGCAACCCTGCTCCTGGTCGCGCTCGCGTTCGTAATCGGCATCCTGGCGAGCCTGTTGATCTCGTCAGGCGTGGCCCGCGCAGCCAAGGCCGTGCTGAGCCAGATGCAGACGATCGAAACGGCGATGGGCGAATTCACCGGGTGCCTCGAAGGTCTCTCCGATAACGATCTGACCCGCATCTACCAGTCTCACGTGCCGTTCATGGAGCACGTCGGCACCGACGAGATCGGTGAGACCGCCGGTGGGCTCAACTCCCTGTTGGCTCAGATCAAGAAGATGGTCGATGCGTACGAGGTCTCGCGGGCGAATCTGGTCGGCATAGTCGGTGAAGTCAAGGCGGCGGCGGCGGCAGTTTCGCGTACGAGCCTGGAGCTCGACAACGCGTCAAACCAGACCGGGACCGCCACCCAGCAGATCGCGAGCACGATCAACCAAGTGGCAATGGGCGCATCCGACCAGGCTCGCGCGGCGACGGAGACCTCGGCCAGCACCCAGGAGCTAACCGCGATGATCGCCCAGGTCGGAGCAGGCGCAGGCGAAACGAACGCGCGCGTCGAGCAGGCCGCTGATGCGGTCCAGGCCGCGACCGCCGCGGTGTCGCGTGCCGACCGGGCCGGCGATGAGATGAAGACCTATTCAAACCGCGTGCACACGGCGCTAGAGAACGGCATCGAGGCCGTCGACCAGACATCGACCGGCATGCGCCGTATACGCGACGCGGTCGAGACCACTGCGGGCCGTGTCGGCGAGCTTGGCGCAAAGTCGGGCCAGATCGGAGCCATCGTCGAGACGATCGACGACATCGCCGAGCAGACCAACCTCCTGGCGCTCAATGCCGCCATCGAAGCCGCACGCGCCGGCGAGCAAGGCAAGGGCTTCGCCGTCGTCGCGGACGAGGTTCGAAAGCTCGCCGAGCGTTCGAGCCGGGCCACCAAGGAGATCGCATCGCTGATCGCCGAAGTCCAGAGCGAAACCGAGCGCGCGGTGGCGGCGATGGACCAGGGTGCCAACGAAGTAAAGGTCGGCTCGGAACTGGCCGAGAAGTCTGCGGCCGCTCTCGTCGAAATCAAGACCGCCGCGGCAGAGCGCGATCGAGCGCTCGGCCAGGTCTTCGAGGCCCTCTCGCAGATCGGCGGGGCGACGAGCCAGGTCGTGACCGCGTCGGACGCGATCGCGGCAATCGCGACCCAGACCAATGCCGCCGCCGCCCGGATGACGGCTGCCGCTCGGACGGTGTCAACGTCGATCGACTCGATCGCAGCCGTGAGCGAAGAGAACTCTGCTGCCGCCGAAGAGGTCAGCGCTGCAACCGAAGAAATGTCGGCGCAGGCAGAAGAGGTCGTGGCATCCGCGGCAAGCCTGGCCGACATGGCCAACCAACTCGACGGGCTCGTGGCGAGATTCAGACTCACATCCCCATCTGTTTCGAGCAGCGCAGTGATCCCTGTCTCGAGCGAACAGCTCCGCGGCGGGCGACGCTCGCCGGAGATGGAACGCCAGGCAAAGGCTGCGTGAAGTCGGCTGTCCCCGCGGCGGGGCCTGCAGTATTCATCCTGCGGGCCCCGTCCACAGCCAGTCCAAGGTCCAGGAGTAACCTCGATGGGTGAGTTCCAAGTCGTGGTCTGTCAGCTCGCCGACGAGTGTTACGGGCTCGACATCGGCTCGGTGTACGAAATCATTCGCTTTCGGGGGTCTACAACGGTCCCGGCCTCACCCGCCTTTGTCGATGGCGTCATCAACCTGCGCGGCCGGATCATTCCCGTGGTGGACCTCGCCAGCCGTTTCGGCATGTCCCGCGGCGAGGCTACCAAGTCGACCAGGATCATCGTGGCCGAAACGGCCGGCAGACGAGTCGGTCTTGTCGTCGACGCAGTGACCGAGGTCTTCATGCTCTCGGACGAAGCAGTCGAGCCGACGCCCGACGTAGCGTCAGGGCATGACTCCACCTACATACGGGGCATCGCAAAGCTCGGCGAGCAACTGGTCATCCTGCTCGACCTGAGCGCGCTCTTCTCCGAACAGGACGCAGCGCAATTGGCGGCATAGTGCCGGCCGGCGGCCTCGCCCTCACCCAAGACCTGCGCCTGCCGCGGGGCCGCCTAGCAATCGCACGACCGGCTCTCCTCGACTGACGCCCTAGACCTCGACCAGAGCCTCCGTTTGGAGAGACTCGATCAGGCCGGCGACCACGTCGTCGACCGCGAGCCCGGTGATCTCCGCGACCGGCAGGCCGACATTCTGGAAACCGTTGAGGGGTCGTACGGCGCCACAGATTGCTCGCCCAACTCGATGGATCAAGAGCACCTGTGGAGGATGGACCTCCCGGGCCAGGGCGATCAGCTGTTCGGCCCTGGCGAGGTCCGGCATACCGGCCTCAGCGTCATCCGATGACAGCCAATCTCGCAAGTCCGAGACTGCGTCGATACTCGCGACGCGGATATAGGGGTTAAGCGGCTCCGACAATGGCTCACGCTCCTTGGATCCCGACGGGGAGAACCATCCTACATCCGTCGGCTACGCCGGCGCTATCGGCAGATGCGGGCCGTCCTCTGGCTAGCCGCCCGGAGGTTCTCGAGTCGCGCCGACGGATCCGCCGAGCCCTCACTTCACCGGGCTCCTCGGCGAAGGCCGGACGACTGGCGTTCACTGTACCGCCGACGCGGAGGATGTCGAGCACCGGCCGTACTGCCGGACGGCACGCGTTCTCGAGCAATTGCCGTCAGCTTCTCCTGAGCGCATGCTTGGCACCTCGATGCCCGACCCAGACCGACCCATGAGACTCCTGATCGTCGATGACCACGAGGTGGTTCGGCAGGGGCTGGTCGCGTATCTCGAGCGGCACGGCGAGTTCGACGTGGTCGCCGAGGCCGGGACGTGCGCCGAGGCCATATCACAGGCACGCAAGTACGTCCCGGATCTCGTCCTGATGGATGTCCGCCTGCCCGACGCAACGGGCGTCGAAGCCTGTCGGTTGGTGCGTGACGAGTTTCCGGAGATGCCGATCGTCTTTCTGACGAGCTCCCCCGCCGAGGTGGACGTTCTTGGGGCCGTGATTGCCGGGGCACGCGGCTACGTGCTCAAGCAGACGCGGTCGGCCGAGCTCGTCCGGACGCTCGAGGCCGTCGGGCGCGGCGAGTCGTTGTTCGACCCGATGGTCATGGGCATCGTTCTCGATCGCATTCGCCGCATCGCCAGCGACACCGAAGCGGGCGGCTCGCATGACCTGACCGTCCGCGAGCGCGAGATCCTGCCGCTCCTCGCAGAGGGGCAAACCAACAAGGAGATCGCCGAGGCCCTCTTCCTGTCGGACAAGACGGTCAAGAACTACGTCAGCTCCATCCTGGCGAAGCTGAGCCTCGAGCGACGGGCGCAGGTTGCGGCCTTTATGGCGCGGCGTGACATGGGGCTGCCCGAGGACTGACCCTCGGCGGCCGACACGATCCGCCTCATAGGGTTCGGGCAGTTGCCGTCAGGAGCCGAGCAGCTACTACCGACGACGAGCGACGTGGTCATCGAGGGTCGGTGGCATTGTCAACGTCCTGCCGGCGGCCCATCAGCCTAGCCACCGAGGATCCCGCCCAGGCCTCCGCCCAACATGCCACCGAGTGGCGACGACTCGTGCCCTTCTTCCTTCTCGATCTGCTCCAGGGCAACGACGATAGCCAGGGCGAGCGCGGCATCGTAGCCCGGTGAGACCTGGATGCCGTAGGCGTCGTGGATAGTGAAGAACCGGCGAGACGCGACGATCACGTCCGTGCCGTCCTTCTGGATGCGGAATTCGCGACCCATCCAGTTGCCGGTGACCTTCATCTGCCCGCCGTCTGCCGCCGTGATCGTGAAGTGCTCGCCNNTGTGGACGTGTGCGAGCGACTTGTTGATCTCGTAGAGCTCGCGCCCCGAGGTGTCCTTGAGGAGCAGCGAGCGCCGGAGCGCCAGGAGCTTGCCGTCTACTTCGAAGGCGTGGTTGCCGTTCGAATCGTCGATCCATAGATCGCCGGTCATCGAGATCAGCTTCTGGTTCAGCACGAACATCTGGCCGGTAAGGTTCTGTTCACCGGCACTGGCAGCCGGTTCAGGAGCTACGAACGGAGGCGAAGCCGAGGCGCCGGAAGCGGGTGGCACTCGCGGTCCGACGGGAGCGCCGCAACTGACGCAGAACCTGGCGTCGTCAGCCAGGCCGCCGCCACACTGTGTGCAGAACATCGCCAAGGTCCACCTCTTGCTGACGAGCAATCGGACGCCACTTCAGTATGCGGGCGGACACCCCGATTTGCCGCCGAGGTGCTTCCCCGGCGCACAGGCCGCGCAGGCGCGAGACGGAACAGCGTAAGTGCTCATTTTGAGGGCTGGCCCATCGATGTCGGCAAGCCGGCCGCCGAGTCAGGCGATCGCATCAGGAGCGTGAGCCCATCTGCGCTACGATGCGGCGTGACCCAAAACCACATCCACGTCCCGGACCATCCGGCCGTGATCACGTGCACGGAGCCCTCGGACGACGGCGGGCTTTGCGACGCCGCGGCTGAATGGGTCGCCCTCGGCGGACATTCCTACGAGTTGACGCCCGTGCCCCGGTGCCTCGACCATGCGCTGGCGGCGCGTCGAGCCGGGTGCTACATACGGCCCATCTCGAAAGACGAACTCGCGACCGGCAGCCTGGACGCCTGACGCCTCGCCAGGTTCCAGGTTCACGCCATTCACTCACGGTGATCGCGTGTGGGGCGTGACTTATTCTGCTGACACTGGAGCTCTCGCTTCTGGATCGGCGTGCCTGCTGCCGGCTGAGCGCGGCGAAACCACAAACCAAAGGAGTCTGTGGCCGCGACGCCGTCACCATGGCCCGATCGTCGCCGGGGCGAGACGGCCTGACGCTTACGTCGTTCCGGCCATGTTCCGGGTTCACCGCGGCCGACATCTACCGACTCCTCGGGTAGTGATCTGCCTATGCCAACCNNCGCAGCTCACGCCGGCAGGCCGGCCTCTGCACGCAGGTCTCGCACCGAGGGTCACTGGCTCGACCGCTCGGTGCCGCCGGACCGATTATGAACAAAGTGGTCGTAAGCCTGGGACTGGCGGTCGCTGGATTGGCAGCCGCGGTCGGCCTGTGGCTGGGCGGCGTCCAGATGGCGGCGGTCCCCATCGCGACCGCCGGAGGCATCGGGGTCGGCTGGGCCGTCAGCTCGGCGGTATACAGGCGGACCGTGAACGGGCCACTCGCCCAGATTGCCGACTCCATAGAGACGCTGGCCGCACTGGACGTCCTGGGCCTGGTAGACGAGCTGGCCCAGCGGGCCGAGGGCGAGCGGGCCAGCGAGCTGGTCGTCCACGCTTCGCCGGTGGCTCTGCCATCCAATCGAAGTGTGCGGCGGGTCGCCGTGGCCCTCAACACCACGATCTCGCGGCTTCAGACTGGGGCCCATCAGTTCTGGGCGGCGTCCGAGGAACCCTGCCGGAGGCTCTTCTACGTGGGCCCGGACGATTACCTGCTCGGATGCACCTGCGCTGAGGCGATGGGTTCGCTGCTTCCCAATGGAGGCCAGGTCCTGCTGCTGATACCGCGATTCCCGCACGCGGGCATAGAGCTGAGGCGCCGGGGCTTTGAGAGCATGCTTCGCGAACGTTATCCGGCAGTCGAGATCGTCGGCGCTGTGGAGAGCAGCTACAGCGAGATGCGAATGGCCGAGGGCATAAGAGCGTTCATCAAGACGCACCCGCGGCTGGCAGGCATCTATTGCACCGAGGCGATGGGTGTCGTGGGCGTCGTCGATGCGCTGGCCAGAACCAGCGGTGGGGCGCGTCCGGCGGTCATCTGCCACGACCTCATCGACGGCACCATAGCGGGCATCCAGTCTGGCGCCATCTCGGCGACGGTCACTCAGGATCCGTTCGGACAGGGCCACGACACACCGATCCATCTTTTCAACGCAGTTGCCCATGGTTGGCGCCCGCCCGAGCCGCGAATCATCACTCGGTCGGAACTTGTCACCCGCGACAACTACCGTCAGTTCTGGCGGCCGTATGAGGGCTCGATCGAGTCATCGAAGTTGACCGAGGGTCGCGTCAAGCCGATGGGACCCTCGAGCCGTCATCTGCGAATCGCGGTCCTCGGGGTCGAGGACGTCGAGTTCTGGACGCCGGTCCGCAACGGCGTGGTAGCGGCGGCGAGGGAACTGGCCGACTTCAACGCCTCGGTGGAATGGTTGGTCCCAGAGGGAAACCAGGGCTTCGTCGATATCTCGCTTCGCGGACCCGTCGTCGATGAACTGGTTCGCGACGGCTACGATGCCATCGCGAGCGCAATCTACGGCCTGGACCTGGTCCCCTATTTGAACCGAGCGGTCGAAGCGGGCGTCGTGGTCGCGACGCTCAATTCCGAGGCATCCAGCCTTCAGGGCCTGGTCGCCATGCTCTCAAAGGAACGCAAGCGGCTCGAGATCGCGGCAACCGGTCTGGAAGTCGTGGCGCACCACGACGCTCTTACCGGCACCTACAACCGCACGCTCATGGACGCCGACCTCGCGGACGCTCGAGCGTCCGTCCTCGCCACGGGTCAACCGTCGACCCTGATCATGATCGACATCGACCATTTCAAGGCCTTCAACGACATCTACGGCCACACGGCCGGTGACGAAGTGCTGCGAACGGTTGCCCGTCGAATCCTGCGGGAAACACGGCCCAAAGATCGCGTGTACCGGTACGGCGGCGAAGAGTTCCTGGTTGTCCTGCGGGGGACGGGGCCAGACGAGGGCGAGTTGGTGGCGACACGTATCGCCGCCGGCATCACGACCCTGGGACTCACTCACGCAGGCAATCAACCATGGGGAGTCATCACCGTCAGCGCCGGCGTCGCGTCGGTGGATCCGTCCAGGAGCGAAGCCGGCGACTGCGTCGCCGACGCGGACGCAGCCCTGTACCGGTCCAAGCGTGCGGGCCGCAACACGGTCGCCGCTTTCCAGGCGGAGCTGGATACGGACCCCGCCCCAGTCAATCATTTGCCCGCGGTCACGGCTCTCAGCTCTTCGAACGCCTCTCGAATCAGCCTGGACAGGTCTGCCTGACCGGTGTCGTTGACCCAGCGCTCGAACGCGACCTTGAACGCGACGATCCCTGCCTCGGCCGCCAGGCTCGCGGTCAGCTCGCCGACGCCGCGCCCGCGCAGCACGTCCGCGATGGTCGATGCCAGCTTGATCAGCTCGCGCTCGCGCAGCTCTGCGTTGGCGTCGATGACGGCCTGGCGCTGACGCGATACTCGCGACGAACAAGGAACAGGTCGCCTGCGGTCTCCAGGGCCCCGACGGCAGAGTCGATCGGAGCTGCGGAATCAGGTGAGCTGGCGATTGCGGACGTAGAGATCCTGCGCTGTCTGTTCCGGCCGGCGCCCAACACGATGACCGGAGCGCAATCGACGCCGCCCCTGAAGTTCTGTAGCGCTCAGCCTGCGTCATCGGGAGGCTCTGCCACCCGCCTGGCCCCAACGCCGTAGAGCAGCACGGCCGCTAGTCTCTTCGGCAGATCGTCCTCCCGTTCGGGGTGATGGGCCGCCCGGAACAACAACGACCCAGTCACGATATCGAGGATCAGGTCGACGTCGGTGTCGTCTCGGATCTCCCCGTTTGCCATTGCCCGGGCGAGAAAGCCGGCCCTTTCGAGCCGGATCGGGCCAAAGACCTCCTCGAGGTAGCGGCGCCCAAGCTCGGTCCCGCGTAGTGCCTCGTCCATCAGCACCGTCAGGGCCACGACGAACGCGGGCTCCCCAAAGGATGCAGCGCGGCTTCTGGTCACCCACTCAAGCAGGCTGCCATCCTCGGGCACAGTCTGGGAGCCGAAGCCGCTCAGGGCGGCGTCAAGGATCAGGCTTTCCTTGGTGGCGTGGCGGCGATAGATGCTCGATCGGGAGCAACCGACCGCCCGGGCCACGGCATCGATGCTGACACCCGAGGGACCTGACTCTGCAAGAAGGCGAAGTGTCGCCGCGGCGATGGCAGCGTCGAGCTTCTTTGAGGGACCGCGTCTACGCCGCATACCGGCCGCCCGGCGTTCCTCGGTGTCCACGGGCTTCCTCATGACAATCGATACAGAGTGTATGAAATACGCAGGCTGGACTATCTCATTGCACCGGGCCGGAGCCGATGCCCCGAAGGTCGCTCGCTTGAGCTGCCAATACGTGGAGGGTCACCCGCTCCACTGACCTTGGGGAGTATGCGTTATGCGCGCCAACGTTCGGGCCAAGATCCTCGGTGGATCGGCCATATTGCTCGTTCTGATCGCGGCGGTGGGGCTGCTCGCGATATCGAACCTCTCCTCGGTTCACGACAAGGCGCTCACCGCCTACAACGACGGGCTGACTCCTGTCGAGAAGCTCGCCGCCCTCGACACCGCCCTGGTGGACAAGGCCCGTGCCGTCACCTATGGCGTTGTGACCGTCGGCCAGGCCGACGCTCAGGCCACAGTCGACACAGCAGTCGCCAGCGACGACACCACGATCAACGCCAGCCTGACTGCCATTGCGGCCCTTGCTTTGAGCCCCGATCAGGCTTCGACTTTGGCCGACCTGCGCTCCAAGCTGACGGATTACCAGGGCATCTTCGACCAGATCCGGGCGGCATCCAAGGCCGGCAATGGCGCTGATGCTGCGGCCAAGCTCCAGACCGCCGCGACGGTCCGAGCGGCCGCGATGGCCGATGTGTCGTCGCTGATGACTTCGGTTCAGAAGGGTGCCGAGGAGCTCAACAACCAGATCGGCTCGACCTACCAGTTCGGAATGCTCGCGACGATCGTCCTGGTCGGGCTGGCCTTTGTCATCGGGATAGCCGTCAGCCTCTTTCTCGCGCGTGGCATCGCCCGTGGTCTTGGGGCAGTCGTTCGCCAGATGGGGACCATCCAGCAAGCCATGGTCGAGTTCACGCACTGTCTGGAAGGCTTCGCTGCGAACGACTTGACGCGCGCCTACAACTCACACGTCGCATTTCTGGACCACACCGGCACCGACGAGGTGGGCGCAACAGCCAATGGGCTCAACGAACTCCTGAGCCAGCTCAAGAAGATGGTCGGCGCTTACGAGGTCTCGCGGGGCAATCTGACCGCGGTCATCGGCGAGGTCAAGGCCGCCGCCGATGCCGTTACCCGAACCAGCCAGGAACTCGACAGCGCTTCGATCCAGACGGGTACCGCCACCCAGCAGATCGCAAACACGATCAGCCAGGTCGCGACCGGCGCTGCCGATCAGGCCCGAGCTGCGTCCGATACATCGGCCGGCACCCAGGAACTGACCGCGATGATCGCCCAGGTGGGAGCCGGTGCGGCCGAAACCAGCAAGCGAGTCGATCAGGCCCACGATGCAGTCCAGGCCGCAACCGCGGCCGTATCCCGAGCGGATCGAGCCGGCGAGCTGATGCAGACGTACGCCGAGCGGGTGCATGTCTCTCTGGAGAACGGCATCGAGGCAGTCGGCGAGACTTCGACAGGAATGCGGCGCATCCGCGATGCGGTCGACACGACGGCGAGTCGCGTCACCGAACTCGGCTCTAAGTCCGACCAGATCGGTGCCATCGTCGAGACGATCGACGACATCGCCGAGCAAACCAACTTGCTGGCTCTCAACGCCGCGATCGAAGCGGCGCGGGCCGGCGAGCAGGGCAAGGGCTTTGCGGTCGTCGCCGACGAGGTCNNGACGAGGTCCGCAAGCTCGCCGAACGGTCGAGCCGGGCTACCAAGGAGATCGCAACGCTCATAGGCGAGGTCCAGAGCGAAACCGAACGCGCAGTTGCCGCGATGCAGGAGGGCGCAACTGAGGTCAAGTCAGGCACGGCCCTGGCCGAGAAGTCTGCCGCCGCCCTCGTCGAGATCAAGGCTGCAGCGGCCGAGCGGGATCGAGCCGTGCAACAGGTCTTCGAGGCGCTCGCCGAGATAGGTGGTGCCACGAGCCAGGTCGTGAATGCGTCCGATGCCATCGCTGCAATCGCGACCCAGACCAATCTCGCGTCGAGCCGCATGACGGCGGCCGCCGCGACCGTTTCGAGCTCCATCGAGTCGATAGCGGCGGTGAGCGAAGAGAACTCGGCCGCAGCCGAAGAGGTCAGCGCGGCGACCGAAGAGATGTCCGCTCAGGCCGAAGAGGTCGTGGCATCAGCGGCAAGCCTGGCCGACATGGCGACCCAGCTCGACGCCCTGGTCGCGAGGTTCAAGCTCGCTCTCGAGTCTTCACCGAACGCGGCCCCAGACCTGGCCTCGATCCAACCGGAACGCAGGACAGCCCTGAGCCGACCGACGCGCCTTCCCTCAAAGGCCAAGGCGGCGTAGTTCATAACCCCACGGGTGGCGAGGAGGCACCATCGCCGCCCGCAAGACCTTCGTGGCGGGCTCGCATTTCATCCTGCGAGTCCCGCCACGGAGGATCAGCTCGCACAGCCAATCAGGAGAGTGGCCCATGAGTGACTTCCAGGTCGTCGTCTGCCAGCTCGGCGACGAGTGCTACGGCCTCGACATCGGCTCGGTCTACGAGATCATTCGGTTCCAACGTTGCACCGCGGTGCCGGCATCGCCGCGCTTTGTCGATGGCGTCATCAACCTGCGGGGTCGGATCATCCCGGTCGTCGATATGGCCAGTCGCTTTGGGATGAGCGGCAGCGCCGCGACCGGCTCAACGCGGATCATCGTCGCGGGCACGGATGGCGAGCGAGTCGGTCTCGTGGTCGACGCTGTAACCGAGGTCCTGATGATCGCGGAAGAGTCCGTCGACCCAACCCCCGAGGTCGCGTCAGATTTCGACTCGGGCTATGTCCGCGGCATCGCCAAGCTCGGTGCTCGGCTTGTCATCCTGCTCGATCTGAGCGCCCTGTTCTCCGAGGCCGGGGCTGCTCGGGCGGCTTAGGCGACGCTGCGATGGCTGGCGCATTCGCCACACGAGGCGCGGATCGCCGATCAGCCAACGCATCATCGTCCCATCCCTCATCATCCCGCCTTGGGCTGGTGCGACCTGGGAGACCTCCCGTGTCGCACCGCGGCAGGAACTGGTGCTTCGGTCGAACATCGCCCATGGCTCGTTCCCAACGACAGGGTAGCGATGCTCAAGCGGCGGTGCCGGTACCTGTCGACCTCGGGTCTACCTGTCTCGACCGCGCCGACACGCCGGCACCGTAACTTCATCGTCACGGGCAACAACGCAGCCCGGAAGTCAGCCACTTCTGCCAGTTTGTCGGCCGCAATTGACATTGTCCAGGCGATCACCGGCCCGGAAACTGGCACCAGCAGTGGCAATTCGCCCGTGCCAGATTAGCCTCGCAGTCTACCTGCGGCCCGCCTCGCTCCCCTCGCGAGGCGGGCCTCTCTCTGTGTTATCGGCTCCCGCTTCCACGAAGCGTCTGCGGGGAGACTCGAGGCCGCGGGACCGCAGACAAAGAGACGGCCCGCCTCCTTCGAGTCCAGCTTGGCTCAGATGAGCGGCGAGTCGCGAACAGGGTTTCTACATCCTCGAGACGCAGTCGCAGGCCTCTGAATGACTCGACCTGCTTCATCCCGCCCTCCGGGCAGCTCAATCACCTTCGGCAACTTTGGTAAGTCGCCCGGGCGGAACTGATCGACGTTCGCGCTCACGTCGACCGGGGAGCCTTCGAGGAAGTCTACGGCCCGGCCCACAGTGCAGGCTCCGGAAGACGGCGAGATGACCCGATCGTGTTGGGTAGTCTGGGGATTCGGCCCCGCGATAGCCTCGGCTGCCGCCACGCTATCGGCAGAGGTGCACCTGGGCGTGTCAGACTAGGCACAGGAGGTTGACTTTGCCCCTCTTCGGGCCGCCAAACATCGATAGGCTTGAGGCCAAAGGAGATCTCGCGGGGCTCGTCAATGCCCTCGAGTACCCGGGGGCCTGGCGCGTCCGCCGGGACGCTGCCGCGGCGCTGGGCCGGATCGGCACCGCAGAGGAAGTCGAGCCGCTGATCGCGGCCCTTCACGACGACAACGCCAGCGTGCGTATCGCCGCCATCGGCACTCTCGGCCAAATCAGCGACCGTCGGGCCGTCGGGCCTCTCTCGGGTGCACTTCAAAGCCAGGCCGTCGATATCCGCAAAGCTGCGGCCGAGTCACTCGGCCAGATCGGTGACCCAGCCGCCCTTGAGTCTCTCGTGGCCCGCCTCAAAGACCCGGGCTGGAGTGTCCGCCTGGCGGCTGCCAATGCTCTCGGCCAGATTCGGGACCCGCGTGGAGTCGAGCCGCTCATAGGGGCCTTGGAAGACCCCGACGCCCACGTTCGGCGAGCCGTTGCCTATGCCCTTGCGGCGCTAGGCTGGAAGCCGAACGGGCACCGCGTCATGAGTGGGGCGGAAGAACCCAGCTAGAAGCTCGAGCGGGTAGGCGCCATCCGTCCTGGCCCATTGCGGGGAGGACTTTCGCGGACTAGGACCAAGATGGGCCCGCGGATAGGCTCCGGGAGGAGCGACCGGACCAGGACGATGGCTGGTGCCACCACGTGCCCCGGCGGGCTCGGGAGCGTCTGTGCAGCTGAACCTTCTCGTCATCTCGTATGTCTGCGCCACCGCGGTTTCGGCTGGAGTTGCGCTGGTTGCCTGGCGTCGGCGGGATATGGCGGGTGCGGGCGAACTGGCCCTGCTCATGCTGGCGGTCGGCTGGTGGCTGCTGGCGAGCGCCCTCGAGGCGGCCTCGCCCGACCTCTCGCTGAAGGTCGCCTGGACCGTCGTCGCGTATCCGGGCATCGAATGCGCGCCGGTCGCGTATCTGCTGTTCGTGTTCGCCTGGACGCGCCAGAATGGATGGCTGACGCGGCCGCGGATGGCTCTGCTGATGGTCGTGCCCGCGGTCTCGGTCGCAATGGCGGCGACAAACCAATGGCATCACCTGCTGTGGCCGACGGTGAGCCTCGTCGACGCCTGGGGCGCCACGGCTGTCTACGAACATGGGCCCTGGTTCTGGATCGAGGCGGCGTACGCGTATTGCCTCATCGGCGTGGGACTCATGGCGCTCGTGGTCGCCATCTACCGCTACCCGATCGCCTATGCGGCGCGGATCCGCCTCGTCATCATCGCGTCGGCTGTACCGGCGGTGGCGAGCGCCGCCTATTCGGCAGGCCTCGGTGCTTCCGTGCACGCCGACCTGAGCTCAGTGGCGTTTGCGATATCCGGCGTCCTCGGGGCCTGGGCAGTCCTGCGATCCCGACTGCTCGACATCATCCCGGTGGCTTGGTCGACGTTGGTGGACTCGCTCGTTGATGCCGTCGTGGTGCTCAATCCCGAGCGACGAATCGTAGCCCTCAATATGTCGGCGACGAACTTGCTCGGGGTTGGTGGGGAGGCCCTCGGGCAAGACTTCGACTTTGCGCTGCACGGATTCCCGGATCTCGTCTCGTTGAGCCGGCAGGTCGACGAACACGAGGCCGAGATCTCGATAGAACCGAGCCAACCTGGGACAGCGGGTGCGCAAATACCCACGATCCCTTCGGCCAGCGCGCGCTGGTTGAAGGTTCGGGTCACACGGATCAGCGACGGTCGAGGGCTCCACATCGGATGGCTCGTCACTCTGCGCGACGTAACTGAGCGTCGAGCGTTCGAGGCTCAACGGCGTGCGGCCGAGGCGCGCGAGATCGAGCTCGAGGCCCGCCTGCGGCAATCCGCCAAGATGGAGGCCGTGGGACAGCTGGCGGGCGGAGTGGCCCACGACTTCAACAACCTGCTGACCGCCATCCGCGGCTTTGCCGAACTCCACCTGGTCGACCATCCCGTCGGCGACCCCGGGCGGGACGACGTAATCGAAATCGAACGCGCGGCGGAGCGCGCGACCGAGCTCACCCGAAGTCTGCTCGCCTTCGGTCGTCGAACTGAAGTCCGACCCACGCCCATCGATCTGGCCGAGGTGGCATCCGATGCGGTCGTCTTGCTGCGCCGCCTCGTCGGCGAGCACATCGTGGTCCGGCTCGACGTGACAACCAGGGCGGCATGCGTTCTAGCTGACCGGGTGCAGATCGATCAAGTCCTCCTCAATCTCGCCGCTAACGCGCGAGATGCAATGCCGGGTGGCGGCATCCTCGCGATCGCGGTGAAGGCCGCCGATCTGGGCATTGGCTTCGTGGAGGCCCACCCAGGGGCGCACGTGGGCAGTCACGTCCTCCTGGAGGTTTCCGATAGTGGCGTCGGCATGGATGAAGCTACCCAAGCGCATCTGTTCGAGCCGTTCTTCACGACCAAGCCGCCCGGTCTGGGAACGGGCCTCGGCCTGGCGAGCGTGTACGGAATCGTCAAGCAGGCCGAAGGCTACATCGATGTCGAGAGCAGCCCCGGCGAAGGCAGCGTCTTCCGGGTCTACCTGCGCGCGCTCGATGTGGCACCACCGGAGATGCGCGCCAAGCCGGCGGTTGGTCGGGCAGGCAGGGACGGGACCGAGACCATTCTGCTCGTAGAGGATGAAACTACGGTTCGCGTCTTTGCCCAGCGGGTGCTTCAGGATCGAGGGTACCGGGTACTCGCCCTGGGCGATCCGCGGCTCGCTCTCGATACCGCGAGACGCGATCCGGGCGCCTTCGACGCGCTTGTGACAGACGTCGTCATGCCCGCCATGAGCGGCCCGGCGCTTGCCGAGCTTGTCACTGAGCTTCGCCCAGGCCTGCCGATTCTGTTCATGTCGGGCTACGGCGGCAGTGCACTCCCAGCCGGCACGCCTGCGCCACTAGCCAAGCCCTTCAGTGCGCCCGAACTCGCGGACGCGGTCGGGGCCCTCTTTGGGCGCGCCGACTGAGCGGGGAGTCACGCTGCCGCTTGAGGCTAGCCCTGTCCGTGGCTTCAGGGTCGTGGCAATTCGCGGAATGCCGCTTGCTCACGCCGTGGAATGTCATGAAAAGGGGCCTCACCGGTGACAAGGTTGCTGAGTTGCCCCGGCTCGATGCCTGATCCGGGTTCTCCGGTTGGAGCAAGACAAACAGTGGAGAGCCAGCTCGATCATTCGGGCGCGGGCGCTGCCGGCGTTCCACATGGAGTGGAGTTCGTTGCGCGGCTTGACGATGTAACCGCCGGCCGCGAGCGTGACCTCCTTGCCATTCGAGCAGAAGCCGATCTCCCCCGACACGACACAGAGGATCTCGTCCTCGAGGGTATGAATGTGCGGCACGCGTCGCATTTCGCCCTAAGCCGCCG
>PMJT01000262.1 GCA_003158495.1 Chloroflexota bacterium | reverse complement strand
CTGGTGGTCGTGCAGGCTCGTGGCGTCGCCGGCGGCAAACACGCCCGCAATGTTGGTGTGCTGCTCGGAAGTCACGACGATCTGGCCGCCGGGCGTGAGCTCGAGATTGAGCTGGCGGGCGAGAACGTTCGTGGCCACGGTCGATCGGATCGTATAGACCTGCTCAACGGGAACGCGCGTCTGTTGGGAGTCATCCAGGACGAGGGCCGCAATCTGGCCGTCGTGGTTCTCGTACTGCGCGACTGCGCAGGCGTGGGCGGCGATGCCACGCTTCGCGAGGACGGCCAGCCGCGCGGCCGGCACGGCGAAGCCTTCGCTCCGGCCGGCGACGATCGTCACCTTGTCCGTGAAGACGAGCAGGTCCAACGCCGTCTGCACGGCCGACTCGTCGTGACCAACGACGCCGGCGACGCGGTCAATAGACTCGTGGCCTTCGCAGTGGAGGCACCAGAACAGGCTCTTGCCGACGCACTGGTTGCGGCCCGGGAAGTCTGGGAAGTGGCCGCTGACACCGGGCGCCAGGATCAGGGTGCGTGCGACTACCTCGAACGGCTCGCCCTCAGGAACCTCGTCGAACAGCGCGGCCATCTCGGTGTCTCGCGGAGGGAGACCGGGGGGCGTGCGGGGCCCAAACGGCCCACCTTCGGGAAGGTGGGCAATCCCGACCCGGAAAGACTCTCCGTCGCGCGCCACGGTGGCGACGTGACCCAACACGAGTCTGGCCCCGTATTTCGCTGCGTGGTGCCAGCCCAGCCGGCGGATCTGCTCGGCCGGGACCCCGTCCGGAAACCCCAGCACGTTGTAGGCGATGTGATGCCACACGAAGCGGTCGCGCTCGTCGATTAGCATCACGCTCCGACGCATTCGGCCGAGGTTGAGCGCGGCCGACAGACCGGCGGCGCCGCCGCCGATGACAACGCAGTCGACTTCTCGAGGCAGAGGCTGGCGCGGGTTAGTGTCGATTGGAGTCGGCTCTGTCGGTGTCATGGAACAATGATGCGCCGTCCGGGCTGCGGCGGCTGCATCGATCTCGCAGCCCCGGTACTCGCCGATGCCGGACACTACGGGCGAGCCTCGAAACGGTCGATTGCGTAGCGGTCGACTTCGTCCTCGTCGAGGGCCACGACGTCGGGAACGGCCATCGCGCCGTCCTCGATGGGCAGCGGCACGGCCAGTAGATCGTGGACGAGGATGCCGGCCGTGGCGAGCCCATGCGCCGGCTCGAAACCGGCCTCTTCGACGGCGCGGCCGCCGGCAACGGTTCGGCCGCCGACCCTGCGCGCGCCCGGCCCCGAGTCACGGGCCATTCGCATGGCGGCCGCGATCCTGAGCACCGCGGCGATCCCGACACCGGTCTCGTAGTAGGTCGCCAGCACGACCGTCGCTCCTGCGACTGCCGCCGAGTCGGCGATGCGCATCGTGGCCGCCAGCCCGCCGACCCTGGCCGGCTTCACGACGACCACGTCGGCGGCTCGTTCGGCCAGCGCTGCCCGAGCGGAACCCTCCGAGTCGATGCTCTCGTCGAGGGCAATCGGAGTACGGACTCGGTCGCGCAACGCGGCGTGGCCGGTCACGTCCCAGGCTGCCAGCGGCTGCTCCACGTACTCGATCCGGAACGGGGCGATGCCCTCGATCCGCTCCGTGGCCGTCTCCAGGTCCCACGCGCCACCAGCGTCGACCCGGATGCGCGGCTCGGGGCCAATCGCCGCCCGGATGGCCCGGAGCCGATCCACCAGCTGGTCCGTGGTCCGCTCGAAGCCGGCCCGCATCTTGAGCGTCCGGAAACCCAATTCCACGGCCTGGGCGGCGGCCTCGGCGCCCGCACTGGGACCACCCAGCGCAATCATCGCGCTGACCGGGATCGTTGCCGCGGGCGCGTCATGCGTTTCGGTCGCCCCGCCGACAGATGCGCGGGCTCCCCGCAGCGCCGTGAGAGCCCCATCCAGGCCAGCGATGACCGCCCGCCCGGGCTCGCCTTCGGCCGCGAGTTCGGCCCACGCCGGCATCTTCCCGGCCGCCAGCGCTGGAACGATCTCCCGCATCAAGGTCGCCACCGACCCGGTCGCCACGTCGGAGGCGAACGGATTCAGTGCCGACTCGCCGAGTCCTTCGTTCCCATCCTCGTCGACCAGCCGCAGCAGCCAGGCTCGCCGATGAGTGAATTCGCCGGTCGCGTCGAGCAGCGGCCGCCGAAACGGCACCCGGACGTGGATCGCCTCGACCCGCATCAGGCGCGGCAACTCGGGCAGGAGTTCAGGATTCATGGCCGGGTCATTCTATCGGCCGCCCCGAAAGAGACCGGCTGCCATGCGTCTACGCCGCAACGACGGCCGTGTCATCTGCGGGAAGGAGTGGTGGGCGATACTGGACTCGAACCAGTGACCTCACGGATGTGAACCGTGCGCTCTAACCAGCTGAGCTAATCGCCCACAGACCGGGCACTCGGACCGGCGCCCGCGAGGGCGTCGGCTTCCAGCGCCGGAGCCGCATTATAGCGGCCTGACGCGGAAGTCCGGGGCGGCGAAAGCGCCAAGCGCGCCGCCGATGCGGCACTGACCCGCCACCAGGCCGCGCCGGCCGCCGACGGACTCGGCGGAGTCACACGGTGGCCCTAGACCTTGATGCCCGGCCAGCGAGTAGCGACGGTTTGGGGTGATATTCCGTCAACGACGATCAGCTTCTGCCGTCCCGTCGCCCCCGCCACGAGCCGGACCGACGTCTTGGAGACGTCCAGCTCNNCTCCTCAGCGAGCAAACGCACCAGGGCCGCGTTCGCCGCACCTCCAACGGCCGGCGCCGCCACTCGGGCCTGGAGTACCCCCTCGTCGGATACTCCGTCCACGCGGTCCGAGCCACCACGCGGCATGAGCCTCACCGCGAAGCGCGCCGAGATATGCGAACGTTCAAGCCAGCGTTCAGTGTCCATGGGCCTCTGATTATCGCGACGGACTCGCATGCGGCAATGGAAATCTCAACTCGGAGCGCCCTGCGACCCAGGAAGCGGCGTGTTGCCTATCTGAGCACGGGCTCGCCCGTCCCGCCGGACGGCCGTGCCCCGAAGCGCGCCCGACCCACGCGGATCAGTNNCCCCACGGTCATCAGACCGAGCAGGCGAAGATTCGTCAGCTCGGCCAGCGCGGGCAGCCCCGCCTCGAGGGTCTCGGGCAGGAAGCCGGCCTTGGCGCCATCCCGATCGACGTTCACCTGGAGG
>PMJT01000033.1:422-19215 GCA_003158495.1 Chloroflexota bacterium | reverse complement strand
GCGAGGGCGAGAGCAGACTGGTTGTTGCCAGTTACTTCGTTTGGGCTCCTTTTTACGAGGCCTGGAGTTCAACCTCGGCTCGCGTTCTCCGGTCGCCGGCCCCTGTCGAAACCACGCATCCCCACAGAGCCACAGACCGAGCGCTCCGGCCAGCATCGTTGGTGCCAGCATCGAGCGTCCGCGGATTGTACAGCGGGCACGGAAAGAGGCAAGCCCAGGAGCGGCTGCGGCTGGCCGGCGGCAGACCTCGGCTCAGGAAGCCGCTGTGGTACCCAGGCGCCGTCTGGCTATCCAGGCGAGGAGCGAGGCCGGAAGCATGATGAGTCCTGCCGAGGGCGCGGGCGTCGGAGCCGGGACCGGAGGGGGGGTCGGAGCCGGAGCCGGGGCCGATCCGCCGATCAGCCACTGGCCGTTCACCATGCTGTACGACGAGTTCCACGTGTCGTTGTGGATGACCTTGCCCGTCGTGTCCGTCACGACTCGGTTAACCGTAGTCTTGAACCCGTCGGTGGGGTACTCGGCTCGGCTCTTGGCGCCGGGGGCGAGGGAGCTGGTGTACTTCGGCGGGTTCTCGCCGGCCTTGATGATGTCGGCCTTGACGCCGCCAGTCCAGGCGACCGTTCGACCCGTCGGCCAGCTCCAGAGCTGGACGGTGATCGTGCTGGCAGAGCCCTTCGTGGTCCAGGCCCGGATGACGATCGGATAGGGCGTGTCGTTGGTCCATCGCACGTCCCAGGTGGTAGTGCCGTCCGAGTAGACCGTCGCGTCGCGACCGACCGGGTAGCGGTAGATGTAGTAGTAGTGGGCATGGCGCTCATCGATCTGCAGGCCGGCATTGGCGGCGGCGTTGAATACCGTCGTGGATGCCGAGCAGATGCCGCCACCCATGGCGCCGGTGTGGTCGCTCTTGCCGCCCTTGATGACGCCGCCCATCGCGAAACCATGGGCCGGGTCTATCGGGCCGACGGCCTGCAGGAAGCTGAAATGCTGGCCGGGTTCGATGACCATGCCGTCGATGTTCAGCGCCGGCTGGCGAATGTTCTTGCCGATGCCGTTGCTGATGTCCGGATAGAAGATCGTGGTGTGAGTGCCGATGATCTTCATGCCCGTGATGGAAGTCAGGTCGACGATCTGTGGGCTGATGGGGCCCGTGACGATCTCAACGCTCGCGCCGACTGTGCCGCCGCCGGCGAGAGTGTCCAGGTAAGCGGCTACGGCTGATGCCGTGGCGCTCGGATCGACCGCCAGTCCGGGCACTCCCTGGCCCAGGCTGACGGGCTTGCCGGTCGTGTCGAAGACGACGTTGGGATCTTTCGGGGCGATGCCCACGCCGGCGGTCGCGGTTGCGAGGTAGGTCGCGATCTTCGTTGGATCCACGGCCGGGCCGTAGGTGCCGTCCTGCTTTACCCCAAAGACGATCCAGTTCCGGATCTCGGAAGCCGGGATCGTCCAGGTGGTGGGCTTCCAATTCGTGGGAGCGTTGGTCGGCGGTACCGACCAGGTGATCCGTACGTCCACGATCATCTTCTGGGCGTCGGCGATGGCTTTGCCTGCGTCGGCCTCGGAGATCTCCGGCGCCATGGTCACGAACGAACCGTCCGCCGTCAGATCCGCCGGGGCGGTGGTCTGGCTTAGCTGGTCGATGATCTCGGCCTGGACGGTGTTTTCGTCTATGCCGCGGCCGGTGGTCGCGGGAGCGATTCCGAAGGTGCCGCCGTTGACGGTTGCCTGCGCGTCTACCGGGGCTATCGTGCTGGTGCCGACGAGCTGGCGGATCCGCTGAGCGAGAATGGTTGGATCAAGCCGGACCACGACGGGGATTTGCTGGCCGTATGCGGCCCCATGGACAAGGGTGGCGGCGTCGGGGAAGACGCTCCCGGAGTGGCCGATGGCCATTGCCGCGTCGGCCATCGCCTCGACGTCCGGCTTTCGACCGGCTTGTTCGTAGGTGATGATCGCCGACCCTACGGGGGTCTTGACGGTGACCTGGCCCTGACCGAGGTAAGCGTAGTCCGACGTGAGCTTCGCGATGGCCTGATCTCGTGTCAGGCCGGACAGGTCCACGGCGCCGGCGTGGATGCCGGGCCCGATCCGATTGGCGTAGGTGCTCGTCAGTCCGACTGCTGCGGCAGCGACGATGGCGAAGCCGATGAGCGCGAAGGCCACGAAGGCCAGGGCAAACCCGGCAAACCGGCGCCTCCAGGAGATGCGGGCGCGGATTGGCTTGGGTGCGTGGTGGAAACCGAAGTGGTGGCGCGGCGCCTTTATGTCGGCCGGGACGGTCTCACCTGCGTCGGCCGGGGCAGCCACGGCCTCTGGGGCCGCTTCTGAGTTCAGGATGCGGGCCGCCTCGAGGACGTCCAGATCGAAGGTTTCCGCGGTGGCGATCGGGGTCGGCTCCGGGGTGGCCGGAGGGAGAGCGGTGGCCGGAACCGCCGCGACGGGGGCGCCTGGGTCCGCGTACAGCGATTCCGCGGCCTCGACCTCGGCCTGGTTAGAGGGTACGGGCTGCGGGACGTCCGAGCCGGTTTCGTCGGTTTCGTCGGTTTCTAGCGGATCCGCGGTCACTTCACCCTCATACGCCGGATAAGATTCAGCGCCATGGTAACCGATGACGCCGGCAAGGCGACCCGGGAGACTTGCGCCTATTGACGCGCCAAATGGCCCAACCTGTAACGGTGGGCATCGCCGTTGCGTCGAGCGGGCACCCAGCGCGGGGCTTCGCCGAGGCCATTGGGGCGCCGCAGCGCCGGGGTTGGCTCAGTGGCGGCTGCGGCCGCGCTCCGCGTCGGCCATCTCCCGCTCCACTTCGCGGCGGGAATCGCGATCGGCGATGTCGCGGCGGCGGTCGTGGAGTTGCTTGCCGCGGGCGAGGCCGATTTCGAGCTTGGCCCGGCCGCGCGTGGTGATGTACATCTTCAGCGGGACGAGCGTCAGCCCCTTGGCCTTGGTTTTGAGCAACAGGCCGATGATCTGGTCGCGGTGCAGGAGAAGCTTGCGCGGCCGCTTTGGCTCGTGGTTGTAGCGATTTCCGGTGTCCCAGGGCTGGATGTTGGCGCCGACGAGCCACGCCTCGCCGTTCTCGATGCGGGCATATGACTCGGACAGGCTGGCCTTGCCCGCTCGGACCGACTTGATCTCGGTGCCGGTCAGGACGATGCCCGCCTCGAACGAGTCCTCGATCGTGAACTCGTGGCGCGCTCTTCGATTCTGGGCGACCGTCTTCTCTTCGGCCACGGAGACTCCCTGGTGGTGCTGGCTGATACGAGGTTAGCCGACCTCGGCCTGCGCGGTCGAATTGGTCGTTTGCCCCGGCTGACGAGCGCCACGACGAACGGGCATATGGCCGTTCGGCCGGCGTCGCCGAGCGCAATCCCAGGCGGGACCGAGCACCGCAGCGATCGCGAGCCAGGCAAGCCTGGCTGTGGTGCATGAGCGAGGAACGGAGGCGCCACCGACGGAAGGCGCCGTCGGCCGGGGCCAACCAGACGCACGAATGCCGGCCCAAGAGGACCGGCACTCGTTCTGCGTTATAACACCACCCGTCGGGTGTCTAATCCCTAGAGATCAGATCCTGACGAGGTGGTGCAGCGCATCGGCAAATCCGACACTGCACATCACCTCCTTTCGTTCTCCAGCATGTTATCGGAAGACTCGCCATCGGCGCAAACCGTCGTTTGAGTGAGTTCGCGGTACGCATCGTTGGTGATGACGATCCGGCCGCAGCGTGATCGAGGCGCCCGATCAGCTCGGGCTTGCGCTCGGTGTAGCGCTTGGCGCCGGGGAAGTCGCCGGGCTCGGCGATGGGCTGGGCGAGGCGGCCGTTTCCGGCGGGAAACCGAGCGACACCAGCCCCGCATCCAGGACTGGATCCGTGCCGGCCCGGGCGTTGGTCGTGTCGATCGGGATGTCGGGCTGGAGGCCCTTGCCGTTGATCCAGACCTTGTCCGGCGTGAGCCAGCGGGCGATGGTCAAGTGGATGCCTCCGAAGTTGTTCGACAGCGGCAGCCATTCCTGGACGACGCCCTTGCCGTAAGTCTTGGTGCCGATCAGCTTGGCCCGGCCGCGACCCTGGAGAGCACCGGCGAGAATCTCGGCGGCCGAGGCGGTGTTGCCGTCGACGAGGACGACCACGTGGATCGAAGGGTTGGTTGCGTGCCCGCCCGCGGTGGCCGCGACTTCGGTCAGGGTGCCGGCCGCGTCTTGCTGCCAGGCCAGGGTCCCCGACGGGATGAACTCGCTGGCGATCTTCTCCGCGTCGGTAACGTAGCCGCCGAGGTTGCCACGGAGGTCGAGGATGACGTCGTGCTGGCCGGCGGCCACGGCGGCGGAGATTGCGAGGTCGAACTGGGAGCTGGCCGGCTGGTTGATCCCGTCGACATGGATATAGGCAACCTGGCCGTTGGCGAGGGTTTTCGTGTCGATCTGGGGCTGGCTGAAGACCGCGCGGACGATCGTCACCTGGATCGTCTNNGTGGCCTGGTCGATCGTCTTGCCGTCGAGCGAAGTGCCGTTCACGGAGGCGATGACGTCGCCCGGCTTGACGCCGGCGGCCTCGGCCGGAGAGCCTGGGATCGGCTTGACGATCGCCAGTTCGCAGCCGTTGCCGATGGCGCTGCAGGTAGCGGTGGACTTGGGGTCGACCGGCTGGAGCTGGACCTGGACGCCGATCCCTTCGGCCTGACCGCCAACGTTGAGGAGCGAGTTCTGGAAGTCCGTGGGGCCCTGGTAGTAGGACCACTGGTCGTTGAGGGCTTCCATCATTCCTTTGATTGCGCCCTGGACGAGCTGGTCCTGGGTCGGCTTGGTGGCGCCGGCGAAGTTGTTCTGGATGAGCTGGTACACGTCCCAGAACGGACCGAAACGCGTCTCCTCATCGGCCGGCGTTCCCGGCGTCGTGGCGACATGGGCGCCCAGCGAGAAACCGCCGACGAAGAGGCCGCTGCCGGCCAGGATGGCGACGAGAATCAGCCCGAGTCGCGACGGCACCACTCGCCGCGGGCGGCGCGAAGCCGGCTCGGTGGCGGCTGGCTCGGTGGCGGCCGGCTCGAGCGTGGCCGTGGCGTCCGCGGCTGGCGACCCGAGTTCGTCGGGGCCGTCTTCGATTGGCGTGGAGGACATCGATCGAACCTCAAGAGTTGGGGACGTCGCCGACCGAACCGTCGATCAGCGGATCAGGTAGCTCCGAACTGAGAGATACGAGCCGAGGACGCCGATGCCGACCCCGGTCCCGAGCACGATCAGCGCGACATTCCGGCCGACCGTGGCGCTGGCCTCGACGGGCAGGACCTTGAAGTAGTCCGACAGGAAGCCCGTCAGCGGGCCCTGGCCGACGAAGAGCAGGCCGATGGTTATCGCCGCGCCCAGCAAGCCGACGAAGGCGCCTTCGAAGATGAAAGGCCAGCGGATGAAGGCGTCCGACGCTCCCACGAGCCTCATGATCTCGATCTCGTCCGCCCTGGCGACGACGGCCAGTCGAATGGTGTTGACGATGATGAACAGGACGATCAGGCCGACGACAACGAGAGTCACCGTGCCGCCTGCCCGGAGGATGCCGATGACCGTGACCATCTGGTCGACCGTGTTCTTGATGTTGAGTACGCGGTCGACGGCCGGCTGGCTCTTGAGGAAGGTCGCGATGTCGAGATAGTCGTTGGGATCACGCAGGTTGATCTGGAGCGAGGCCGGCAGCGGGTTCGTGGACAGCGAACCGATCACGTCGGCTTCGTCGGGATGGCGGGCCAGGAAGTCCTTCATGGCCTGGTCCTTGGAGACGTAGTTGACCTGCGTTACCTGGGCCATTTCCTGAAGGGAGACTTCGAGGTTCGAAATGTCCTGCGGCGTGGCCGAGTCCTTCATGTAGGCCACGACCTGGACTTCCTGCTGGACGTAGTTGAGCGTTGCGTCCAGCCCGGTCAGCAGGATGATCAGTCCTGACAGCAGGACGAGCATGAGCACCATCGTCGCGGTCGCGGCGATGCTCATGAGGCCGTTGCGCCAAAACCCGTGCCAGGCGCGTCGCAAGCTGAACGCTACGAAGGCGAACACTCAGTCCTCGCGGTGGTACGCGGCGCCGACTTCGTCGCGCACGATGCGGCCGTTCTCCAGGGCGACAACTCTCTTGCGGACGGCGGTGACGACCTCGGCGTTGTGGGTCGCCATCAGGACTGTGACGCCCAGTTCGTTGATGCGAAGCAGCAGCTGGATGATCTCCCAGCTGATCACCGGGTCCAGGTTGCCGGTCGGCTCGTCGGCGATGAAGAGCCGCGGGTTGTGGACGAGGGCACGAGCGATTGCGGTCCGCTGCTGTTCCCCTCCCGACAGCTGGCCGGGCAGCTGCTCGGCCTGGCCGGTGAGGCCGACCACTCGCAGGACTCGATCCACGGCAGGTTCGATATCGCGCTTCCGGGCGCCGGTGACTTCCAAAGCGAAGCCGACGTTGTCTCGCACAGTCTTGTTGGGCAGAAGCTTGAAGTCCTGGAAGACGATACCGATCTTGCGGCGGATCTTCGGCACATCCCGGCGCTTGAGCCGGCCGAGATCGCGACCGTCGAGCAGGACAACACCCTTTGTGGGCAACTCGTCGCGGATGAGGAGCTTGATTACGGTCGACTTGCCGGCGCCCGAAGGCCCTACGAGGAAGACGAAGTCGCCCTCGGGAATCGTCAGGTCGACTCCGTGGAGGGCCTCGCGGCCGTTGGGGTATGACTTCGTGACGCCCTGCATGGCCAGCACGATGCGGTTGGGGATGAGGCCATCGGGCGCCTGGTCGGTCGCGCCGGGTCGGCGGTGCGGGCTCGATTTGGACCCGGATGGGGCGGCGGTCACCATGGCCATGAGGCTAGCACCGATCCGCCCGCCCGGTGGGGTTGGCGGGGCCGGTGCCGCCGGATGCCGCTCGGCCGCCGCTTCCTATAGCAACGCGAGGCTCGCCGGGAGATAGCCTTCGAAATGGCCGAACGGCCGAGTCCAGCACAGCAGGGCCGGGAAGCCCTCGATCCGGAGCCCGGCCCGCAGGAGGGCGACCATGGCCCGGTCGTTGGACCCGGGCGCCCATGCCGTCGTCGCGCCGCGCGGCCGGATTGCATTCATGAGATGGCCGACGACGGGTGCGGTCAGGTTCTCGTCCAGGAGCGCGATCGGGCCGAAGCGCCCCGCCTCGGAGCTGTAGCCGTAGCCGACGGGCTCTCCGTCCTCCGAGCGGTAGACAAAGCCGGTCCGCCCGGAAGCGCGCAGGAAGGCGTGGTCGACCTCGTGGGCGTAGCCCAGGACGGCCCGGTCGATCGACGCGATCGTAGCCGTCGGATCATGGCGGCCGAACGGGACGGCCTCTATGCCGGCCGGCAGGCGCGAGAGGGTCGACGGGTGCGGGGTGCCGACGAGGTTGAAGATCGGGATGCGCGGCACGATCCCGAACCTGGCGTACAGCCCATTGGAAACGGGCTGGGCCGAATCCGTGCACATGGCGAGGACGCCGGGGGCATGGTCGCCCGCAGCGTCGCCGCCCGCCGCCTCACGGGCCTCGCCGGCCGCAGCCGGGGCCGACGGCAGGATCTGCGTCAGCAGCGCCCGGCCGATGCCCTTGCCCTGCTCGTGGGGCAGGACGTACAGCTGAGAGAGGAACCAGACGTGCTCTCGCTGGACGGCGATCCCGAAGCCGATGATCTCGTCTCGGCCGCCGTGCGCCGCCGGCGAGCGGGCCGCCACCAGGAAGCGCTCCGGGTCGGTGGCCAGGAGATGCTGCAGCAGCGCGACCAGGGGATCCAGGTAGGGCGACGGCAGCGGCCTGTTGAGTCGGGCCATGTAGCCGTCCACCGCGGAATACCAGACGAGGGCGCAGTCACCGAGTTCGGCCGGTCTGGGCGGCCTGTAGGTCACGGCCACGCTAGCTGGCCGCCGGCCGGGGCCCATCGCCCCCTACGACCGTGCCGGTCGCCTCGCGCTCGAGCTCGGCCTGCATAAACGTGTCCAGGTCGCCGTCGAGGACCGCGGTCGTGTTGCCGGTCTCCACGTCAGTGCGGTGGTCCTTGACCATCTGGTAGGGATGCAGGACGTAGCTCCGGATCTGGTTGCCCCAGCCCGCCTCGACGTGCTCTCCGCGGAGCTTGAGCAGCGCGGCCTCGTGCTCTTCGACGGCCTTGGCGAGGAGGCGAGCCTGCAGGAGCTTCGCCGCCGTCTCCTTGTTCTGTGTCTGGGATCGCTCGTTCTGGCTCTGCGACACGATGCCCGTTGGAATATGCGTCAGCCGCACGGCCGAGTCCGTCTTGTTGACGTGTTGGCCGCCGGCGCCGGTGGCCCGGAAGGTATCCATCCGGATCTCGTCCCAGTTGAGTTCGACCTCCAGGTCGCTCTCGACCTCCGGCAGGACCTCGACCAGGGCGAAGGTCGTGTGGCGGCGCTTCTGCGAGTCGAACGGGCTGATCCGGACGAGCCGGTGGACGCCGCGCTCGGCCTTGAGGAAGCCATACGCGGCGCGGCCGTCGACGGCGACGGTGACGCTCTTGATGCCGGTTTCCTCGCCCTCGGTCTGGTCCAGGATTTCAGTGGCGAACTTGTGCCGTTCGGCCCAGCGCAGGTACATGCGCAGGATCATCTCGGCCCAGTCGGTCGCTTCCGTGCCGCCGGCGCCCGCGCTGATCGTCAGCAGGGCATTTCGCTGGTCGTACTCGCCGCCGAAGAGGAGTTCGCGGCGAGCCTTGGCGTAGTCGCGCTCGAGTTCGGCCGCCTCGCCGGCGACATCGGTGAGAAGGCTCTGGTCCGACTCTTCCTGGGCGAGGTCCAGCAGCTCATTGGTGGATTCGGCACGGGATTGAATCTGGCGCCATAACGTCAGCTCTTCGCGAAGTCCCTCGGCCTCGCGCAGCAGCTTCTTCGCCGCGCGCTGGTCATCCCAAAAGCCGGGCTCGCCTACGTGCCCGTCCAGTTCGGTCAGGCGCCCTTCCTTGACCTCGAGGTCAAAGACGCCCCGAGGTTGCCTGGATCCGTTGGACCAGGTCGCGGATCTCGGCCGGCTCCACTAGGAGCGGCCTCTCGCGTCCTGAAGAAGGATCGGGCGGAGCTCAATCAGGCGCAGCGCGCTCTTGCTCCGGGCAACTACGGGGTTCACGCAGGGACAGTAGATGTTGTGGGGGCAGACGCCGCAGTTGCCATCGCAATCAAGGGCAGCCGCGTAACTGCAATTCCGGCAATCTCGCTCACAGGCGATGAGATCGATGAATGCCGCTTCCTCAGCCTGCTTCACTACTCTCCTCTAAGTGTGATGCAATCGCCGCTCGGGGGTAATAACGATCAGGCGACGGATCCCGACCGCGACCGGCGATGTTCCGAGTATACGGTGTCAATTCGGTCGAGCCAAGAGGTTAATTGGGATCGTCGCCAGTAAATGGCCGAGTGAGCCCGCAGAGGTCGCGCATTCGCGTTGCGCATGGACCCCACGGCAGCTGGCGAGCACCGACCTGACGGCCTCCGCGCCGGGATTCGGCCTGCGGCGCGGCGGCATGGGTTCGCGACCGTCGACTAACCGGCTACGAGGCCGTCGACGCCGGTGCCGATGCCGACGACGCTGGAGCCGACGCCGTGGGGGTCGGGGCGGCACCGCCGCCCGAATCCACGTCCTCGTTGACGAAGACGTACAGGCCCATGCCGCCGAGTTCGTGAATCAGCGACTTGAAGGCGAGGGTGCTGTCGAGGTCGTCCGGGCTGGTTTCGGTGGGCGAAGGCCATGCCTCGATGCCCTGGTCCTGGGCCTGTCTCAGGACGCGGAGCATGTGCGATCGGTCCGACACGAACAGGGCGGTGTGGAAGCCGTGGGCGTCGAAGATGGTCTTGACGTGCTGGATCGACTCGAGCGTGGTGCGGCCCGTGTCCTCCATGAGGATCGCCGAGGCGGGCACGCCGTGCTTTGTGGCGTAGTTGAATCCGGTCTGGGCCTCGGTGTAGTTGTCGCCCGGCAGGTTGCCGCCCGTCGTAATGAGGTACGGGGCCACACCCGCCTTGTACAGCTCGATGGCGTGGTCCAGGCGAGCGGCGAGCGCCCCGGACGGGCGGCCGTTGTACTGGGCCGCGCCGAGAACGACGATCGCGTCGACGGGACGTCGGCCGTCCTCCTGGCCGACCTGCCAGATTCGGAGCGTGGCGTAGCCGGTCAGCAGCGTCCCGCCGAGCAGGAATGCGAAGGCGACGAGGAGCAGGTCGCGGAGCCGCTCGCCCAGCGTGAGGCGCGGCCGCCCGTGGTCGCCGCCGGTGACCGGGGCGATTCTGATCCGTGGCCGCGCTCCGTCGCGGACGGTCCGAGGCGCAGCTGGGCGGCGGTCCAGGCTCAAAGCGTCCTGGTGCCGATATGCCGGCGCGTTACCGGCCGGACGAGGTTGCGGCCCCCCGGCCTCACGGCTAGCTCCCGTGGCACTTCTTGTACTTCTTGCCCGAGCCGCACCAGCAGGCGTCGTTTCGGCCCATGCGGACGCCGGCAGGCGAGTAGCCGGGGCGGATCGCGCCGCCGGCCGGAGCGCTCGAGGCGTTGTTCGACCCGCCCACGGGACGGCCTTCAGGCGGGGGCTTGCGCAGCCCGGACATTCCTCTGGCGATGCGCTGGCCAGCGGCCGCATCGGCTGGCGAAGCGCCGTCCGGGGCTCCGCCGCCGGCGCTTCCCGGTGCCGCTCCGGTGCCCTCGACTCCGACCGGCGGTACTGGCTGGCGCACGAGGGTGACTCGGAAGATCGTGGTCGCGACCTGGTGGCGGATGAGGTCGCGCATCTCCTCGTAGAGGACGAACGCTTCCTTCTTGAACGCGTTGATCGGGTCTTCCTGCGCGTACCCTCGCAGGCCGATGCCCTGGCGCATCTCGTCGATCTCGGTCAGGTGCTCGACCCAGATGGAGTCGATCGTCCGAAGGAGCACGAGGCGCTCGATCAGCGCCCATTCCTCCGCGTTGTCGGCATCCTTCTTTTCGAGCCTGTCGGCGGCGTCGTCCTTCAGGTGGAGGGCGATCGCCTCGCTGCTGTGCATGTCCCACAGCGCGTCTTCGGTCAGTTCCGGGCTGCCAAGGCCGATTGCCTCGACGGCTGCGATCAGGCCGGCCATGTTCCAGTCAGCCTGGGATGCGACCGGCGGCAGGAACCGGTCGACGATCGAGTCAAGCTCGGCGTCGACGAAGTCCTGGATCGTGTCCGTTAGGTCTTCGTTGCGCAGGACCTTGTCGCGCTCTTCGTAGATCGTCTCGCGCTGCTTGTTGATCACGTCGTCGTACTCGACGACGCGCTTGCGGATGTCGAAGTTGTAGCCCTCGACGCGGCTCTGGGCGCTCTCGATCGTCTTGGAGACCAGGCGCGACTCGATTGCCATGTCTTCTTCGAGGCCGAGTCGCTCCATCAGCCCGGCGACGCGGTCCGAAGCGAAGCGCTTCATCAGGTCGTCTTCGAGGGAGAGGTAGAAGCGCGACGAACCGGGGTCGCCCTGGCGACCGGCGCGGCCGCGGAGCTGGTTGTCTATTCGGCGCGAGTCGTGGCGTTCCGTGCCGATGATGTGCAGGCCGCCGACCTCGACGACCTTTTCGTGTTCGGCGTCGCAGATGGCCTTCGCTTCGGCCAGGGCCGCGTCGTAGGTTTCCTTGTCCACCTCGGCCGGGTTGAGGCCGCGGCGGTGGAGGATCTCCGAGGCGAGCCCGGCCGCGTCGCCGCCGAGCTTGATGTCCGTGCCGCGGCCGGCCATGTTCGTGGCGATGGTCACGGCGCCGATGCGCCCGGCCTGGGCGACGATCGGGGCTTCCTTCTCGTGGAACTTGGCGTTGAGGACCTCGTGCTTGACGCCGCGGCGCTTGAGCATGTCCGCCAGGTGCTCGGACTTCTCGACCGAGACGGTGCCGACGAGGACCGGGCGGCCTTCGTCGTGCATCTCGACGATCTCGTCGATCAGCGCGGAGAACTTGCCGGTCTCGTTGCGGAATACGAGGTCCGCCTCGTCATCGCGGACCATGGGCCGGTGCGTGGGAACGGCCACCACTTCCAGCTTGTAGATCTTGTGGAGCTCCTCGGCCTCGGTCATTGCCGTACCGGTCATGCCGGCGAGCTTGGTGTAGAGGCGGAAGTAGTTCTGGAACGTGATCGTGGCCAGTGTCACCGACTCGCGCTGGACGTGGAGGCCTTCTTTGGCCTCGATCGCCTGATGGAGGCCTTCGCTCCATCGCCTGCCGGGCATCTGGCGGCCGGTGAACTCGTCGACGATGACGATCTCGCCGTCCTTGACGATGTAGTCGCGGTCGCGCTTGTAGAGGGCGTGGGCCTTGAGCGCCGACTCGAAGTAGCGGGCCATCGTTGGGTCCGCGTCGTACATGTTCTTGACGCCGAGGAGCTTCTCCATCTTGTCGACGCCCTCTTCGGTCGGCGAGACGGCCTTCTCCTTGAGATCGATAAAGTAGTCGCCGCCTTCTTCCGCGCCCTCGGGTCGCGGCGCGAGCCGCGGGACCAGGCGGGCGAAGAGGGAATACTTGTCGGCGGATTCCTCCGCCTGGCCGCTGATGATGAGCGGCGTCCGGGCCTCGTCGATGAGGATGTTGTCCACCTCGTCGACGATGGCAAAGTAGCGCTCGCGCTGAACTCGCTGGTCCAGCTCCGTGACCATGTTGTCGCGCAGGTAATCGAAGCCGAACTCGTTGTTGGTCCCGTAGGTGATGTCGGCTTCGTAGGCCTCGCGCCGGGTGCAGGGCCGCAGGTTCAGCAGGCGCTCGTCGCTCGTCGGGTAGCCGGGCTCGAACATGTATGCCTCGCCCTGGCCGCTGGTGGTCTTGCTGCCGATGATGATGCCTACCGACAGGCCCAGGAAGTGGTAGATCGGGCCCATCCACTGGGCGTCGCGACGGGCAAGGTAGTCGTTGACCGTGACGAGGTGGACGCCCCTGCCGGTCAGGCCGTTGAGGGCGGCCGCGAGCGGCGCAACGAGGGTCTTGCCTTCGCCGGTCTTCATCTCGGCGATGCGGCCCTGGTGGAGGACAATGCCACCGATCATCTGGACGTCGAAGTGGCGCATGCCGAGGGTGCGCTGCATCGCCTCGCGCGCCGCGGCGAAGACCTCCGGCAGTACCTTGTCCATGGCGGCCTGGATGGCTTCGTGTTCGCGCTTCAGCCGATCCTTGCGGATCTCGCGGCGGCGCTCGAGCTCGGGGTGGTGGCGCTCGTCTTCGGACGGCTCCTCGGGCGCGCCTGCATCGCGGATCTCGTCGCGAATCTCCTCGACGAAGGCGCGCAGCTCTTCGTCGGAGCGCGCCTGCATCTCGGGCTCCAGGTCGCTGATCCTCTCGACGAGGGGTTCGATGCGCCGGAGCTCCCGGTCGTTCGAGTCGACGAAGCGGCTCAGGAAGCCAAGCATTGAAGCTCACGTTCGTTTGCGGCCCGCATCGCGGACCAATGGCCAGGGCCTCGGCCGAGGCGGCGACGCCCCTCGGCGTCGGCCGATGACAGCCCGACGGTCATGCCGGGGGCTGGGGCGAAAGTATAGGCCAGCGAGCGCGAGCGGCTCGCGTCCTGCTCGATCAGTGCCAGAAGTGCGACCCGTAACCCCACAGCAACAGGGCGAACGTCAGGGCGGCAAGGCCGACCCAGAACGCGACAGCCGCGAAGGTGGAAGTGGGGTTCATCTCCGTGTTGCCGAGCGGAGCGACGCGCCAGCGTGCCGACCGGAGGCCTTTGCGCCAGTCCTCGGCCCGGGTCTTTGCCGGCGCGGGCGTAGGAACCATGGCGCCACGGCCGTCGGGTTTGTGGAGCTGGAGAGTCATTGCCGGGCCTTTCCTTGATCCTGTTGTCGAGGGCCGTGTCAGCGGCCGGTGGCCTAGTCGTCCCGGAGGTCGTCCTCGGCCGGCCTGGGCGCCGGGCGTCCGCTCGCGTGAGGCATCGGGCGATCTGGGGCGCCGTCGACGTCCCAGAGGAGCATCTCCTGCGTGAAGTGGACCTCGCTCGTGAACAGTGCCCCGACGGACTGGCCGCGGTGGATGCGGACGATCGCTTCGGCGATTAGCGGGGCGAGGGAGATGACCTTGATCTTCGGCCCGCGCTTCTCCGGCGGGATCGGAATGGAGTCCGTGACCACGACCTCGGCCAGGGGCGAGTTCGCGATTCGCTCCACGGCCGGATCCGAGAGAACGGCATGCGTGGCGCAGGCGTACATCTCGGTCACGCCTTCCCGCTGGAGGGCGTTGACGATCTGGATGAGCGTTCCACCCGTGTCTATCTCGTCGTCGACGATGATCGCCCGCTTGCCGCGGACGTCGCCGATGACGTTGAGGACTTCGGCCCGGTCCTGGTTGCCGATGCGGCGCTTTTCGACGATGGCGAGTGGCGCGTCGAGCAGTTCGGCGAACGTCCGCGCTCGCTTGGCGAAGCCGAGGTCCGTGACGACGACGAGGTTCTCGATCATCTTCTGGCGGAAGTGACTCGACAGGAGATGGACAGCGGTCAGCTCGTCCACGGGGATGTTGAAGAAGCCCTGGATCTGGCCCTGGTGAAGGTCTACGGTCAGGAGCCGGTTGGCGCCGGCGACGGTCATCATGTCCGCGATGAGGCGGGCCGTGATGGGGACGCGCGGCTGGTCCTTCTTGTCGCTGCGGCCGTAGCCGTAGTACGGCACGACGGCCGTGATCCGCCCGGCGCTGGCTCGCTTGAACGCGTCGATCATGATCAGGAGTTCCATGATCGATTTGTTGACCGGTCGCGAAGTCGGCTGGATCAGGAAGACGTCCTTCTCCCGGGCGTTGTCGATGATCCGGACGAAGATGTTCTCGTTAGAGAACTCGAACACCTCGGAGCGGCCCAGGTCAATTCCCAGGTAGCGGCAGATCATCCGCGCCAGCTCCGGGTTGGCGTTCCCTGTATAGACGTCGAACTGGTCTGCCCCTGGCAAGCCTGCCTCCGAGTAGTGGCGTTCGGTCACTTGGTCTTTCCGCCTTCGGGTGTTGGCTCACTGCCTTCGGGGCCATTCTCCGCCAAGCCATCGCGTTGTGCCAGCCCGGCGTGGAATGCGGCGATACCGACGACCTTGTCCCCGGCGTTCAGGCGCATGACGATGACGCCGCGAGCCTGGGAGGAGTAGCGGTTGATCGTGTTGGTCTCGGTTCGGACTACCTGGCCACCGGCGCTTATGAGGAGGAGTTCCTCGTCCTCTTCGGTCACCTGCTGGACGGCGGCAACGTCGCCGGTCTTCTTGCCCTCCAGGGAGATCAGGCGTACCCCCTGGCTTCCGCGGTGCATGGGCCGGAACTCCGTCAACGCGACGCGCTTGCCGTAGCCGGTCTCGGTGAGAACGAGCAGGTCCGCGGTGGGCTTGACGACGCTCATGCCGACGACGCGGTCCGTGGCGCTGGCGAGCCTGATGCCGATGACTCCGGCGGCCGGGCGGCCCATCGGCCTGACCTCGTCCTCGGGGAAGCGGGCGATCTTGCCCTGGGCGGTGGCGACGATGACGTCGTCTGTGCCGGTGGCTACGTCAACCCAGGCGAGCTCGTCGTCCGGGGCGATGGTGATGGCGATGATGCCGCTGGAACGGACCTTGTCGAATTGCTCGAGCGGCGTCTTCTTGACGATGCCGTTGCGAGTGGCCATCACGAGGAACTTGCCGGCCTTGAAGTCCGACAAGGTGATCGTGGCCATCGGCACCTCGCCCGGCTCCACCTGGACGCCGGGGAGATTGATGATCGCGATGCCCTTGGCCTGGCGGCTGGCGTCGACGATGGTGTGGACCTTGGCCGAGAAGACGCGGCCCCGGTTCGTGAAGAAGAGCGCCCAGTCGTGTGTGTTGGCGACGAGCAGGTGCTCGACGGCATCTTCCTCGCGGGTGACATGGCCGATGATGCCCTTGCCGCCGCGGGCTTGGCGACGATACGTCGCCACCGGCTGGCGCTTGATGTATCCGCGGCGGCTGATGGTGACCACGACGTCCTCGTCGGCGATCAGGTCCTCGTCGGTCATCTCGCGGCTGGAGTCGTCGGCGATCTTGGTCCGGCGGGCGCCGGCGTACTTGGTCTTCAGGAGCGTCAGTTCGTCTTTGATGACACCCAGGATGCGCGAGGTATTGGCCAGGATGTCTTCGAGCTCGGCGATGAGCTGGATGACTTCGAGGTATTCGTCCTCGATCTTCTTGCGCTCGAGGGCGGCCAGGCGAGCCAGTCGCATGTCGAGGATGGCCTGGGCCTGGATCTCCGTGAGGCCGAAGCCGGACATCAGGTTGTTGCGCGCTCGCTCGACGTCTGCCGACTCGCGGATCGTCCTGATCACCTCGTCGAGGTTGTCGAGGGCGATCTTCAAGCCTTCCAGGATGTGGGCCCGGGCTCGCGCCTTCTCCAGGTCGAACTCGGTCCGGCGCCGCACGATCTCGCGGCGGAATTCGATGTAGTGCGCGAGGACGGCCTTGAGTGGCAGGGTCTGGGGCTGGCCGTCGACCAATGCGAGCATGTTCATGTTGAACGCGGTCTGCATCGCCGTGTGCTTGAACAGGTTGTTCAGCACGCGGTGCGGATCGGCGTCGCGCTTGATCTCGACGTAGATGCGCATGCCGTCGCGGTCCGACTCATCCCGCAGGTCCGCGATGCCCTCGAGCTTCTTGGCACCGACGAGCTCGGCCATCTTCTCCAGGAGAACGGCCTTGTTCACCTGGTAGGGAAGTTCCGTGACGATGATCGCCATCCGCCCGTGGCGGCCTTCCTCGAAGGCGACCTGGGCACGGACCACGACCCGTCCGCGGCCGTGGGCGTACATCTCGCGGATCGCGTCCACGGTCTCGTTCTCGCCGGTGATGGGGTTGCGACGGGTCTCGTAGCGGAACATGACGCCGCCGGTCGGGAAGTCGGGGCCGGCGATGTACTTGCAAAGGTCGTCCGAGGTGAGGTCCGGGTCGTCGATCAGGGCGCGAGCCGCCTCGCAGACCTCGCCGAGGTGGTGGGGCGGGATGTTCGTTGCCATGCCGACGGCGATGCCGGACGAGCCGTTGACGAGCAGGTTCGGCAGCTTTGCCGGCAGGACGCGCGGCTCCTTCTGCGTGCCGTCGTAGTTGTCGTCGAAGTCGACGGTGTTCTTGTCTATGTCGGCGAGCATCTCGGCGGCGATGCCCGTCAGGCGGGCTTCCGTGTACCGCATTGCCGCGGCGCTGTCTCCGTCGATCGAGCCGAAGTTGCCCTGGCCGTCGACGAGGGGGTAGCGCATCGAGAAGTCCTGGGCGAGGCGGACCAGGGCGTCGTACAGCGCGGCGTCGCCGTGCGGGTGGTACTTGCCCATCACCTCGCCGACGATCGCGGCGCACTTGCGGTACGACGAGGTGGCCGAGAGGCCCATCTCCCCCATCGTGTAGAGGATGCGGCGGTGGACCGGCTTCAAGCCGTCGCGGACGTCCGGAAGCGCGCGCGCGACGATTACGCTCATGGCGTAGTCGAGGTAGCTCGTCCGCATCTCGTCCTCGATGCGGATTACGCGGACTCGGCCCAGGTCGTCGGTCACGGTGCGCTATTCCTCCCGGTGGCTTGCGGCGGGCGGTGTCGCGCCCGCGTTGAGAGCGAATTCAGCCGCTGTGATGGCGGCGCGGGATGTCGATGGGGCGCCCGGTGTTCGACGAACGCCGTCGATTTGGGCGCGGAGCTCGGCGGCGGTTTCCGCCGGGAGCTTGTTCAGGGAGTCGCGGATCACCCAGGCCCGTTGGCCGTCGTCGGTGTCGCGGGCGGTGGTCGCCTCGGCCGCCAGGAATGCCGTGGTCGCCTCGGCGTCCAATGCGGCGATAGTCCGCAGGGCCCAGGAGAGAGCCTTCTGGACGTCCGGCTCGGCGTCGCCGATCAGCTGTCCGACGAGGCGGAGGCCCCGCTCGACGACGACCTTGTCGCGACCGGCCGCGACGCCGGCGTGGGGCAACGTGGCCAGTGTCGAGCCAACGAGGCGCCGTTCCCAGCGGGAGGGCGAGAAGACGAGCTGCTCCAGCTCCGCCCAGCGATGCGAGTCGGCCAGGATACCGACGCCATACGGATGGGCGAGGGTGTCGATCGTGATCCACTCAGCCGCCTCGCGGGCCCCGCGGCGCATCAGCTGCCAGGTCCGCTCCGGGTCCGTGGGCAGGAGCCGTTCCAGGTTCCACATGCCGAACCAGCGGACGTCCCCGTAGCGACTGCCGATCAGGCGATTCACGACGTCCAGGAGCGGGCTCGACGGGCCCTGCCGCGTGCCGCGCTTGAAGGCCTTGTGCGCGGCTTCCATCAGCGGCAGTCGGACGCCGATGATCTCGCCCAAGCCGGGGGCGATTCGGCGCGAGCCATCGATGTACGCCGGATCCGCAAGTTCGCGGAAGCCGGCCTCGAGCTCGGCCGCGAACTCGTCCGGGCGGCCGACGAGCGGGATGAGCCGCTCTCCGAGGGCGGCCGCTTGGGCCAGGTGATGCGCCACGAACGCCTGGGCGGCCGCGGTGACCGGCGAGACTGCTGCAGGCGACGCTACGACGGCTGCTTCTGTCATCGCCCAGACCCCACGGACAGGCCGTAGCGCTCCTTGAGCTCGCGCTTGCGGGACTCGGAAGCGGCGACATAGGTGGCTTCGGCCGTGGCCAGTTCGACGCCGGTCTCGGCGTCGACGATCCGTCCGGCCGTGACCTGGATGCGGCGCCGTGCTTCCTTTATCCAGCCCTCGGCGCGGATCGACTGGCCTACGGTCACCGGCCTGCGAAAGTCGATGCTCATGCGGGCCGTGACGCCCCAGTTGTCGTGGACGACAAGGGCCCAGGCCATGACTTCATCCAGCACGGTGCAGAGGATGCCGCCGTGGATGATCCCTTCCCAGCC
>PMJT01000033.1:0-401 GCA_003158495.1 Chloroflexota bacterium | reverse complement strand
GTCCGAGGCCGGTGGCTTCCGCGGGAGTGGTCCGGATCGAGACCGCCTCAGACATCGAGGTTCTGAACCTTGCGGGCTTCGTTCTTGATGAAGTCCTTGCGGGGCTCGACGCGCTCGCCCATGAGCATCGTGAAGATGGCGTCGGCCTCGGCCGCGTCGTCGACTTCCGCGCGCAGGAGGGTTCGGCTCTCGGGGTTCATCGTCGTGTCCCAGAGCTGGTCCGCGTTCATCTCGCCCAGGCCCTTGAACCGCTGGACGGTGATGCTCTTGACGGCGAGCTTCTTCACGATCGCGTCGCGTTCCGCCTCGGACGAGGCGTAGTGCGTGACCTTGCCGGTGCTGACGCGGAAGAGCGGCGGCTGGGCGATGAAGAGGTAGCCGTTCTCGATGACCTGCGGCAT
>PMJT01000111.1 GCA_003158495.1 Chloroflexota bacterium | reverse complement strand
CGATAGTAATGGGGGGTCCTGGCGTATCCGTAACGTCGACCATGATGGCGTCCATGGCCACGGTTCCAACCTGCGGCACTCGGATCCCGCGGACGAGTACCTGGGCCCTGTTGGAGAGGCCGCGGGCGTATCCGTCGGCGTAGCCGAGCGGCAGAGTTGCGATGCAGCTCCGGCGGGGAGTGACATAGCTCGGGCCGTAGCTCACGCCCGTGCCTGCATCCAGCCACGCGACCCTGACCGGCCGCGCGCGCAGGGCCATCGCCGGACGGAGTCGAGCCACGGCCGAAGACGCGCTCTCAGCTTCGACCAGGCCGTCCGGGACCATGCCGTACATGGCGATCCCGGCCCGGACGACGTCGTAGGTGCCGGACGTGGCCGCCAGCAGCGCCCCGCTGGCCACGATGTGCAGAGTCGGCAGGGTTACGCCGGCGGCTTCGAGCAGTTGGGTAGCGTCTCCGAAGCGACGCTCCTGGCCGGCGGTGATTGCGGCGTCGCCGGCCGCCTGGAGATGCGACCACACGCCGGCCAGCCGGGCCCGCGAGCACGTCTCGATCGCGGCCGCCGCCTCGAGAGCTTCCTCGGGATGAACCCCGCCGCGGCCGAGGCCCGTCTCGATCTCGAGGTGCACGGCGATCCGGTCCGGGACGGCGCCGGGGGCGTCGTCCGGCGCGGCTTCGAGGGCGGCGAGCGTCCGGGCGAGCAGTTCGCGGTCCCCGCCCGTGATGGAGAGGCCGAGTCCGCGCGCAGCGGGGGCGTGCTCGGCTGGTATCGGGAATAGGATCAGGATCGGGACCTCGACACCGGCCTGGCGCAACTCGAGCGCTTCGTCGAATGTGGCCACTCCAAGGCTGGCGGCGCCGTCGGCGATCAGCGCCCGGGCTACGGCTACGGCGCCGTGGCCGTAGGCGTCGGCCTTGACCACCGGCTCGACCCGCACGCCCGCCGGCACCAGGCCTCGCATGAGCCTGACGTTCGAGACGATGGCGTCGAGGTCAATCTCCAGCCACGCCGTCCTGGGCAGCGGCGGCAGCTCACCGCCCGGTTCGACCTCGATGAGCGGCAGCCGCGTGGCTGTAATTCGGATGTCCGTATCTCCGTCCGTAGTTGCCATGCGTCAGCGCCCGTGGGGCGCTTTGGACGCGGCGGCCGTTGCGGCGGCAAGGGCGGCTGCGGTGGCCGAACCGGCACCCGGCAGCGCCGCGAGGCGCTTTCGCGCCAGGGGCAGTTCCGGCGGCAGGTCCGAGGCGAGCAGGCCCGCGTCACCGATCCGGGCCCGAACCGCCTCGCCGGCCATGGCGTGCAGGTAAACGCCTACCTGCGCGGCCTCGAAGGTCCCGAGACCCTGGGCGAGCATTGCCCCGATCGTCCCGGACAGGACGTCGCCCGTGCCTGCGCTGGCGAGAGCCGGATTCTCGAAGGGTGAAACAGCCGTCCGGCCTTCCTTGTCCGCGATCACGGTCCGGGCGCCCTTCAGGACGACGACCTGGCCCCATTCCCTGGCTGCCTCGCGGACGGCGGCCAGCCGGCGGGCGTCGTCGAACACGAGATCGCCCTGCTTATGGCTATCCGCGCCGTCGGCCGCGCGCAGCCGCAGGAACTCGCCGACGTGCGGCGTCAGTACGCAGCGGGCGGCGACGTCGGCGGCCCAGTTATCGACCGTGGCCAGCGACCGGAGCGCCTCCGCGTCCAGGACGGCCGGCGAAGGCTCGCCGTCCTCGTCGGGGGCAAGCAGGCCGCGGATCAGTTCCGTCATCGAGAGACTCGGCCGGAGTCCGGGACCAACGACCAGGGCATCGTGATCGTGGTCGAGAATCCGGGCCAGCGCCTCTTCTGGGTCCACTTCCTCGACGTCGTCTTCCGGAAGCGAGAGCGTCGTGGCTTCCACGACCTTCGCGGCGAAGAGCGGCTGGAGGGATTCGGGTGTGGCCAGGGTCACGAGGCCGGCACCGGCGCGTCCCGCGGCGGTGCAAACGAGGAGCGCCGCGCCGGCGTAGTCGACCGAGCCGGCGAGCACCAGCAGCTTGCCGAACGTGCCCTTGTGGCCGCGGATTGGCCTGGGCGGCAGGAGCGCCGCCACGGTCGCGTCGTCGAGCAGGATCGGCTCCGGGACAACTCGGCTAGGCATCGGTCCCCTCCTCGAGTCCGGCTGGGTCGACGGTACGCGGCGCGGCAGCGGCCGCCTGCTCAGCTTCGCCGACGGCGACGTCCCTGGCAAGCCCGCGCAGCCGTTCGAAGCGGCGCATCAGCGTCGCCTCGCGTTCGCTGAGACGTTCCTCGATGTCCGGCGGGTAGAGGAAGCGGCCCCCTGCGGTCCGGACGCCGTAGGCGATCGCGACGGCGAACTCGGCTTCGTGGCTGATCGAGATCGCGACGCGGCCCATCCCGAGTTGCTCGGCTCGCCTGGCGGCCCTGCCGTGGAGCTTCACCGCGGGCTGTCCCGTCGGAAGGCGCTCGATCTCGATGTCACGCCAGCCTATTCCGCGGACTCCGAGTCCGAGCACCTTGGAGACGGCTTCCTTGGCCGCCCAGCGCCCGGCCATCGTCTCCGGGCGGCCACGGACGTAGCGGCTCTCGGTGGGTGTCAGGACACGGTTCGTGAACCGATCGCCGAATCGGTCCAGGGAATCCCTGATCCGCGAGACGCGGATGATGTCAATTCCGAGTTCGGTCGTCCCGGGAGGTGGCGCCGGGATGGCTGCCGCGAGCCCTCCTGCGCCGGCCGTGGCAGCAGCGGCGTCACCCGCTGTTACGCGCTCCTCTTCCGAGTCGGATCGCGCCAGCGGGCCGGTCATCTACTCCACCGTCACCGACTTGGCCAGGTTGCGTGGCTGGTCGACGTCGCGGCCGCGCTTCACGGCCACGTAGTAGGCAAAGAGCTGGAGCGGGATGACGGCCAGGATCGTGCTGAGGGGCTCGAGGGTGTCCGGCACCCAGAACACGTCCGTGGCCAGGCGCTCGATCTGCGTGTCGCCCTCGGTGGCAACGGCGAGGACACGGGCGTCACGCGCCTTGCCCTCCATGAGGTTACTGATCAGCTTCTCGTATACCGCGGAACGCGTGGCAACGGCCACGAGTGGGACTTCCGGATCGAGCAGCGAGATGGGGCCGTGCTTCAATTCGCCGGCGGCGTAGCCCTCGGCGTGGAGATAGCTGATCTCCTTGATCTTCAGAGCGCCCTCGAGCGCGGCCGGGTAGCCAAAGGAGCGGCCGATGTACATGTAGCCGGCCGCGGAGGCGTACCGACCGGCGACCTCCTCGATCGACGCGGCCTTCTCGATGGTTCGGGCAGCCTGTGAGGGCAGGCGCCGAAGCGCCTCCACCAGCTCGCGGTCCTTCTCGGCCGGCAGACGGCCCAGGCGGCGAGCAACATCGGCGGCGAGCATCACGACCGTCGCCACCTGCGTGACGAAGGTTTTCGTGGCAGCCACGGCCACCTCGGGCCCGGCCTGCAGGAAGACGGATGCGTGGGATTCACGCGTGATCGCCGAACCGACCGTGTTCGTCAGCGCAACCACGATCGCGCCGCGATCGCCGGCCAGGCGAGCTGCGGCAATCGTGTCCGCGGTCTCGCCCGACTGCGTCACCGCGATTACCAGCGTCCGCGCGTCGATCGGGGGTGGGCTGTAGCGGAACTCCGAAGCTACGGTCGAACGAGCCGGCACGCCCAGCCACTCCTGGAAGAGCGCGGCGCCCACCAGGGAGGCGTAATAAGCCGTGCCGCAGGCGATCATCTCGACCCGGTCGATGCCGGCCAGGCGCTTGGCGATCGGGTCCAGTTCTTCCAGGCAGACCGCGTCGCCGCGAAGCCGTCCGGTCATCGCCGCGGTCAGGGCCGCCGGCTGCTCGTGGATCTCCTTGAGCATGAAGTGGGCGTAGCCGCCCTTCTCAGCCGCCTCGGCAGACCATTGGATCTCGTCGATCGGCCGGTCCAGAACGGCGCCGGAGCGATCCGTGACCACGGCCGAGCCCGGCCTGATATCCGCTACGTCGCCGTCGGCCAGGAAGATGACGCGCTTGGTGTAGGCCACGATCGCGGCCGCGTCCGAGGCGAGGAAGCTTTCGCCGTCGCCCACGCCGACGATGAGCGGGGCGTTGAGGCGGGCACCGACGAGGCGATCCGGCTCGTCGCGATGCATGACGACAAGAGCGTATGCGCCCTGGAGGCGCCCGAGGGCCGCCCGGACGGCTGCAGCGAGGTCGCCTTCGTAGGCATCCTCGACGAGGTGGGCGACGACCTCAGTATCCGTTTCCGACCGGAGCGTATGACCGCCTGCGACCAGTTCATCGCGCAGTTCGCGGAAGTTCTCGACGATGCCATTGTGGACGACCGTGATCCGGCCGCTGCAATCGCTGTGGGGATGGGCGTTGAGGTCGCTGGGGCGCCCGTGCGTGGCCCATCGCGTGTGGCCCAGGCCTACGCCTGCGGTTGGGGGCCCACCGCCCAGGGCATCCGTCAGGACGGCCACCTTGCCGGCACGCTTCTCGACGAAGAGATCGCCATCCTCGGTGACCAGCGCGATCCCGGCGGAGTCGTAGCCACGGTATTCGAGGCGGCGCAGCCCATCGAGGAGGACTGGTCCGGCGTCCCTCGGGCCGGTGTAGCCGACGATTCCACACATATGCAAAGACTCCCGGTATCCAAGACCCTGCCCGCGGCGAGGGGGCTAGTTTAGCCGCTCCCCGGCGAGAGCAGCCAACTCGTCGGCCAGCCGGGCCACCAGGGCAGCGTCTGGTCCTTCCACCATGACCCGAATCGACGGCTCGGTGCCGGACGGCCGAACGAGGACGCGGCCGCCGGATCCGAGTCGCGCCTCGGCTGCGGCGATCGCCTTGCGGATGATCGGATCGCCTTCCCACTGGTCCTTGTGNNCTCCGACTCATCACGGCCAGGATCTCGAGGGCAGTGACGACGCCATCGCCACTGCTGGCGTGCTCGAGGATGATGACGTGGCCGCTCTTCTCCCCGCCCAGTCCGGCCCCGTTGACGAGCATGCCTTCGAAGATGTACTTGTCGCCGACGGGCGTCCGGATGACCTGGCCGCCGGCTTCCTCGACCGTCTTCTGGAGGCCGCCGTTTGACAGGATCGAGACGACGAGAGCGCCGTTGGGCAGTCGATTGGTGGCGAGGCGTTCGAGGGCCAGGACCCCCAGCACGGCATCGCCGTCGACCACGCAGCCGGCGGCATCCACCGCGATCAGGCGGTCCGCGTCGCCGTCGAGCGCAAACCCGACGTCCGCGCCCCGGGCCACGACCTCGCGCTGGAGCGCACCCGGAGCCGTCGCCCCGCAGCCGTCGTTGATGTTGGTACCGTCCGGGTCGTTGAAGAGCACCTGCACCTCCGCGCCCGTCGCCTCGAGGATCCGCGCGGCGGCGATGCCGCCCGAGCCGTTGGCGCAGTCCACCACGATTCGGAGCCGCGTGGAGATTGACCGGGCCAGTTCCAGGCGACGGTCGACGTACAGGTCGAAGAGTTCCCGATCCTGGATCGCCAGTCCGAGCTTGTCCGCCGGCGCGCCGGGAAGCTCGTCGGCCGTCCAGATGAGCTGCTCGAGTTCGTCTTCGACTGCCTCGTCCAGCTTCAGGCCGTGCTCGTCGAGGACCTTGAGGCCGTTATCGTCGGCGGGGTTGTGCGAAGCGGAGACCATGATCCCGGCCGCGAACCTGCCCGCTCCCGTGATGTAGGCCAGCGCGGGCGTCGGCACGACGCCGACGAGATGGACGTCGACGCCCATGCTCGTCGCCCCGGCCACGATTGCCGCCGCGAACATGTCGCCCGAGCGGCGCGTGTCCTGGCCCACCACGATCGGCCTGCCCGGGCCGGCCAGGCGGTGAGCCGTGGCACGACCCAGGGCATAGGCGGTACTTGGTTTCAGGTCGACGTTGGCGGTTCCACGGATACCATCCGTGCCGAAGAGTCGGGGCAAGGGTCGCTCCTAGGGTCAGACCGACGGCAACGGTGACGGTGACGGTGACGGTGACGGCGGTACGGTGACGGTGACGACGATCCCGGCGGGGCTGATCGTGACGACCTTGATACCCGGCGGGACCGTGATCGTCAAAATCAACGTGTGGGCGCCGGCGTCCAGGGTTCCGACCGAGACGGTGGCCACGAGAGTGGACGTGTCGAACGCATTCAGGGCGGCCGTGGCTCCGCCCAGGGTCACGATCACGCTGGGGGTCGACAGATTATAGATGCGATCGGTCCTCGCACCCAGGAGCACCACTCCTACACTCACGCTCCGGGTGGTGGACGGGGATGCAAGGTGGACGGTCACGGTGATCGGCCCCACCGTTGAGGCGACACCGCTCGGCAGGGCCAGGTTGACGGTCTTGGTGACATCGCCCGTCGCGCCGGCGACGGAGATCGGCTGCGTGCTTGCCTTGCCACTCAACACGGCGAGGGCATCGGCCTGGCCGCTCACGGCCGCAGACAGAGGGCTGATGTCGATAGATGTGACCCAGTAACCCGCCGCCGGAGTGCCCGTCAGGGCGGGATCAACAGGCACGGTTTCGGTCCGTATCTGGCTGCCGATGAGCATCTGGACGTGCACCGTCCGCGGGTTGAACGTGACGTTGTTCACCTGGTTGTTGGAGGCATCGCGGGCAACTAGATCTACATCCGCGTTCACGTCGAGGCCGGAGGCGTCGATCCGCACGCTGGCCTGGGCGTAGGCCACGCTCCTGACGATGGAAGAGGCTCCGGACACGTCGACGGTCGGCGGCGTGACGATCGGCGCGCCGGGCGAAAGACCGGAAGGCACGGCGACCTTGTCGACGACGACCTGGACTGTCTTGTGGATGATCGGCTCGAGTTTGATAGCTATCTGCTGGGGCTGGTAGTCGATGATCTGGATCCGCGGGTCCTCGGCGACCAGCTTGACCTTGACGAGCAGCGAATCGCTCTCACTGGGCTTGGCGTTGGACAGATCGACGGTTGCCCGAAAGAGCGACTGCGAAACGGGCACGTCGGCGGCGGCGATGTACTTGATGTCCTGGACCGGCGGAATCGACTGGGCGTCCACGAGAGACGCAGTCGCCGGTTGGTTGACCAGCTCGATGGCGATCGTTCCAGGCCACTGTTGGGTGCTCTGCAGGGCGATCATGGCCCCATAAAGGATCACGGCCAGCAGCACTGCCCCGATCTTGAGCGGCAGATTGCCCAGGAAGAACCGGACGACTCTCATGAGGCCTGCTCCTGGCCGTCCGAAGCTTCGTCCGGGCTGGACGCCGGCGGTACGTTGGGGCCCTTACCGGATCTGCCGGCGGAGCGACCGAGGGCGCCGAGCCGCGCCCGTCGGGCGAAGTCGCGTACCGAAGGCCCGACCCGCCGCGGCGGCGTCCGCCTGGTATGCAGGAAGCCGCTCGCCGTCTGCGGGCGGAGCAGCGCGGCCAGAGCTCGGGCCAGTTTGGGCTGGTCGAGGTTGCGCACGATACGGGCGCGCTCCACGAGGCTGATCTGACCGCTCTCCTCGGAGACGACCACGACGATAGCATCGGTCTGTTCCGTCATGCCGAGCGCGGCCTTGTGGCGAGTTCCGAACCGCTCGAGCGGGATCGTCGTCTCTGCCGAGGGCAGGATCGCGCCGGCGGCGAGCAGGCGGTCGCTTCGGATGATCACGGCGCCGTCGTGGAGGGGCGTCCGGGGCGAAAAGAGCGTGACCAGCAGGTCCGCGGATACGTCGGCGTGAAGCATGACGCCCGTCTCGGCGATCTCCTGCAGGCCGGTCTCCCGCTCCATGACGATCAGGGCACCGTGGCCCTCGTGCGACAGCCTCTCAGCTGCAGCGGCTACCTCTGTCGCGACATGGGCCGTCATCGATTGCTCGGCCGGCGATATCAGCCAGGCCAGGGAGCCCAGGCGGCCGATTCGGTCGAGGGCGCGCCGCAGTTCCGGCTGGAAGACAACGACAAGCGCGAACAGCCCCACGTAGGCACTGGTCTGGAGGATGACCTTGAGGAGGCGCAGGTCGAACGTCACCGCCGCTCCGTAGACGAGGAGCAGGAGGCATACGCCGATGACCAGTCGAACCGCGCGCGTCCCCCTGATCAGACTGAACAGCCAGTAGATCAGGAGAGCCGTGATGGCGATATCGGCCAGGACATTCGGGCTGATCTTGGCGAGCGCCGACTGGATCAGTGGCATCGAGGCCTAAGTGTATACCGCGGGCCGGAGGCCTCGGCCGTGTGGACCATTGCCGGCGATCTCGCCGCGTAACGTCGCGGACACGCGGCCGACGGGCCGGCTACGAGCAGAGCGCCTCGAGCCGGTCGTCGTTGGGGAATGCCCGGCTTGCCACCGCGCAAAGACGCTGGCGCGTCTCTTCGTCGTCGTCCAGTTCCGCGATCCGGCCGAGCAGGGCCAGCTTCTCCGCCGCGAGGCTGTTCCAGTTCCGGGCTACGTACAACTCCACGAGAACGAGGTGGGCGTCGACGTCGCCGGGGCCGCGCTGCAGCAGCCGGTGAGTCGCGTCCAGACCGGCCTCGAACTTGCCTTCCCGCGCGTAGGCCCGGGCGGTCCAGACGAGCAGCGAGCGAAGCGCCTTCTCGTCCCCGGCCAGGTCGGCGGCCTCGGCAGCGACCAGCAGCTCATCGCCGGTCGGCTGGTGCTCGCTCTCGCCGACGGTACCGGGTTGTGACGCTGTATCGATGGCTCCAGCCATGACGCCCACTGGCTCGGGACTCAGGCCAGAGGCGACGGGTGCGGCCTCCGGCTTGGCGGCGATCGGCCCGGCGGTGTTCCGCTCGGCCTGTCTGACGTCTCGAAAGACCGCGGCAACTTCGGCAGCCGTGGCGACTTCGACAGCCGGGAGCAAGTCGTCGACGGCGGTCTCGGCAACTGCAGGTTCAGACTCCGGGGCGTGTAGGGCCAGTCCGGCGCTTGCCGCGGCGGCGGTCTGGATCGTTTCGGGCTCCGTGGCCCCGGTGTCGTTCGTGACAACGATCGCTTCCGCCGTCGCCGGCGTTGGCTCGGCGGCGGCGGGCCGGCCCTGGTTCTCGATGGACCTGCGGTTGCCGGCAACCTCGAGCACGTCGGCTCGCTTCGTCTGGGTCGTCGCGATCCCCGCCGCATGGGCCGGGGCCGGAACTGGGACCGGCGCCGGGATCGGCGCCAAGTATGCGATGGCCGGCTCGTCTCGAAGCCGGAGTGCCTTCGCCAGGAGCTGCTCCGCAGCCTGGTCGCCTGCGGAGAGCCGGGTCTCTCGCCTCAGTCCTCGCTGGCGTCGGGCACGCTCGGGCGAGTCCTCAAGCTCGAGGGCGCGGCGCAGCGTATCGGCAGCCTCGGGCAGCCGGCCGGCCGCTTCCTGGATCTCCGACACGTGGTCCAGCGCTATTGCCGCTTCGGAACGCATTCCGGCCGTCGTTAGGGCTTCAGCCTGACCCAGGAGAGCGCCTTCGTCGTGCGGCGCCCGTGCAACGGCGGCGGCGTATTCGACCAGTGCTTCTTCCAGCCGGCCGAGCCGCAGCAACGCCCCGCCCAAGCTGGTGTGGGGCAGCGCGCGCGACGGCGCGATTACCGCCGCCGCCCGGTATGCCGTCAGTGCTTCCTCGAGGGCACCGCGCAGCAGCGCCACGTGCCCAAGCCGCAGTGCTTCCTTGTAGCGCTCGTAGAGGTCGTCCGTCATGGGTACATGATGACGAATGGCGACACGTCCGTCTCGGGTACCTGAGCCGGGCCCGTGCCGTCGCTCGTCCTACGCCACGTGCCCAAGTGTCCGAGAGCACCGGCCCAGCGGCCGCGCGCCCGTTCGGCGATGCGCCAAGAACAACGCACGCGCCGGGCGAACCCGACGCGTGCGATATGTCTGTGTTGCAGGCGCCGAGCCGGCCATTCAAGGCGAGGCGGGTGCGAGCACCGGAGCGAACGGGCTTGAAGGCCCGTGAGCGAGAAGCGCAGTGTCCAACGAAGCCTTGGACGGCCCGCGAGGTGCCTATCGCTTCGTGTACTGCGGGGCCTTGCGAGCGCGCTTGAGACCGTACTTCTTCCGCTCCTTCATTCGCGGGTCGCGGCTGAGAAGGCCGGCCTGGCGAAGCGGGAGGCGGTGACCCTCGGGGTCCATCTGAAGCAGGGCCCGGGCGATACCGTGGCGGATGGCGCCGGCCTGACCGGTGACGCCGCCGCCCTCGACCTTGATCTGGGCGTTGTACGCGCCTTCAGTGCCGGTGACGCGGAACGGGAGGCGGACGTCTGCCTCGTCAATCGCGTTGCCGAAATGCGCATCCAGGGTGCGATCGTTGACGACGATCTCGCCCGAACCGGGGACGAGACGGACGCGAGCCACCGCAGTCTTGCGGCGACCGGTCCCGTAGAAGAAGGCTGGGGTGGTCATCACGCTCCTCGTCAGGCGAGCGGCTCGGGCCGCTGGGCCTGGTGCGGGTGNNCCCTTGACCGCGCGGCGGATCACTTCTTCTGGCCGGCGGTCCAGCAGATGGCCAAGGCTCTCGGCCTTGAGGCCATGCGGATATCCGCTGTGCCGCATGTACAGCTTGGTCTCTTTCTTGGCCGACGTGACGTGGATCTTGCCGGCGTTGACGACGACCACATGGTCGCCGCAGTCGAGAGTCGGGCTATAGGCAGGCTTGTTCTTGCCTTCGAGCACGCGGGCGATGCGCGACGCAAGACGGCCGAGCGTCTCGTCCGTCGCGTCCACGACGTACCAGCGTCGCTCGATCTCGCTCTCACGGACCGTATATGTCTTCGCGGTCATCGTTCTCCGTTCTGGCGGTCGTGCTTGCCGACGCCGTCCTGGCCCTCATGGACCCAAGGACGACGCGCTGGAGGCAGAGGCCCTTCGCGGGGGCCGTGGCCCCATTGAGTGCCGTTCGCTTCGACGCTAGCGCCTGGGCGACTACCTCTTCGTTTGCCCTGCCGTGTCCGACCTCGAGGAGGACGGCCACGATCCTTCGCACCATCTGGCGCAGGAACGCCTCTGCCGCGATGTCTATCGTGACTAGCGATCCCGTTCGCCGAACCCGGACCGAATGCACGGTCCGCACCGGCTGCCGATGCGCCACCCCGAAGGCGCTGAAGNNGCGATACTCCCGGTATCGCGCCGCATAGCGCGGGTGGAACCCGGCCGGGACCCGGCGCACCTCTCGGATTGCCACGTCCTCCGGCAGCAGGGCGTTGAGCGCCCTGGCCAGCTCCTTCGCCGGCCTGCCCTTCGGGTCGGTGAATGCGATCACCTGCCCAATGGCGTGGACCCCGGCGTCGGTTCGACCTGCCGCCGCGACTCTGACCGGGCTTTCGCCCGAGATCTTCGCCAGAGCGGCCTCGAGTTCTCCCTGGACCGTCCGCGCCCCAGGTTGCACCTGGAACCCGGCATAGTCCGTGCCGTCGTATTCAACCGTTGCGCGGTAGCGCACCGGAGTGCCCTCTCGGACACTGTGGTCGCCGCTCTGTCGGCGCCCTGCGTCGTTGGCTCGTCCGCTCGTTCGCTCACGCACGTCAGTGCGCTCGCTCGCGTGCTCCGCGCCGCCTAGCGGGCCATCCGCCGGACCGGCGATTCATCGTTTCGTTAGCTACACCAGTTCGATCTGTACGATCGGAGCCGCGTCGCCGTAGCGCTGGCCGAGGTGGACGATCCGGGTGAAACCCGAGGTCCGGTCGGCGTACTTGGGCGCGATCTCGTCGAAGAGCTTGGTTACAACGAGAGGCTCGTTGGGGAACTCCGCAATGACTGCCCGTCGCGCAGCGAGATCGCCGCGCTTGGCCAGCGTGATCATCTTCTCGACCCGACCCCGGATCTCCTTGGCCTTGGCC
>PMJT01000224.1 GCA_003158495.1 Chloroflexota bacterium | reverse complement strand
ATGGGCCAGGCCCAGAGTCACGGCTGAGCCAATTCGCCGGCTCGAACCGGGTCACATGGCGTTTGACTGCGTGTACACTGAACGGGCGTTCCGAGCCGCTTCGTCCAATGTCACGAGCGCTGGGGTAGGCGATGGGGGATATCGCGATACGGAGTGCCGCGCCGTCGATTGGCGACGCTTTGGCGCGCGCCGGGCGTCGCGACGCGTTCAACGCCTGGTTCGTCACGCACGAGGTGGCGTGGGAGTTGGCGATGGCCGCGCTCGCGATCGTGTACGTCGCGCTCGGCTTCATCGTCGATGACATCCAGCAGGCCGCCGCCGATCGACCCGAGATCAACGCTGCCGAACTCGTCCTGACCGGCCTGTTCGTCCTCGAATTCGGGTCGCGCATCCTCGCCGCCCGCAGCCGGCTCGACTATCTCAAGGGCCACTGGATCGACGTCATCGCCCTCGCGCCGCCGATCCGGATCGCCCGCCCGCTGCGGCTCCTTCGGCTGCTTCGACTCGTTCGGGCCTTCGCCGGCATCTATCGAGCCGGCCTCCACCTGAACGGCCTGGCTCGACACAAGGGCTTCGCCTGGCTCCTGCTCGCCTGGCTCGGCGTCATGGCCCTCTGCTCGGCCTGGATGTACATCGCCGAGCACGGCATCAACAAGGCCGTCGACAACCCCTTCGACGCGCTCTGGTGGGGCGTCGTCACCCTGACCACCGTCGGCTACGGCGACGTCACCCCCGTCACCACCGAAGGCCGCCTCGCCGCCATGGCCCTGATGCTCCTCGGAATTGGGCTGTTTGGGGCGATCACGGCGACGATCACGAGCTACCTACTGTCCCGCGACAGCCACCACGGGCCGGACACGTCACTGGCGGGGGAGTTGGAGCGGCTGGCGGTGCTGCACGAGGGTTGGGCTTTGACGGACGAGGAGTTCGAGGCTGCGAAGCGGCGAATCCTGAATGCGGAGGCTGCCAATGGGCCTAGAACTTGAATTGGCCCGCCTGATTCCGAAGCCTGCCCCGGCTGATCGAGTCGCCTTCGATTCTGACGACGCGGAATTCAGTATTGAATGGCCTGCAGAATGCCGGACGTTAATACCGGAGCCGCACGGCGACGAGAGCTGGCAGAGCCCGGCCGAGGTGCTCTGCTGCGGCGTCGCCTGGCGCCTGACCGGCAGTGACTGCGAGGTCGTACCTCAAACCACCGTAGGCGGTGTCTCCGCGACGGCCCCGCTGCCCCAAAGCATCCGCCCCTTCCGCGCCACCATCGCCACGATTTGGGCCTCGACGACGGTGCCTTGGACATGAGCCGAAAGCTACGAGTGTTTGTCAGTAGCACCATGCGAGACCTGGCCAACGAACGAAAGGCGGTGTGCGACCGCCTGATTGATTTCAACCTCGAGCCTGTAAACGCTGAGGGATGGACCGCCCGGCCCTCGAACTCATGGGACGTCATCCTGGAGGAGATCGAATCGAGCGATGTGCTTGTTCTGATTCTTGGCGAGCGATATGGAAGCCTTACCCCAGGTCAGGAGCTTTCCGTCACGCACCTGGAGTATCGACAAGCGCTCGCGAGCGGGCTGCCGATACTCGCCTTCTTCAAACGACTCGAATATCGAGACTCTGCGCCATCAGAGGAGGAGACCTCGCGAGACCGATTCAGGAAGGAGGTCGCCGACTGGGAGAGCGGTTCCTACAAGAGCGAGTTCGACCTAGCCGATGACCTCGCAAGGTCAGTCGGCCGGGCGATCGTCGGGTTCTTGACGGACGGGTATGGCAAGAGACGAGTTGCAGGGCGGAGCGCCGCGACGACGGTCGCTCTGGCCGCGTTGGCGGCCCGCGCGGAGCCGAGCCAATCGGTGGAACCCGTCATCCCCCGGGCGCTGGCTGATGCTGTGGCGGACCGTAAGGCGGTGCTATTGGCCGGGGCAGGCCTCTCGCTCTCGGCCGGAATGCCGTCGGCCGCCGCGTTGGCCGAGCGAATGGCCGAGGAGTTGCGGCGGAGCGATCCTACCTACGAGGCGGACTCGGCAGCCGGTGTGTTCGCTAGGCTGGCAAGCGACCTCGAAGTCGCTCGAAACCGAGAGGCAGTTGTGGGTGTCATCCGAGGAATGCTGAGCCCTCCTCAAGGCTTGACGCCGACCGACGCTCATTTGGCCGCTGTGCGCGTGTTTGACCGAATCGTCACGACGAACTACGACACACTGTTCGAGGTTGCGGCACAGTCCGAGCAGACGGGCCATGTGACTGTCTCCACGGAAATGGTTGGACCACTCGCCGAACGGGCCGTGGTGAAGCTTCATGGGAGCATAGACGAGCCTGAGTCCCTCGTCCTCTCGGAACGAGATCTCGTCACTCTTGCCCGAGGTCGGCCGGGGCTGTACGGATCGCTAGTGGATATCCTCAGTCGCAGCGTCTTGGTCGTCGTTGGCCATTCGCTCCGCGACCCCAGTGTGCTTCGGCTCCTTGCGGATGCTCGCCCCCAGTCGAAGGGATTCTTTGTTGTTCCGCATTTGTCGCCGTTCGCCCGGTCTCGGGTCCTGAATGAATGGAACATGACAGCCATCGAGGCTGACGCAGCCGCTTTCTTTCGAGCGCTCTCCGTTGGAGCTTGAGAGCCGAGACGTCTGGCTTTACTTATCGTCGTGGATTCGCCACGAGGCTGCATCGATCACGATTGTGTCCCGGCCGATTGATCTCGCATACACGATCACGTCGGCTGTTCCACCTAGCCCTCCAGCGGGCAAGCCATCCCAAATTCCGAGAAGTAGGTCTACATGGTCCACGATGTACTTCCCGGCCTCAAAGAAGGACTCCTCATTTGTCGCCCTAGGCTCAAGGACCACTACCTGCTTGGCCCGCGCGATATACCGCCGGAAGGAGACGAGGCCTCTGCCATCGAGCAATCGCTCGTAGCCGGGGAAGGGGACGACGGCCTCGAGATCTCCGCCAATTCTGAGTATCTCCCCGGCAAACAACTGGTCTGAGCCCACCGCGAGGGATGACAAACCGATCAACGGTCGAGGGATAGCGCGAAGCTGTTGCCGCAGATCCTCGCGGATCACCGTCCAGCCCGAGCCACGGTCTAGCCGTTGGTGGCCGGTGATTCCAACCTTCACGCCCTATATGCGTCCTTCATTCGCTAAGTGCCAGTAATACCGGCCGAGGGCCGTGAGTTGGCATGCTCGTGAGTTGATGGCCGCATAGTACATATGGGCCTCGCCGATTGGCTCGACCAACTTGGCAGCCCGGCATCGCTGGAGTACCTCGAAAACTGCCGCTTTGTCTGGATCGTGGCCGACTGTAGTTGGTTCGAACGAGGGATCTAGCTTCATCGCAGCCCTTGGTTCAGGGAACCACGTGGGTAGCTGCCTCAGCTCTGAGAGTGGAACGGCCGGACGGTCTTGTCGGAGTGCCGTCAGCTTGGCCACATGCGACTTGAGCAAGGGACGCTGGTCCCAGGCCCCGAGGGCCTGATCGACGTAGCCATAGACGGCCGCGGCAGTGACATTTCCGAGCACGTCCGCCGCGCCACCGTCGAGCGCGTCGCAAACCAGCGTGGTGAAGAGTCCGCGGCCGCCGGCTTCTACCGCAGACTCGCCCGCGCGGCTCGCGGCAAGCACCGACAGCCCCTCCCTCAGTCCAGCTTGGTTGTTGATCACCGGAAGTTGACCCAGAGCCCCACTGTGGCATGTATCGAGGATGACCACGACCTCGCGAACCGGAGACTGATTGGCCAATGCCAAGATGTCGTTCATCGGAACGCCCTCGTCATACCGGCTGGCATCTTGGGTCACGAGGTATCCACCGAGGTTGTTCACGGTTCCATGCCCCGAGAAGTAGAACAGGGCAACATCGGCGGGCTGTTCGAATAGACGCTCGATCCTCTCTCGCAACAGCGCCCGCGTCACTGTGACCGGGGGGCCGCTTAGCAACTCAGAATCAAAGTTAGGGGACGCATCTGCGTTGCGTTCAAGCAGATCCCGCATTGCTGAGGCATCGGCAACGCAACCTGTCAGGGGGCCGAAAGCATACTCGTCGATTCCGACCAGAAGGGCGCGTCTCACGTCCATCTCCCTGCCGCTATCGAGCGCCGCCTATGAGCTTCTTGAGGTTGTCCCAAGTCCAGGTGTATATCTTGTCGGATGACTTCGCGGCTTTGGGCTTCACGCACGTGCCATTAGCTCGACCCTGAAGTAGGAAGTACGGTTTGTCTTCTTCTTGGGCAATACCGACTTCCACACTGACTCCGGTCGCTGTGTCCGTGTAGTAGCCACAGATGACCGTAACGACCTGGCATCGCCGGATGCGCTCTCGCGCCTTCTGCTTCCAGTCAGCAGATGCATCCTTGATAGACCAGTCACTTATCTCAAACGGAGAGTCCGGCAGCTTGGCTTGGCCTGCCAGTGCATTCTTAAGGTCATCGTCGTGGTCGTAGTCATAACTCATGAACACTCGAGTCGCCACCCTCTTAGCCCTCCTGGCAGTCAAGCGTCGTGCGGTATGCCCAACTCTTCTAGTCGTGCTCCGGCCCGTCTTCTTGGCGCGCGAACGCTGGTCGCCGGCCCCGAACAGGAGCCGGAGCACCTTGCCAAGCACGGGTTCCTTCACCGACCTGATTATGCGCCGTCAGGTCGAGTACCATTTGACCCGGTGACAGCTCCAGTCGACTGGGCGTTGGGCCGGCTGCTGGAGTGTAGGGACCCTTCAACTGCATCCACTCGTGGAACCGCAGTTGAGGCACTTATAGCAAGACCCGTTGCGGACCATGATCGAGCCACATTCGGCACAGCTGGGGGCGTCGGCCTGGCTGGTGAAGGTGACCTGGGCCTTGCCGATGCCTAGGTTGCCGAGGGTGACGCGAGGGGCGCCGCTCTTGCCGTTGCCGTTGGAATGCCCGTTGCCGTTGGTGGATACGGCCTCTGAGCGGGGGGAGTCGTTCGGCCACTCTCTGGCGGGGGGCGTGGTCGCTGTTGCGGTTGGTGCCGGAGGCGCCGCCTCCTCGGAGGCGGCATCGCCACCCCATGCCGAAGCCGGCCCGGCGGCGGGCGAAGAGCCACTCCCTGACGTCCCGGCGATTCCAGTCGAGGGCCCGCCGAGGCCGAGGTTTAGCGGCTGGATCGAGGATTCAGCGTTAGCCGATCGGTCGACCAGACCGAGGGTGGCGCGGTCTTCCGGGGGAAGGAAGCGGGATCCCAGCCAGCGGAAGATGTAGTCG
>PMJT01000196.1:10551-11070 GCA_003158495.1 Chloroflexota bacterium | reverse complement strand
CGCCTCCTACGAGACCTGGTACGCAATCCACCTCTACGTCTACCTCGCCATAGCCCTCGGCTTCCTCCACCAGCTCTTCGTCGGAGTCGACTTCACGACGGACCTCGTGGCCCGGCTCTTCTGGATCGGCCTGTACGTAATCGCCGTCGGGACGCTCCTCGTCTTCCGCCTCGGACAGCCGATTTCGATCTCATGGCGGCATCGCTTCCAGGTCGCGAACGTGGTCGAGGAAGCCCCCGGAGTGACGTCTCTCTACCTGTCCGGCCGCGAGCTGGACCAGCTTCCCGTCAGGGCCGGACAGTGGTTCCGGCTGCGCTTCATGACAAGGGAAGGCTGGTACCGGGCACATCCCTTCTCGATTTCAGCCGCCCCGAACGGCAAGTTCCTGCGGTTCACGATCAAGGAACTCGGCGACTACACGAGCAAGCTGCAGCGGATGCCCGTCGGAACTTCGGTCTTCGTCGAGGGCCCGTACGGCGCCCTGACCGGCGCGGCTCGGACCAAGGCGCGGGTCCTCCT
>PMJT01000196.1:0-10521 GCA_003158495.1 Chloroflexota bacterium | reverse complement strand
GACATCTACGTCTGCGGCCCGACCGGCATGATGACCCGAGTCCTCGACAGCCTTCGGCGGCTGAGGGTTCCCGGCAAGCAGATCCACTACGAACGCTTCGCGTTCTGAGGTCGAGGAGAGAACACGATGCCCAAACGACCTTTGATCGGGGTTCTGCTGACCATCGCCGGCTTGACGCTGTTGCTGAGCTTCAAGACGCCGGCTGAAGTCCCCGGCCTGGCCGTGTCGGCCACCGGAGCCCCGGGCAGCACGCCGGGTACGAAGAGCACCTACTCGGGACAGGTGACCGGTAGCGCCGTCCAGATCCCGTTCGGGACCGTCCAGGTCCAGGTGACGCTGCAGAACGGTGTCATTACCGACGTTCAGGCCATCCAGCTCCCGAACGATCGCGGGCACTCCGCCGAAGTCAGCGCCTACGCGGGACCGATGCTGCGCAGCGAAGCCCTGCAGGCCCAGAGCGCCCAGATCGACTCCATCTCCGGCGCCACGTACACGAGCTACGGCTACCAGCAGTCACTCCAGTCGGCCCTCGATCAGGCCCACTGAGACCGGGCTGCCCGGCCGTCGCCGAGCGCTCCCTGAGGCGGTCAGGCCAGCTGGTACAGGTTCCCATTCGAGGCGACGACGTATAGTTCGCCGCTCGAGTCCTGGCCCCAGCCGTCGATGTTGACCTTGGATGAGAGCAGCAGTTGGGGCGACTGGGTCGCCGGGGCGGCCGCCGTAACGTCCCAGATGTGGCCGCTGCACTCGTCGCCAAAGAAATAGCGGCCCTCCAGCTCGGGGTGGGCAGAACCGCGGTAGACGTAGCCGCCGATGATCGCGCAGCCGATCGAGTCACCCGCGCCGTGGGTGTACTCGGCGAGAGGTAGCGTCAGGCCGGCAATCTTGCAGCCGGTCGACGGCTTGTAGCAGTGGTTGCCCTCCATGATGCTCCAGCCGTAGTCCAGGCCGCGTCCGCCGCCACTCGCCGCCGTGGCGCGGTCGACTTCCTCCCACAGGTCCTGGCCCACGTCGCCGATCCACAGGTCGCCGGTCAGCCTGTCGAAGCTGAAGCTGTACGGGTTGCGCAGGCCATAGGCGAAGATCTCCGGCAGGGCGCCCGAGCGGCCGACGAACGGGTTGGTCGGTGGAATCGCGTAGGGCTTGCCGCCGGAGGCGTGGTCGACGTCGATTCGAAGCATCTTGCCGAGGAGCGTCGCGAGGCTCTGACCGTGGTTGTTCGGGTCGCCGCCGCTTCCGCCGTCGCCGGTGCCGATGTACAGGTAGCCATCCGGCCCGAACTCGATCCGGCCCCCGTTGTGGTTGGCGAAGTTGGGGTGGGGGATCGTCAGCAGGATCCGCTCGGAGGCGGCGTCGGCCTGGTCCGGGCTTGAGCCGACGTGGAACTCCGAGATGCGAACGTCGCCGGCCGGGTCCGTGTACCGGACGAAGAACAGGCCGTTCGAGGCGTATTGGGGGTGAAACGCAAGACCGAGGAGGCCTCGCTCGCCGCAGCACGAGATCCTGCCGGATATGTCCAGAAAGGTGCCGGCGGCCTTGCCGTCCCTCACGATGACGATCTTGCCGGACTGGCCGATGACGAAGAGTCGCGGGTCGCCCGGAGCGCTCGAGACGCCGATCGGGCTGGGCAGGCCACTCACGACGGTCTTGAGGCTGATCGTCACGGCCGGGACCTGGGTTGGCGAGCCCGCGAGGGTGGGGGCCACCGTCGCGGTAGCGGCGGGCGAAGGCGTCGAGGAGGCGGCAGGAGTGATGACGGTCGAGGGCGACGCGGTCGCGGGCGGGACGATCGACGCCATGCCGCTAGCAACCGGGGTCGCCGTCACGGCACTNNGTAGTCGGACTCTCCCCATTTCTGAACCTCGATCCGGGGGTATGGCCGGCGGATTATCGATCCGATTCCGCGACGACGCCACGGCCGATATGTACGGACCACGAGATGCTCCCCGCGGGGCCCTGGCACAAGAACGATTGGCCCGGGTATGATCTTGTCGTGATCGAGGATTCGACCCCAGCATACGAGGGCGGTCCGAGCGCCTGTCCTTTCGTCGCCTTCGAGGATGACCGGGACCACCGCTCGAGCAGTCCCGACTACCGGCATCGCTGTTTTGCCGCGCCCGAGCCCGAGCCCCGAGCCTTCCCGCACCAGGAGCGGTTCTGCCTCTCGGCAGACTTCGCGCGCTGTGCCATATTCCTCGACTGGGCCCGCCAGGAAGCCGCCGGCGTGAAGGTCGGCGGCGGCGAGGCCATCGCCGCGATGGCAGCCGCCGGGTCGGACCCCACGGCGCTGTCGGATGACGAATCCGCACCCGCGTTCCTGGCCGCCCGGCCTCGGACGCCGGTCATAGTCGACTCGGCCGCCTCGGCCAGGCGTGCCGCCGACGTGAGCGCCGGCCTGTGGAGTTACGACGGAGACAGCCACCGGTCGCCCGCGCCGACCGCGCCGCTGCCGCCCTCTTCGCTCGGCGAACCTGCCGTGGCGATGGCGCGCCGCGGCCCCACCCACCCGGGTTGGGAGAACCCGCCGCGGCTCGAGACCTTCCCGCGCCTGCGCAGCCGCGAAGAGCATCGGGCCAATCAGCCGCTTCTCTTCGTAGCCATCGGCATGGCGCTGGTGATGGCCTCGCTCGTGCTCTTCCCGATCATCATTCCCAAGGGTTCCGCGTCGGTGGCTCAGCCGTCGTCATCGGCGCTGAACGGATCGGGTCTGATCCCAGGCCCTTCGATCACGCCCAGCCCGACGCCCGCCGGCCCCAGCACGAGCTTCGCTACCTACATAGTTACCAAGAAGGACGTGACTGGGCTGTCCGGGATAGCGGCCAAGTACAACGTTTCGCTGCCGGATCTGATCGCGGCCAATCCACAGATCAAGAACGTCAACGTGATCTGGGAAGGGATGCCCGTCTACATCCCGCCCATCGGTTGGCACCCGCCTGCGGCCACGCCCACCGCCACGCCCACCTGAGGTCGCTCGACCGCGAGCGTCCGGCCCAACCGCCGGTCCGCTAGCGCGGCGTCAGGTTGATGGCGGTGATCTTGCCGGCCTCCACGCGGAAGCTCGCGTCGAGTTGCTGCGTGGGCGCGCCGGGCCGGAGGACCAGCAGGTTCGCCTGGTAGGTGTTGCCCATGTCGCGAACATCGCCCGGGATCATGCGGAAGCCGGGCTCTGCCCGCAGGAACCAGCCGCCCACCTCCCGCAGGCCCTTGAGCGTGCGAGCATTGCCGGCGACGTGAACGCGCAACTCGGCGCGCTCGTCCATCAGCGACACCGCGCCCTCGCGGTCACCGGAATTGATGAGATCGAAGAACTGCTCCATCGTGTCGACTGCACCCATGCCCCGAGTGTAGCCGACACAGGCCGATCGCCGTATGCCCGTCGTGTCGGGTCCGCGCGGTAGTTCGGGAACGGGCGCCGCGACGCGACCCTCGCTAGAAACCGCCTCCGGCGCCGCCGCCACCACCACCGCCGCCACCACCGAAGCTGCCGCCACCGGCGCCGCCGCCGGTCGAGCCGATCGAGCCTAGCGACGACATCATCGAACCGATGTCCGGGATGGCCGTGCCGGAGTACAGCCCGGGCGTTGCCCCGCCACCAGCGCCGAACCCGCCGCTATAGGCTGGACCGACGAACCAGAGCGGATACCAGCCGGTCTGCCGCCCCGCGGCGACGCTCTGGCTGACCGTTCGCTGCAGGACCGCCTCGATATCGGCGTTGAGGCCGAGGGCCACGCCCCAGGCCATGGCCGCATCGGGCGTCGTGACCCACGGCAGGGCCCGCCGCCCGACGACTTCGTCCATGGACGCAGACTGGGCCATCGTGTACTGGAGCGTTCGCTTGTAGGCCGCGAGCATTGCCCGGAGCATAGCCCCGAGCTGCGTCCGGCAGGGCATGAACCATGCGATCACGCCCGTGCAGACGGCGGCGATCAGAAGCGCGGTCCCGCCGAGGAACCCTCCGCTGGCGTCCAGCTGCAGCGTCCAGAATAAGAGGGGCAGGACAGCAGCGCCCTCAAGGACGGCGATCGTGATCCAAATCGCCACGACCCGCGACGGCTTCGAGGTAAGCCAGCCCTTCTGGACCGCGAGTACCTCGAGGTCCTCCTTGAGCTTCGATATCGACGGCAGCAGCTCCTTTGCGGTCGTCACTGGAACGAACGCTTCCGGATCGACCCATTTCGCGATGGCCTGGTACAGGCCCGCTTCAGGCGTCGACGGGACTTCTCCTTGCCCGGTGATCCCGAGTTGCGTCTTCTTGCCCATGAACTGGTCGTCTTGCCGGAACCGCACCAGGCCGCGAGCCGCAAGATCCACCATCGCCGCCGAGACCGTCCGGCTCGACGTTCTATCGTCCATGAGCAGCGTCGCCATGGCCGGGGTCAGCCCATCGGGCGGGGCCGGCATCAGGATCGAGTTGTCGTCGACATAGATAGGGTCGCGGCCGTGGGTGTACCAGCGGTAGAACGCGATGCCGACGAGGAGGATCGCCAGCAGGGCGGCCCCCAGGCCCACGAGCGAGTTGAGGATTCGGGCGCGGCTGAGTTCGTCGGCGTGGGCAGGTGTGGCCGCAGCGTCGACGTCGGCCAGGGCGATCTTGAGTGCGCCGTCGAAATCGGGCGGGTCCTGCGTCAGGAGCGGCTTCATGTCGTTGTCGAAGACTGCCTGGCGATCGGCGTTGGTCATGAACGAGGCCTTGAACCCGTAGCCGGCATAGAGCGACACCTGGCCGTGGACCAGGTTGCCCTGCATGTCGAAGAGGATCACGAGGCCGTCGTCGAAGCCCTTGCGGCCGACGCCCCACTGGTTGAGCAGGGCCAGCGCGTCGTCATCGGCCACAGACTGGCTGTCGACCTGCTTGACCTGGGTGTAGACGGCGACCTGCGCCCCGGTGCGAACCTCGATCGCCTTGATCGTTGCCTCGGCCGACGCGATGGCCCCCTGTGACAAGATGCCCGCGTTGTCGTAGACGCGCTGCCCGGTGACGGCGTCGGGGTAGGGCGGTCCGGGCGGGGGCGCCGCGGCAGCGAGAGTCGCAGAGGCAAGGAGCAGGAGCCAGGCCGTGGCCCCGACGAGACCGGCGACTCGAAGGCGCCGCAGACTCCGCATCTTCATCTCCCTATGTGGCCATGTCTTGCGAGCCGCCTCTAGCGCGCAGCCGACGGACCAGTTCAGCGGCCGGCTCATACCGGCCGAAGCTCGGCATCACGTAGGTTCCGGATACTTGATCCTCGGATCCGGCCAGGAGGTTCATGGCCATCTCGAGGCCGACCTCACCGGCCCGTTCTCCGGCAGCGTGCATCGCCGCGCGCTGCTCGTCGGGGATGGTGATGCCGGGGACTTCGTTGTGCAGGAATTCGGCGTGCCGGGCGCTGTGGAGCGGCAGGACGCCCAGGAGCACCGGTACGGGAAAGCCGCGCGGCCCGAAGCGCTTCCTCGCAACGGCCAGCATCGAGTCCACCTGCCCCTGCGAGTAGAGCGGCTGGGTCATGATCAGGTTCGCGCCGGCGGCGAGCTTGCGCTCCAGCCGCGACCACTCCTTGTCGGGATCGCCGGCCGTTGGATCGAGTGCGCAGGCGATCGTGAACGCTGCCGACTGTCCGATGGAAAGCCCGGCGGCGTCCTCGCCCTTGTTCAGTCGCCGGATTATCTCGATCAGCCCGATCGAGTCCACGTTCCACACGGCCGTCGTGGCCGGCAGGTCCGCGACACGCGGTGGATCGCCTGTCAGGGCAAGGATGTTGCGCAACCCGAGGGCATGCGCGCCGAGTAGCTCGGCCTCGAGGGCCATCAGGTTTCGGTCGCGCGTTGTCAGGTGGACAACGCATTCAAGATCGAGGCGCTGCTGGATGCCGAAAGCGACCGCCATCGCCCCCATTCGAACCCGGCCCGTGGCGGAATCGCTCACGTTCACGGCATCGACGCCGGCTTCCTTGAGCAGGCGGGCGGCCTCGATGGTGCGGTCGATGCGTATGGAGCGCGGCGGGTCGATCTCGACGAGGATCACAAACGAGCCGTCGGCGAGCTTGCGGGCCAGCCCCGTTGGGGGAGTGGCGTCGTTACCGGCCGGGGCCTCGATCCGCGGTGTCCGCGGCGCGGCCGCGGCGGCGAGATCCACTTCCGAGGTCGGGAAGCCGGACGTGGAGTCGGATGCTTCGCTCTCGGCCGGGGGCGCCGCTGCGACTATCCGGCCGCCGCGGGTCTCGTCGGCGAGGGCGTCGATTGCCGCCCGCATCGCCTTCGTGTGCTCCGGCGTCGTGCCGCAGCAGCCGCCCACGATCCGCGCCCCGGCCGCGAGCATCTGCGGCACCATCTCACCGAAGTACTCGGGGCCGGCAGCGTAGACGAAGGCGCCCTCGACACGCTGGGGCAGCCCAGCGTTGGGCACGATGCTGCGGGCAACGGTCGCCGTGGGCGGGCCGGTCCGGGCGAGGGCTTCCATGCACACGAGCGGCCCAGAGCCGCAGTTGACCCCGACTGCGTCCACACCGGCCATGACCAGGGCTCGCGCTGCCGCCTCGGGTGTCGTTCCATCGTTGGCCGTCAGGTCCTCGCCGAACGTCATCTGGGCGATCACCGGCAGGTCACAGGCTCGGCGTGCCTCCTCGATGGCCGAGAGGAGGAGTTCCAGGCGATCGAAGGTCTCGAAGACGAAGAGGTCGACTCCGCCTTCGAGCAGACCCTCGATCTGCTCCCGGAAGGCGGCCCTGGCGATGCCGGGATGCGGTCGCGGCTGGCGCGCCGAGGGCCCGAGCGGGCCGATCGAACCCGCGATCAGGGCTTCTTTGCCGGACGACTCGCGGGCCTCGCGAGCGAGCTGGGCACCGCGGCGGTTGAGACGGCCGGCCAGCTTCTCGAGGCCGTATTCGGCCAGGCGGAACCGATTCGATCCGAAGGTGTTCGTTTCAATCGCGTCGGCGCCTGCCTCGATGTATTCGCGGTGGATGGTGGAGACGAGGTCCGGTCTCGAGATCACGAGCTCGTCCAGGCAGGCTCGCTGGGGCATGCCGCGCGAGTAGAGCAGCGTCCCCATGGCCCCGTCGAGCAGGAGCGGCTGCCGTCGCAGCCGGATCCGGAACCTCTCGATCTCGGTCAGCGCGCCAGGCGACGCCTGCTCGGCATACCCCTTCACGCCGGTCGTCGCGAAGAGGCCGGCGAGAGATGAGGTCCTGGTCGATGGCATAGCTGAAAGCCTAACGGGTGCGCATGCCGGCGGCAGGCCCGGTACCGAAACGAGCCTGGTGGAGCCGCGCCGCTGCCGGGCCGCCCCCGGGCGAGCGATCGCGAGGCTGCTAGAAGCCGACGACCTTGCGCGGCACCAGGACGATGCTGAGGATCGTGGAGACGATGCTTATCACGATCGAGGCCACGACGGCGCAACCGATGGCCGCATAGCCCCAGTGGACCGGATAGCCACCGACGGTGAAGCTGAAACCGCCGCCGTTTACGAATTGGTTCACGCCCCATGCCGTCCCCAGCAGCATCGCGGCGTTGATGACGAAGGCCACCAGCCCCATCGTCATGAAGCCGATGGGGAGGGCGAGTGTTTTTACGATCGGCTTGATGTAGCTGTTGACGAGGGCGAACACGAGGGCGATGACGGCGATCTTGATCCAATCCTCGGGCCGGTCGGTGTGGAAGACGAACCGGAAATCTGGCACGACGTTGGCCGCCGCGATCAGTGCGACGGCGTTGACGGCGACCTTGACGAGGAGGTCGATCATCCGCGTTTCCTCCGAGGTCTGTGCGCCGACATCGGCGGCGCCGCGTGAAGCGATGCTAGCGCGGGTGTCGATGTCGTGCCGGAGTTTCGCGCGGATCGCCGCCCGGGAAAGGGCGGCGGCCTGGCAGAGCCGTGGTCGCCACCGGCAGGGGACCGTGGGCCGTGAATCGCGTGTTGACCATCGGGACATTCATCGACTGCGAACTGCTGGGGCACGGACAGTCAGGTGGACTGGGCGGGCTAGCCGGGTGTCCGATGAATGTTCAGGGGGCAAAGGTGGATGTTTCCGCAAGACAAGAGGTTCGAGAATGCGCCCTGGTTGCCGGGCGAGCCGCCATTCCCGGGCGGGCGCGACCGACCGGGCCGACAAGGCCTGGGACCCGCCTCTATCAGCCCGACGGGATCGACCTGATACCGCCCCTCGACCTACCGCTCTTCGAACAGTCCCAGGCCGGCCAGGCGGGATCCTAGGACCCGCCGGCCCGCCTACTTGTACGTGACGGCGGTCCCGATCGGCACGCTCTGCATGAAGATCTCGCCCCTTACGAGCGGAATGGCGTTGCCGGTGGCGTCATACAGAAGAGTGAGGGCCGTGTTGGAGGTCTTCTTCCATGTCCCGGTAATGGCGCGGCCTTCCTTGAAGACGATGGCCTTGCCCGAACCGACGTTGACAACATTGGGCCTGAGCTTGTCGAGCGACGGCACAATCGAGTAGGCCTGGAACATGACAACGATGTTGCGGGCGACGATCTGCTGGTTGTTGGCCGGGTCGACCTGGAGTTGCTTGTTGACCAGGCGGAGGTAGGAGTTGGTCGCGGGGTCGTACTGGTATCCGATGGTCTCGGCGAGGTACGGGATCGTGACCGACTGGGACGCAGGTCTCGCCGAGGCGGGTGTGTCGTCGGTGAAGGTTCTGACGGGCAGGTTCTGGTAGGTCGCAGGGTATTTGCGCGCGGCCGCACATCTGATAAGTGCGGCGGAGTTGGTGTAGGCGTTGTACGGAGCCGCGCGGGTATCGATGCGGTGGTAGGGGCAGGAGCCGCCGCTCAGGGCGTCCTCGTTGTAAATGTTGCCGGCCATCGCGGGGAGGACCCTCTGGAGCACCTGGGCATCGCCGCCGAAATGACCGAACAGGGCCTTGTACTCGGCGGCCCAATAGACGAAATACGGTCGAGCGCTGCGCACGCCCCCGATGTCCGACGCGGTTCCTTCCTGGAAGACCATCATGTATCGGTCCGAGCTGTCATCGATCATGGCCTGATAGACGATCGAGGCCGATGAAAAACCAGATTGGGGCCGAGCGTTCTTGTAGTCGTCGATCATGAGCCCCAGCGGCAGCCGGTGGGCCAGNNGCCCGCGGTGAGTGACGGCGCGGGTGAAGGTGAGTCAGAGAGCACCGGTATCGGCGTAGGCGTTGCCGTCGGCGAAGCGACCGCGAGCATCGAACTGCTCGGTGAGGCGCTGACCGGCGGTGTTCCGCTCGACCCAGCGAACGCCATCAACGCCGCAGCCGCGATAGCCAGCGCAGCGGCGATGCCGCCGAGCGCGACCACCCGCCTCTTGTGGCCGGTCCAGATGCGTTCGATCACAGCTGCATCTCCGCTTAGTGGGGCTGACGCCAGAATAGCCGCAACGGCCCGCCTGTGGGCGACGCGCTTTCCGCCGGGGTCGTCACCCGGCGGTTGCCAGGACGCAGCCCGTCGGCCGCGTTCGTGCGTTCCGCCGACGCCCGCTAAACTCGACTCACTTGTAGCCGAGGGAACGATGTCGCAGTTCGGCACCCGCGTCGATGCATTCATGGGTGAGTTCTTCCGCCTGTATCCGGTCGCGGCCACCGCGACGGGGATGCACGAGTTCGACGGCGACTGGCCGGACCTGAGTGCGGCCGGGCGGGCGGCGCGGCTCTCCTTCATCGATCGTTGGACGGCCGAGTTTCGCAGCCGGCGCGACGCAGACCTGACCCAGGACGAGCGCCTCGATCGCGATCTGCTGAACTCCGAGCTGGCGGCGCTCCTCTTCGACGAGACGGAACTGCGCGAGGACTCCTGGGATCCGCTCGGTTACGTGTATCTCCTCGGCGGCGGTATCTTCCCGCTCCTGGCCCGGGACTTCGCCCCGCTAGCTGTCCGGCTCGAGTCCGTTGCCTCGCGCCTCGAGGGCACTCCGCTGATCCTGCTGTCCGCGCGGCGCGAGCTCGGCGGGCTGGCGCACCGGCCGGTGTCGAGGTTGCATACGGAGATGGCCATAAAGCAGCTGCCGGGGATCGTGTCCCTGGCCGAGGACGCCATCGCCCAGGCCGACGCCGCGGCAGATGAGCCGGACGTCGCCGCGATCCTGCCGCGGCTCCGCGCCGCAGCCGGGGAAGCCCGCAAGGCGATCGCCGACTTCGAGAAGTGGCTCGGCACGGGGCTGCTGCCCCAATCGGAGGGCGACGGGCGGCTCGGTGAGGTGCTGTTCTCCCGCAAGCTGCGCCACACCTTCCGCTCGGACCTGACCGCCGACCAGATCATGGCCCAGGCCCGCGTCGAGTACGAGGCCGTCCGGGCAGAGATGATCCGGATCGCGCGCCAAATCTGGAGCCAGTGGGTCGCGGGCGAGCCGCTCCCGACCGCGGATCACGACGGCAGCCAGGAGGCCGCCGACTCGCGCACGGTCGCGTCCGTGACCACGGCGATCGGCAAGGCGCATCACCCGGCCGACCAGCTGGTTGAGTACTGCCGCGAGAGCTATCGCGGCATAGTCGAGTTCATTCGGTCGCGCGACCTGATCACCGTCCCCGATGAGCCGCTCGAAATCGAGTGGAC
>PMJT01000229.1 GCA_003158495.1 Chloroflexota bacterium | reverse complement strand
GCGGGCTCTTCGGCCGCCCGGCCGGGTCTGCCCACAGCTCTCGGCCTGGACGTAACCGAAAGGGCGAAGATGCTGCCCGAACATCTTACGGCGCTCGGCGCCCGCGCCGGCTGCGGGCCCGACGGCGGACGGCCAGACGGCTCGGTGAACCCGATCGTTCGCTACCTCGCAGACGCGCTGCGCTTCTACATGGAGTTCCATAGCCGCTACGACGGCTTCTACGGCGCCTTCATCCACGACCCGCTGGCGCTGGCCACGGCCCTGGATCCCACGCTGGTGCGGACGGAGCCACTCACCGTGGAGGTGGAACTGGGTGGGCGGCTCACGACGGGGGAGACGGTCACCGACTGGCGCCGCGTCTGGGGCCGGCCGCCGAACGTGAACGTCGCCGTGGAGGCGGATTCGGCCCGCTTCATGGCCCGCTTCGTCGAGCGCGTCGGCGACCTGGCGAAGGGCCGAAGCCGCAGCTAGCTGTAGTCAGCGCAAGCCCTCTCGGCGCGACCGTTCAGGTAGTACAGCCTACCCGTCGCGGTGCCGCCGACGAGCGACGACCAGTTCCCGTTGCGGGTTGGCGCGGAAGGACGCCCGCCGAGCTGCCGTCAGGACCGTCTGGAAGTCCGCTCCCCCACGAGCTCGAGAGCGACGTCCATGGCTGCCGCCGCTAGATCCTCAGGCGTGGCTTCGAAGCCAAAAGACTGGAGCATCGCCGAGGCGGGGGCGAGATTCCCGAGGTAGACAGCGAGCAGGCCGAGGAGCGAGCGCAGTTGATCCTGGAGCGCGGCGTCGGGTTCGATGATGGGAGCGCAAAGCAGGAGCAAGCGACTCTGCATCTTCTGCCCGGCCTCGCCGTGATCGCGCAGGGCGGGCTGGTTCTGCTGCACGAAGCTGATCCAGCGGCTCCACTGGCCCTGGAGTAGCTGAGCCAGCCGCCGCAAGTATTCCTGGCGGAATTCGGTCGTGCGCGGCTGCGTCTGGCTCCAGGCCACGAGTTCGTCTGCAGGCTCGACCAAACGGTCGACAATCCCGGCCAGGAGCGCCTCTTTGGACGCGAAGTGGTAGTAGAGCGCGGCCTTGGTGACGTCGAGGCGCTCGGCGATCTCCCGCAGCGACGTCTTCTCGTAGCCCTGCTCGGTGAAGAGCTCAAGGGCGACATCAAGTGCGCGCTGGCGCGTGTCTGCTTGGCGGGGACTCACGTTTTCGATTCTCCGGACCGGGGTCGAACTTACTTGACGGCAGGTTAGTTAGCGGGTAATCTTCCGCGGCATCAATCCTGCCACTTACCGGGCGGCAAGTAAAGACCACTCCAAGAGGAAAGGAATCATCGTGAATCTAAGCCGACCGCATGAGGCAAAGAAGTGAACGAGCCCGCTGAGAACGAGGGGCTCGATCCAGAGTTCCTGAAGCTTGCGGTAATCCTGCTCACCGGGGCGATGGCGGTCATGTTCGACACGACGATCGTCAACGTTGCGATCGACACTTTGTCACGAGAGCTGAGCGCGTCGGTGTCGACGACCCAGTGGGTCATCAGCGCCTACGTGCTGGCGCTCGCGATGGTAGTCCCGGTCAGCGGCTGGGCCATGGATCGCTTCGGCGCCAAGCAGACCTGGATGGGCGCTCTCGCCCTCTTCGCGGTCGGGTCGATGCTCTCGAGCCTCGCCTGGAACATAGAGGCCCTCATCGCCTTCCGAGTGCTGCAGGGCATCGGCGGCGGCCTGATGCTGCCCGTCCTCCAGACACTCCTCGTCAACGCCGCAGGCCAACGCAACCTCGGGCGGATGATGTCCCTGGTCAGCCTTCCGGGTCTGCTCGGGCCGATCCTCGGTCCAGTCCTGGGCGGCCTGATCCTGAGCCAACTCTCGTGGCGCTGGATCTTCCGGGTCAACATCCCGCTCTGCGTGGCCGGTCTCGTGCTGGCGTGGCGTGGCCTGGCGCCAACCGCTCCCAAGAAGAGTTCGTACCTCGACGTTATTGGTCTTGCGCTGCTGTCGCCCGGCCTCGCCGCCATGATCTATGGGCTCTCCCAGGCCGGAAGTCATGGCGGGTTCGGCAACTCTGCGGTCCTGCTACCGGTCGCCGTCGGCGCCCTGCTTCTCGGCGGCTTCGTCTTCCATGCGCTCAGCACCAAGCGTCCGCCGCTCTTGGACTTGCGGCTGTTCGCAGTGCGTTCCTTCACGGCGTCAAACGTCCTGCTGTTTCTCTCGGGTCTGTCGGTGTATGGGGCTATGCTGCTGCTCCCCCTTTACGAGCAGCAGGTGCGCGGCCAGAGTGCTCTCGCCGCCGGTCTGCTACTCGCCCCGCAGGGCTTGGGCATGCTATTGACCCGAGGTTACGCAGGCAAGCTGACCGATCGCATGGGCGCCCGACCAATCGTGCTTGTTGGCTTTCTGCTCACGATGGCCGGCACGCTCGCCTACACGCATGCCGGCGTGGACACCAATGAGCTTCTTCTCAGCGCTTCCCTGGTCGTCCGTGGCGCCGGCCTCGGAGCGGTGACCATCCCTGTTATGGCTGCGGCCTACCTGGGCTTGATGCCCAACCAGGTGCCGCACGCGAGCATCGCCACTCGAATCACGCAGCAACTGGGCGGCGCCTTTGGCGCGGCCGTCTTCGCCCTGATCCTCCAGACGCAGCTCACCGCGCAGGCCGCCGGCGGTCTGGTGGGTCGCGCCACCGCGTTCGACAACGCTTTCTGGTGGTCAATCGGCCTCACCGCGCTCGCCATCATTCCCGCGCTATTCCTTCCCGGTACGCGGGCGGTCGCCGCTCACCGCGCGGAGCAGGCTCAGAAGCTCGCGAGCCAGGTGGGCGATGTCCGCGGCTGATGGTCTAGCCACACTCGCGGGGCAGAAGCCGAGATCACTCGTCGGGCCGGATCGTCCATACCGACGGCGACGAGTACGGCTCCGCCGTGGACGCTAACCGGAACACGAGCGGCGGCGCCTCGTGGTCGCGGACGCGGACGTTGTGAGATCGGCAAGAACCCTGGGACGAGTGCGCGGCCCGGGGCCGGGACACGGGTCGGAACACGTAGCGATCCGCCGCTAGACATGCCAAGCTTTCGAGGCGCGGCACCCGAACATCCGACCTGGCCGCGCCGATTTGCGGAGGTCTTCGATGAGCTTCGATTGGATGCACATCTGCTCGGCGAGCGAAACATCGCCGTGCGTGCAACCCATACAGGTTGCCTACCTTGCGGCGCTGCTGCTGGGGGTGGTGATCTTCGCCGTCGCCGCGGCTCGGAGCAAACATCTTGGCACCGCCACTCTGACGCTGATCCCAGTGGCCATCGCGATCAACATCGCCATGGGCTCGATCGTCTCGTACCTGCACCTGCCCATCTACCTCGACTCGGTCGGGACCGTGCTCGTGGGCGTGCTGTGCGGGCCGCTGGCGGGCGCCCTGACCGGCCTGCTCTCGAACCTCGTCTGGTCGATCCTGCCGCTGCCCGGCGGTGGCGGCCCGACCATCGCATTCTTCGCCCCGGTTGCGGGCGTCATCGGCCTCATGGCGGGGTTCTGGGGCGCGCGCGGCGTCTTCCGGCTGCGAGCCGGGGACGAACGCGTCGGCTCCTTTCTGGCGGTGGCAACGGGCGTCGCCGCGGCCGCGGTGGCCCTGCTCGCCGTCCAGCAGACGATCGGCATCCCCAACGTCGGCGGCACCCAGGACGACCAGAACCGTTTCGTGGTCATGTCGGTGGCGATCCTCGCCGTCGCCGTCGTCGTCGCGGTCGTGTCGCGTCGAACCGTCTTGGCGTTCCGGCCCGACGACCGGCGCATTTCGCCCTCTCTCGTCGTTGCGACTTCCCTCGCGGCAGGGGTGATCGTCCTGGCGATCGTCCGCCTGCTGTTCGGCCCGACGGGCTACTTCTCCACCGTCAACGGCGACCCGACTATCCTGAACGGCGCCAACCTGACCGGCTTTGCGCTCCCAGATCCGGCGGCGCTGATCGCTGCGCTGGTCGTGGCGGCCGTGGCTGCGCTGGGGGCCGGTTTCTGGGCTTCTCGCGGTGAGAACGCGCGGCTCTTCCCGGTCTGGATCGGTGGCCTGACGACCGGCCTGGTCGCTGCCGCCATCTCCGCCCCGATCGCAGCCGGCGTATTCGGCGGCGTCACCGGAAGCGGCACGGACGCGCTGGTCGCCCTCTTCCGAACGCTCGGGCTCAACGTGTTCCAGTCGGCCTTCGCCCAGGGGCTCACCAGTGACCCGCTCGACAAGACGATCAGCTACACGGTCGTCTTCCTCATCCTCTCCGCCCTGCCCGTAACGGTGCGCACCATGTTCGTCCGGGGCGAGGACACGGTGACCGAGTGAGGCCCGGCGACCCCGCCACGGACGGGGCGCCTGGTGCGGGCCACCCGAACCTGGACCCGATGCGCCGAGCCAGCCACCGGGGAGCGGCCGCCCGCGAGTCCTGCCGGCGAGCGGTCAAATGAGCGCCGCTGCCGGCTACTTCCGCCCGGGCGACAGCTGGCTGCACCGGCGCAATCCGGTCACGAAGCTGCTGGCGCTCTTCTGGGTCATCTTCGCCGCCTTCCTGCTGCCCCCGCCGGCGTTGCCCGTGCTCGTGGCGCTGCTTGCGGTTGCGGCCGCTTCCACGCGGTTGCTGCGGGCCGTGATCCGTAACCTCCGCATCCCGGCGCTGCTGTTCGCCTCGATCCTGATCGTCAACGCGTTCTTTTTCCCGGGTGCCCGTGACGTGATCGCCCGACTGGGTCCGCTGGCCGTCAGCCGGGACGGACTCAGCTTCGGCCTGATCTCCGCAGGGCGGCTGCTCGTCGCGTTCTCGGCCTCGATCCTGTTCCTCTACACGACCCTGGCCGACGACCTGCTGGAGGCCCTGGTTGCCCGTGGCGCCAGCCACCGGATCGCCTTCGTCGTGCTGTCCGCGGTCCAGATGGTGCCGCGGCTCCAGGGCCGCGCTGCGTCGATCCTCGAAGCGCAGCAGGCGCGCGGCCTGGAAACCGGCGGGTCGCTCCGCCGCAGGGTCCGGGCGCTCGTGCCTCTGGTCGGCCCGATCGTGCTCGGCTCGTTGATCGACGTCCGGGAACGGACATTCGCCCTCGAGGCGCGTGCGTTTGGGGCGCGGCCCGGCCGGACCGCGTATCGCGTCGTTCCCGATCCGGCGGTGGATCGCCTCCTGCGCTGGGCCATCGTCGCTGCCGCTGTCGGGGTCGTGGTCGTGGCTA
>PMJT01000039.1:3664-16795 GCA_003158495.1 Chloroflexota bacterium | reverse complement strand
CCCTTGCCGCACCAGCCGTAGCCCGCGACGACGACGTGCCGGCCGGCGATCAGCAGGTTCGTGGCCCGCATGATGCCGTCGAGAGTTGACTGGCCCGTGCCGTACCTGTTGTCGAAGAGGTGCTTCGTCAGCGCCTCGTTCACGGCCACAACCGGATAGCCGAGCGCGCCGGCAGCAGCCATGGACTTGAGGCGGATAACACCGGTGGTGGTCTCTTCCGTGCCCGCGAAGATCTCCGAGAGCTGGCCGCGGCGATCCTGGTGGATCAGCGTCACTAGGTCGCAGCCGTCGTCCATCGTCATCTGCGGGTGCGTTTCCGCGGCGGCGCTGAGGTGGCTGTAGTAGGTGTCGCGGTCCGCGCCGTGGCGGGCGTAGACGGAGATCCCGTATCCGGCGACCAGCGCGGCCGCCGTCTCGTCCTGCGTCGAGAGCGGGTTGGAGGCGCATAGGACCACGTCCGCGCCGCCGGCCTTGAGAGTCCGCATCAGGTTCGCGGTTTCCGTTGTGACGTGGAGGCAGGCGGCGATCCGCAACCCGGAAAGCGGCCGCTCACGCTCGAACCGCTCGCGGATCAGGCGCAGGACCGGCATCTCGCGCTCGGCCCATTCGATGCGGCGCTTGCCTTCCGCGGCGAGGCCCAGGTCCACGACGTCGTGGCCGGGGAGGTTGGAGTTGGCTGCGCCGGCGGCTGAAGCGGACGCGTTCGTGATTGTCATGCGGATCAGGACTCCTTGCGGGCGAAGAGGCGGCGGAATGCTCCCGACCAGCCGCTCCACGGCGGCTCGGAACGATGGATCAACCGCTCTTCGAATGAGACATTTACCTGGTAGCCGAGCCGCCGGTAGGCGGCCAGCGCCGGCGGATTATCCGCCCGAACGTTGAGAACGACCTGGTCGCAGAACCGCAGCAACTCCGCGGTCACGGCGCCGGTGACTGCGGTAGCGTACCCGCGACCGCGAAAGTCGGTGTGGGTCATGACGTTGCCAACCACGGCGAGTCTCTCCGCCGGGCTGATGACGTGGGTACCCGCCGCCGAAACGAGCCGCCCACCAACGCGAACGCCGTAATACAGCCCGTCGCTGATGGCGCTCGCCGGAAGCCACGAGGCAAAGCCGAGCTGGTAGAGGCGATTGAGCTCCCCGATCTCCACCGGCAGCAGCCGCCGTACGTCCGACGAGAAGGGTCGAAAATGCGCGGCGTCGACCCACATCCGCAGCATCGCCGGACCCGGATCCACGCGGTAGTTGGCCGCGATCGCCGGAAGGTGTTCCGTACGTGCGGCCACATAGGCGGTCCGTGGCTTGATGATGTCCGACAGGATGCGGTCGATGCCCTCGTTGCGGCCCATGACGAAGATCGGCTGGGGCGAGTAGCCCGCGTACTGGAGGACGACCGCGATCGGCTCGCCACCGACCAAGGCCACTCCCCAGCGAGTTCGCAGGAACTCGCGCTCGTCCAGGTCGCACAGGGCGTAAGCCGAATAGAGCCTGTCCGTCTCCAGGAAGGCACGCAGCATCGACCGGTCGGCCGTTTCCTGGACGACGATGGTGCGGTCGCGGCGGGCGAGAATACCGGTCGTCACGGCCGTCCTAACCCCGCCCTGGCGCGATCCGGACGCGTGCACTCGGAAACCGCGATGGCAGCTGCGCCCCGAACCCAGACTCTCACGAGACCTTCTGTGGACTAGTACTGGATGACGCTCGACGTGTTGTAGCCCTGGAGCCTGTCTCGGCCCTTCAGGAAGAGCAGCTCCACCAGGAACGCCAGACCGACGATGTTGCCCTCGAGCCGCTGGACCAGCTCGATCGTGCCCCGGACGGTGCCGCCGGTGGCAAGCAGATCGTCGACGATGAGGATGCGCTGACCGGGCTTGATCGCGTCCTTGTGAATCTCGAGAGTGTTGGAGCCGTATTCGAGGGCGTACTCCACAGAGACCGTCTCGGCCGGCAGTTTGCCGAGCTTCCTGACGGGGATGAGACCGGCATTCAGCTGGTAGGCGATGGGGCCGCTGAATATGAAACCGCGCGACTCCATGCCGACGACCAGGTCTACGTGGGAGTCCTTGTACGGCTCGATCATCAGGTCGATCGACTCATGGTAGGCCGCGGCGTCCTTGAGCAAGGTCGTCACGTCGTAGAAAAGGATGCCCGGCTTGGGGAAGTCGGGAATCTCGCGGATCTTGGCGCGCAGTCCCTCGGCTGACATGTCGAGGCGATCCTCCAGGCGGGCGTCGGCTTTGTTCGGCAGGCGAAGTCTACCGCAGCGCTCGACGGATTCGAACTCGACCGCGACGTATCGCGGTCGATACGGTCGGACTAGCTGGGCGACGGAGGTGCCGAAGGCGACGGCTGAGCCGAGGCGTTGAGGATCGCGACGAGTTGTGCGTCTATGGCGGGCCCAAGGCTCGTCGAGAAGGTGGCTGTCAGATGGTGCTCATCGCGCCACACGATCATGCCGTTGATCACGACCGGGCAGTCGCCTGTGCCGGGGCAGATGGCGGAGGTCAGGTTGATCAGGCCAGCGCCCGTGGCCTTGCTGGCGGCAACTTCGCGGGTTCCCATGCCGGACCCGAAGCCCTCGCGGCGGGTGTAGGCACACTTGCGCCAGTCAGACAGGGATGTCGAGAGGCAGTCCGGGACCTTCTCGGCCGTGGGGAGCGGCGGGTCCTGGATGATCACGACCTTGCTGCTCGCCGGTAGCTTCCGGATCATCCTGATGAGCGAGCTTGATTGGGCGCCGGCGTTCTCCTCGGCGTTGTTGTTCGTGAAGATCCAGCGGCTCATTGAGATGATGATCAAGTCCGGGGCGGTCTTCTGAAGTTTGCTCATCACGACGCTGTTCCACGTCATGCACTGCGGGTACGGCGCCAGCGGCGGGCCGAACCACATGAGATCGGTGAAGTCCAGGAACGAGCAGTTGATCTTCAGGTACGGGATCAGCTTCCAACCGTGCGCCTTGGCGACCGCATTGACGCCGGGGAACAGCGCGGAGGCGTGCGAATCTCCGACCAGGGCCACGGTGTAGGTCCCGTTCGGATTGCCGTAGATGCACCGGCTCGAAGGGTTCGGCGTGGTTGTTGCCTGCCAGCCCAGGCAGTTGTCATGCCATGGCAGCTCGTAGTCCGTGGCCGCTTTGCCGAGGCTCGGCTTGATGGAGCTGTCGATCGCGTAGGAGGTGGGTGGCGCGGCGGTCGGCGGGAACGTAAGGGCCGGGTTCATTCCCGGCACCGGGGTGAGTGACGCGCTCGGCGTCGCGGTCTCGACGGCGATGGAGCCCGACGAGGTCGGGGCCACCGTTGCCGTCGGAGTGGGCGTGGGCGCCTCGGTCGCCGTCGGAGAGGGAGTGGTGTCCGGGCCGTCCAGGGCCGCAAGCGCGGACTGAGCGCCCCAGTCGAAGCCGGTCCCGATGACGGCGATGATCAACATGGCCGACACTCCGGCCGCGACGATACGGCTCGGTCGCGGCAGCGGGATCACGCCGCGGCGGAACGGCTCCTCGACGAGCAGCCAGCTGGCCGTGGCCACGGGGATGGAGAGTGCGGCCAGAGCGATGGCCTGTTCCGGCGCCAGGGTGCCGAGCGGGCCCACGAGATACATCCCCCCGAGGATGAGTATCGGCCAGTGCCACAGGTACAGCGAGTAGCTGATCTTGCCGAGGAATCGGACAGGCGGCAGCCTCAGCAAGACTCCTGGGCCGATCGACTCGGTTCCGGAGGCGATCAGCAGGACACCGGCGAGGGTCGGCACGATGGCGGCCATACCGGGGTAGGGCGTCGTCTTGGAATCGATTGCGACCGCGGAGGTGATCAGCGCTGCCAGGGCTGCCCAGCCCGCGAAAGCGAGGAGCGTCTTCCAGAAGCTCCTGATCGCGTCGGGCAGGCGGTCGAGGGACCCGGTTCCGACGGCCAGCAAGCCGCCCGCGGCGAGTTGCCACGCTCGCGTCGGGAGCATGTAGAAGGCGGTTGGTGCCGAGTTCTCCGTGACGATGAGGCTGGCGATGAACGACGCCACCAGGATGACCGACAGGGCGGCCGCGGCGCCGACCCGCGGAAACTTCCATGCTACGACGGCGAGAATCGCCGGCCAGACGAAGTAGAACTGCTCCTCGACGCCGAGAGACCAGAAGTGCAGGAACGGGGAGTAGTTGACGGGGTTGAAGTAGTCCGTCGTCAAGGCAAAGCGGATGTTCGCGATGGACAGCGCCGCGGAGGCGCCGTCTTCCATGACCGACGATCGCTGGACGAGAGTGACCAGCCCGTTCGCGAGCGGGATCGTGATCAGGAGTACGACCGCGGCCGCCGGCAGGATTCGCCGGACGCGGCGGGCGTAGAACTTCGAAAAGCTGATCCGACCGGTTCGCTCCCGTTCGCGGACCAGGAGGCCGGTGATCAGGTAGCCCGAGACGACGAAGAAGAGGTCGACGCCGATGAAGCCGCCGGTCGGCGTGACGTTCGACCCGAAAAGGATGATCGACCAACCGGACAGCAGGGCGACGTGGAAAAGGACGACGAGCGAGACGGCGACGCCGCGCAGGCCCTCGATATCGGGACGGAAGCCATCCTTCTCGACCGCGCGACTCCGCGGCTTTGGATGGGCGTATCCCGATATTTCCTTTTCCGAACGATCCATTCCACGTCCTTCCCCGGCCGGGTCCACCCGGCCGCGTAGTCGTTAGACGCGGGGTGCGACGGAACGGACCGGCTCGCCGTGACGAACCCCGGGCGGGGGCCCGGCCCGGACCGTCCAACACGGCTCGAGCCGCCCATAGGTTACGCGATGAGCGCGCCTACCGGTCGAAAGGCCTCGGCGCCTGGTCCATGGCGCCCTGCGCGGCGGCCGCACGCTCGCGGCCCTGGCGCTGCTCCTCCGCGGCCGGCACGAGGCGGGCAACCACGTTCTGGGCCACGCTCCACGACCGGGCGGGGTCGCGTGGCAGGCGGATGCGGGCCTGGTTGGTCCCGAAGCGGACCACGTCACGGCCCATCGACGCGAGGGCGCGCATCGCGGAGGAGCGAGACAGGGTGCCGAGCCTGACGACCAGCTCGCCCTCCTCGCGCGAGATCGAAACGATGCCGGCCGTCTCGGCGGCCATGCGCAGTTCCACGACCTCGAGCAGCTTGAGCACCGGGGCCGGGAGCGGGCCATATCGATCGACGAGCTCCTGGCGGAAGGCTGCCAATTCCCCGGCCGTCCGAACACGCCCGAGGCGGCGGTACAGCTCGAGCTTCTGGGCCGTTTCCAGGACGTAGTCGTCCGGCAGGTGGGCGTCCACCGGGAGATCGACGGTGGCGCCGGGGCGTTCCACGACGGCCGGCCGGTTCTCGAACTCGGCCTTCTGCTCCTCGACGGCCTCGGCCAGGAGGCGCGTGTAGAGGTCGAAGCCGACGGCGGCGACGTGGCCATGCTGTTCAGCGCCGAGGATGTTCCCGGCGCCGCGAATCTCCAGGTCAGAGAGGGCAATCTGGAAGCCGGCGCCCAGCTCCGAGGCGTTGAAGATGGCCTGCAGCCGCTTGCGCGCTACGTCACTGAGCTTCTCGCGGCGCCGGTACAGCAGGTAGGCGTAGGCGCGCCGGGCCGAGCGGCCGACTCGGCCGCGGAGCTGGTAGAGCTGGGCCANNGACTCGATGATCGTGGTGCAGACCAGGACTTCGGTCGCGCCGCCGGCGAAGCCGATCATGACCTTCTCGAGGTGGCCTTCCGGCATCTGGCCGTGGCCCACGGCGATCCGAACCCCGGGCAGCAGCTGGCGCAGTTGCTCGGCCTGCGCTTCAATCGTCTCGACTCGGTTGTGGACGAAGAAGACCTGCCCGCCGCGATCGAGCTCGCGCAGGATTGCGTCGCGGACGAGGCCGGTGGACGCCTCCGCCACGCGTGTCTGGATCGGCAGCCGGTCCTCCGGCGGCGTCTCGATGAGTGACAGATCGCGGACGCCCGCCAGGGCCAGGTTGAGGGTGCGTGGGATCGGGGTGGCGGAGAGGGTCAGCACGTCCACTTCGCGGCGCAGCCTCTTGAGCCGCTCCTTGGCGGCCACGCCGAAGCGCTGCTCCTCGTCGACGACGACCATGCCGAGGTCGCGGAAGTGGACGTCCTTGCTCAGGAGGCGATGCGTCCCGATGACCAGGTCCACGCCGCCGTCGGCCAGGCCCGCGATCGTGTCTTCCTGCTCGCGGGCCGGAACGAAGCGCGACAGGAGCCGGACCGTGATCGGGAAGGCAGCGAAGCGCTGGCTGAACGTGGTGTAGTGCTGGGCGGCCAGTACGGTCGTCGGAACGAGGACCGCGACCTGCTTGCCGCCCTGGATCGCCTTGAAGATGCCGCGCAGGGCGACCTCGGTCTTGCCNNGGTCTTGCCGTAGCCCACGTCGCCTACGACGAGCCGGTCCATCGGCCGGCCGGCCTCCATGTCGATCTTGACCTCGGCAGTGGCGCGGAGCTGGTCGAGCGTCTCCTCGTAGGGGAACGAGGCTTCGAGCTCCTGCTGCCACGGGGTGTCGGCCGAATAGGCGAAGCCCGGCGCCGCGGCCCGCGCCGCGTAAATCTCGAGCAACTCTTTGGCGAGGTCCGTGACGGCGCGCTTGACCCGCTGCTTGGTGCGAAGCCACTCGGCGCCGCCGAGCTTGCTCAGGGCCGGGTTCTCCCCGCCGGAGTAGCGGCTGATGCGGTTGATCTGCTCCACGGGCAGGAAGATCTTGTCCGTGCCGGAGAAGCTCAGCTCCAGGTAGTCGCGCTCGTCGCCGGCCGTGCCGCGGCGCAGCATCCGCTCGTAGCGGGCGATTCCGTGGTCCACGTGAACGACGAGGTCGCCCTGCGTCAGCCGCTCCAGGACATCACGCGGCACAACGCGCCGGAGCGCCTTTGGCCGGCGAACGCGAACCGAACCGAACAGCTCGCGGTCCGTAACGAAGGTCAGCCCGTCGGGCCCACCCGTGAAGCCGCCGTTGAGGCTTCGACCGATGAGGGTGCGCGTCCCCGGCCTCGGCGCTTCGGTCAGGCGATCGACCATGCCGGTCGGGAGGCCTTGCTCGGCCATGATGTCGGCCAGCCGCGGCGCCTGGTCGGAGGCCAGGACGACACGGTCGCCGTCGTTCGTCCAGCCGGTGACCGTCTCCGCGAGACGAGCTGTCCGTGCAGGCGGGAGCGCGGGCTCATGCCAGCCGAACAGGTCGCCCATCGGCGTTCCGCCGCCGGTCGGGGCGGCAGCCTCCGATTCCCAGGTCAGCTCCAGCGTACGACCGCGGAGCAGGCGCGACTTCCAGTCACGCGGCGCAAGGTACGCCTCCGGCCACGTGGCCGGGAGGTCGCCGCCGGCGATCAGCTCGGCTCGCCGTTCTTCTGCCTGGCGCCACAGGAAATCGGCGGCATCGGCGATGTCACCCGGTTCGTCGAGGACGAGGAGCGTTCCGACGGGGATGTGGTCCAGACCCGTGGCGGGGCACAGCACGCCAGCCCATACCTCGGCCGCGTCGCCTGTCTCGAGGGCGCGCGCCACGGCACCCACATCGTGGACGTGGCCCGAGTGCGCGCCCAGCTCGCCGGTGCCGGCGTGAATGCCTTCCTCGAAACGGGTCAGGTCGGCGACGAGGCGGTCCGGCAGCTTCGCCCGACCGGGGAGACGCTCGACTCGGTCGCGGATCTCGGTGAGGCCGGCCGGTGGAACCAGGAACTCACTGGCGGGTAGCAGGACCACTTCCTGCACGGGGCCCAGGCTGCGCTGGTCCGTCGGGTCGAAGATGCGCATCGAGTCGATCTCGTCGCCGAACAGCTCGATTCGGATGGGGAGCGGCGCGGCGGAGGGGAAGACGTCGACGAGGCCGCCCCGACGGGCGAACTCGCCGCGGCCGGCGACTTCCACCACGGGGTCGTAGCCGAGGGCCATGAGATCGCGGAGCAGCGCATCCTGGTGGAGGCGGGCACCGACCTTGAGCCGGCGCGGCTCGGCCGGGAGCTCCTCCGGGTCCAGGGTGTGCTGGAGGAGCGCCTGGACGCTCGCAACGAGGACACGGGCGCGGCCCGACCGCCACGCGGAAAGGGCGGCGACCCGGGCCGCAGTCTCGTCTCGGACGAGTTCGCTGCGCTCGTAGGCGAGCGAGGTTCGAGGCTCCAGGATGGCCACGGCATCCGGGTCACCGAGCCAGGCCTGGAGCTCCTCGGCCACGCGGTCGCCGATCTCGGCGTCGCGGGCCACCCAGCAGAGCCGCTCCCCGGCGGCGACAGTGGCGGCAGTCGCGGCGGTGACGGCGGTGGCGGATGCGGAACCCGTGGCGCCGACGGCAGCGGCGGCAGCGGCCGGCCGCGCGATCCCGAGCAGTCCCGGCGCGGCCGCGTCGTAATGGCCGCGGGGCGCCACGTCGCCGCTCGTCAGCGCCGCCGCGAGGAACGTCTTTGCCCCGTGCGGGACCGCCGCGAGGGACGCGTGCCGGCCGCCGGCTGCAATCGGCCCGCTCTCCGACCCAAGGCGAGCCCGCAACGTTCCGAATGCGCCGCTGGCGTGGAGGAGCGGCGGCAGCACGCCCAGGTCCGGCAGCTTGCGGGCCGTGGAGCCGGGCCCGGACCCGACCGCGGCAACGACCCGAGCGGCCGCCGCGCGCCCGGACTGGGCAGCCTCGTACGCGGCCCGGACCTCCTCGTCGACGTGGCGCTCCTTGCCCCGCCTGCCGCGCATTTCCGGCGCGGCTGGCGTTTTGCCGCGCCGGATCGGCTGCTCGGCGGTGTCACCGCTCTGGAATTCGGGCTCGTCGGAGGCCGCGTCATCGGGCGCGTCGGGCAAGCCGAGGCCATCGGGACCGAGCGGGTCCGCCTCGCCGTTGAGCCCGGCCTCGATCTGCTGGCGCAGCGATCGCCCGCTTCGGAAGGTCACTCGGCGCCCTCGGGCGGCTTGGCCTTTCGCCAGCCGGTCTTCGTGCGCCGGATGCCGTCGGGGCCGGGCGGGCCGTCGACCGCTCCAGGAGGCGCCGAGCGCTCGTCGTCGGCCGGTCGCAGTTCGAAGGCGTTGAAGTGGTTCGCGGCCTTGCTCGTGCCGTCGCGCGCCCAGGCTTCGACCGCGTCGGCCGCGGCGTCAAGCAGCTCGGAAAGTCGAGCCTTCTCGCCGCGATTGAACTGGCTCAGGACGTGGTCGATTGCGTCCTGCGCCGGCTCGCCGATGCCGACACGGAGGCGGCTGAACTGCTCGTTGCCCAGTTCCTCGATGATCGAGCGCAGGCCGTTGTGACCGCCGGCGCTGCCACCCTCGCGGAACCGCAGCTTGCCGAACGGCAGCGCGAAATCGTCGGCAACGACCAGCATCTCGACGAGCGGGGCGTGTTCGCGGGCAAGCACCTTCCGCACCGCCAGGCCCGACTCGTTCATGAAGGTCAGCGGCTTCACCAGCACGAGGTCGAGCCCCGCGTATCGCCCCTGGACGACCGACGAGGCATCGCGATTCCGACCGCGCCCGGTCCAGCCGGCCCGATCGGCCAGCCTGTCCAGCACCATCCAGCCTATGTTGTGGCGCGTCTTCTCGTACTGAGCGCCGGGATTCCCCAGGCCGACGACGATCTTCACCGATGCTCCCGCAGGGCCGTCGCGCTCACGCGCGACACGCAAAATCAGCCCCGATCCGAATTTGGGGGGCCTGTGCGGATGGTATCAGGAGGCGGCGCAGGGGCAGTGGGTCGCGTGACAGCGATGCACCTGGTTGGGAGTTCCAGTGCGGCGTGCCGTAGTCGTCGTCCCAGAGCCTCGCGGTTGCGAGTCGCGCACGGTCAACTCGAAGTAGGGCTCCCATCGTCGTGGTGGGGCAGCGACGCCAGGACCTGCGACTCCATCGCCCGCATGGCCGCTTCCTCGACAGGCTCGGCGTGGTCCCAGCCGCAGATGTGGAGGGTGCCGTGGACCGCGAGCAGGAGCAGCTCCTCGGCCGGGGTCCAGGCGACGTCGCCGGTCTGGCCACCGCGCCCCTGGTCCGCCTGGGCGATCGCCCGCTCCACTGAGACGATCAGGTCGCCGAGGTGCGCCCGCAATCCGGGTGGCAGGGCGAAAGCCTGCTTGAGCGCCGCCGCGACCCACGGATCGCGGTGAGGATCTACGCCGCGGTCGTGGGCCGGGAATGCCTCGGCCGGAAAGAACGGGAACGACAGGACGTCCGTGGGGCCATCGTGACCCATGTGCATCGTGTTGAGTTCCGCAAGCTCGGCGTCGCCGGACAGGACCACGGCGATCGATCCGGGACCCGGAGCGCCGGTCGCTTCGAGCGCGGCGCGAACGGCCGTGGCCACTCGGTGCCGGGAGACGATGTGCGGTATTTCGGGGCGGACGGTGACGTCGATCCGAAACGGCGGGAGATAGATCGACGATGTGGTTCCTTCGACCGCGTCGGAGGTCTCCTCGAGAGGATCGGCCCGATCGCGCGGATAGGCCGCCGTGTCCGCCAATCCATCTTGTGAAGTCATCGCTCCGCCCCCGGCCCGGCCGGGCCGACCACTGGTGCCCCCAATCTTCCCGCCTCCGTTGTCCCTACCCACGCCCGCGTCGGGACTCCAGTTCGACGACCTTGTTCGCAGGGTACGCGATCCGCTGGTGATACATCCCCAGGAGCTGGCCAACGAAGGCCTCTCGGATGCTCTCGAGATCGCGAATGGTGAGATCGCACTCGTCGAGCTGGCCGTCGCTCAACCGCTCCTGGATGATCTGGCTGACCATCGCTCGTATTGTGTTCTCGTCGCGGCTCGAAAGTGAGCGCACCGACGCTTCGACGCCGTCGGACAGCATGAGGATCGCCGCTTCTCGCGATTGGGGCTTTGGCCCGCCGTGGCGGAACAGACTCTTGTCGACAGCGTCGGCCGCAGCCAGGCCCGCCTTCGTCCCCTGCCCACCGAGCGGCTGCGCCGCCGCGTCGCGAGCCTTGCCGTAGACGTAGCCGAGGACCGCGGTCCCGTGGTGCTGCGGGATGAACGCCATCAGCGGCTTGGGCAGCCCGGCCTTGTTGGCGAGGTCGATCCCGTCCGACACGTGCTGGCGAAGGATCGTGGCCGAATCCTCCGGATCGAGCTGGTCGTGGATGTTGTCGACGCCGGCCTGGTTCTCGATGAAGGCCATCGGGTTGGCCAGCTTGCCGATGTCGTGGTAGTAGGCCGCGGTTCGGGCCAGCAGCGGATCCGCTCCGATCGCCGACGCCGCGCGTTCGGCCAGGTTTCCGACCATGAGCGAGTGGTGGTACGTGCCGGGCGCCTCGAAGAGAAGGCGGCGCAGAACCGGCTGCGTGGGATTGGCCAACTCGAGCAGCTGCGATCCGGTCAGGATGCCGAAAACGTTGCCGAGCAGCGAGAAGCTGCCCAGGGTGATGATCGTGGCGATCATTGCCCCACCGACGGCCGCGCCCCAGAGCTGGAGCATGCCCGCCATATCGTGCTGGCCCAGCAATGCGAAAGTGCCGATCACGGCCACGTCCGTGGCTGCCACGGCCAGGCCGGCCTGGACGAAGAAGTGCTGGCGTTCGCCCCGCCGGATGGCAAGGATGCCCGCGAATCCGCCGAGGAAGACGTACGCCGTCAACTCAACTGACGAACCGCTGACGGGGCCCGCGAGCACGGCCAGGAGTGCCACCGTCACTATGCCGACGCCGGAGTCAAGCAGGAGCGTGAGCAGCATTGCCCCGGCGGCCGCCGGTATCAGATATGGGATCCATGCCCTGCCGCCGGTCAGTTTCATCGACAGCACCGACAGCACGAAGATCATGCCGATGAGGGCCAGTGTCCGGCTGCGCGCCCAGTACTCGGGGCGGAACCGCCACAGCCAGCCCAGCATGAGCGCAGCGACGAGAGTCCCGAGAAGCATCCATGCGGCCGCCCGGCCCCAGTTCACGCTGGTCGTGTCCAGCCCGAAGAAGCTGATCTTGACCATGTCCGAATCAGAGATCACGTGGCCCTTGTCGACGATGACCTCGCCGGCCCTGACAGGGTCAGAAATGGTGCCCTGGTTGGCGGCGGCGGCATCCCTGGCTTGCTGGGTCAGAGTCGGACTGTAGGCGGAGTTGGCGACGAACATCGGGGTTGCGAGTGCCACGGCCAGCTGCACGACCGAGGGGCTGATCGCAAGTTCCTGGGGTATGTACTGGCTGGCGAGGCCGCCCTGGATTACGGTCAGGTCGCTGTCCTTGATCTCGTTCTGTTCGCCGGCTCGAAGCGCGCTCACTGCCGCCTGTTCGACGACAAACCAGTGGCTCTGGTCCAGGTTCAGCAGGATTGCCTGGTTGTTGGTCGATAGCGTCGGGAAGGCGCCGATGGCGGCTTGAAGAGCGGCGCGCAACTCTTCGGGCGACTGGGAGTTGGTGAAGGCATCGTCGATCGGCTTGAGGCGAGCCAGCAACTCGGCCACCTGGACGTCGGCTATCGAGGCAGCCTTGGCCTTTGTGTAGTCGTACTGGGGAAGGACCTTCCGGGCTGCGTCTGCCTTGGCGGCGGCCGTCTCGACCGGGTTCGGGACGACGGCGTCTCGCGGGGCAAGGATCGCGGACTGGGCGACGCTGCCGACGGCGTAGCCTGGGTTGCCGGGAGTGAGATCGCTGACGACACCGGCGGCAAGCGCGGCCACGATCAGAATCGCGGCGACGACCAACCGGGCCAGATCCCGTCGCCCGAACGGACTGGGACGTTCGTGCGGCTCCCTCAACATTGAGGCGCCGTCACGATCCGGCGGCGCGGGCCGAGAGTACCTGCGTCACCAGTTGGCTGACGATCTTCCCGTCCGCGCGACCGCGCGTCCTGGGGGAGAGCCAGCCCATCACCTTGCCCATGTCGCGCGGAGAGGCGGCGCCGGTCTCGGCAACTGCCTGCTCGATCAGCGCCCGCAGCTCCGCGTCCGACATCTGCTGGGGCATAAATTCCGAAACGATGGATATCGCGGCCTCTTCTTTGGCGACGAGGTCTTCTCTGCCGCCCGCGCGGAACGTGTCCACCGACTCGCGGCGGACCTTGAGTTCGCGCGTCAGGACGCCGAGCATCTCGTCGTCGGCAAGCCTGTGCTTGCCTTCCTTCTCGGCCCGCTGGACGGCCGCCAGCACCATGCGCAACGCATCGCGGCGCATGGCATCGCTGGACCGCATGGCGGCCTTCAGCTCTTCGTCGAGTCGATCTCGGAGGGACACCGGTGTGGCACCT
>PMJT01000039.1:1524-3628 GCA_003158495.1 Chloroflexota bacterium | reverse complement strand
ACCTCCTTTGGGGCTCGTTCGCGATCGCGTTCCGGAACCGGGCTCTTGCGAGCACGACCATACCGCCCGCGGACAGGGCGCGCGGAGCATAGCCCGATTCAAGCCCGACTGTCTACGGGAGCGCAGTTGTAGGTGCAGGGCCCACCCTACCCGAGCGGCGGGGTTGTCTGGCGTGCCGAAGTGCCCTCGGCTACTCGTTGATGTCCGCGCGGCGCAGAACCACGAACCAGAGGCCGAACAGACCCACCACCCAGGCGGCGAGTATCGCGGCGCCGACCGCAGGTGGCAACGAAAGCCATCCGACCGAATTCGTGGGCCCACCGCCCGGTGCGGCGAGCCCGGCCGCCACCTGCGCATCCTGGATCAGCGATGTGATCCGGACCGTGAGGGCCATCTGCGGGATGAACCGCAGGCTCTCGGGCAGCCTCGACATCATGAGCGCAGCCACGATTCCCTCGGCGATGGCGTAGATCCCGGCCGCGAGCATGGCGGTCGCCGCTGAGCGCAGCTTCAGGGCCGCAAACCCGGCCAGGGCCATTCCGGCGACCGCCACGACGAGCATCGAACCGGCAACCGTGAGCGCACCGCCCGGGGAAACCGGCCCGATTGGCTGCACCGGATTACCGATTCTGCCGAGTACGCTCGGGTCAGAAAGCGCGGACGGATCTCCCGGGTCGACACGGAGGACCACGGGCGCGAGCGCGCCCATGACCGTGACCAAGCCGAATGTCAGCAGGAGCAAGCCGCCCAGGGTAAGGAGTCGTGTAGAGAGGTAGCGGAGGCGGTCCGGCCGGATCAGCACCACATTGCGGATCGTGCCCCAGGTGAACTCGTTGCCGAGAAGTGACGCCGAAAGGAAAGCCGAGCCCAGCACCAACCAGGGCATTGAGCCCTGAACCATGGTCACGATACTGTGCGGGAATTGGAACGGGAGCGCGTTGAGGGCGAGGCTGGCCGCTGTTTCGGCGGCTATCTGCTGCTTGAACTCCGGGGGCACATCGCCGGAGGTCTGGACGTTGAAACTGCCGCCTGAATGTGCGCTCGTCGCGTACGCGAGCAGGGCTAGCGCGGGGATCCCCAGGACGATGATCCAGACGTCCCAGCGGCGGCGAATCCGAAGCCATTCGGCGCGCAGGAGCGAGCCCATCACACGCCCTCCGTGAGATCCAGGAAGACCGACTCTAGCGAGGCTCTCCGGACGACGAGCTCGGCCGGATACAGGCCCTGGCCGGCCAGCAGGCGGTTGATGTCGCTGGAACTGCGCGGCTCGAAGTTGACCATGAGCGTGTTGGCTCTGTCGCCGACAGGCTCGGTCGCCAGGCCGGCTTCATCGAGCACGCGGGCGGCTTGCTCCGCTTGCTCTGCGGTGTCGAACGCCACCGCGAGCCGCTGCCCTCGTTCGAGCAGCTCCCGAACCAGGCCGTCGGCCACCAACCGGCCGCGCTGCAGGACCGCCACGCGGTCGCAGAGTTGCTCCACCTCGGTCAGGACGTGCGTTGAGAGGAACACCGTCTTGCCGTTACGGGCCAGTTCGGCTATGAGGCCGCGGACCTCGACCACGCCGCCCGGGTCGAGGCCGTTGGTCGGCTCGTCGAGGATCACGAGCGTCGGGTCCCGAAGGAGCGCCAGCGCCATGGCCAGCCGCTGGCTCATACCGGTGGAAAACCCGTCGACTCTGCGTCCGGCGACGGCCGAGAGCCCGACTACGTCGAGGGCCCGATCGGCGGCGGCGGACCCGGTGGTCGACGGCATGCCTGCCAGCGTCGCGAAGAGCCGGAGGTTCTCGTGGGCCGACAGATACGGGTAGAAGGCGGGCTGCTCGACGACGGCCCCAACCTGCGCCAGGCAGTCGACGCTCCCCGGAGCGCCACCGAAGAGCTTGATCGACCCTCGTTCCGGCCTTATCAATCCCAGCATCAAGCGGATCGTCGTGGTCTTGCCGGAACCGTTCGGCCCGAGGAACCCGTACACGGAGCCGCGCGGGACGGTCAGGTCGATGCCGTCGACGGCGGGCACGGGACCAAAATGCCGGAACAATCCGCGAACTTCGATGGCTGCGTCCATCAAATCCCTCCCTGCTCGCCCCTCCGGCGCAGCGTCCGGT
>PMJT01000039.1:0-1516 GCA_003158495.1 Chloroflexota bacterium | reverse complement strand
CCGGGGTCGTAGGTGGCGAACACCTGATCGGGGACTAGAACGGAACCTGGTGCCAGGTGTAGCCGCCGTCGCTGGTGATGTAGACCGTGGAATGGTTGGAGCACGACCCGCTGGTCCCACCGTTCGGGCATGTGAAGCCCTGGACGATTCCGCGGCGGCTATCCCACCAACGCATGGGCCCCATGGAGGGCACGAATGAACTCGCGACCTCGTGCCAGGTGCGACCACCGTCGTCCGACGCGATGAGTGAGCTGGTATCGCCGTGGGCGTTGGTCCTGGCGAACCAGTGGTCGAACGTGGAGGCGGCCAGGACCTGGATGTCCTCGCCCGCGTCGTGATCGTACGCCTTCGACCATGTCGCACCGCCATCAGTGCTGTCGTACGCGGCGTGGCGCTGTCGCGGATCGGGGCCGGTCTTGGGTGCGAACTCGACGTCCACGCGAAGACGCCCGGGCTCGGCTACCAGCAGTTCGACACCCCAGCCCATTTCGGACGCGTCAATGGGCAGCTTGCCGGTCGTCCACGTGCGTCCGCCATCTTGAGTCACGGTGAAGTCGCTCGGCGTGGCGGCCTGGCCGGATACATAGCCGAGCGTGTTGGTCACCCAGGTCGCCTCGTTTTCGCCACACGACACGGACGCCGGCGCGGACCAGGTCACTCCGCCATCGTCCGTCGTGAACTGGACGCAGTCTGAGTAGGGCGTGGGGTCGATCGCGGGATCATTCACCTGGAACGCACGCAGGAAGCCGTGATCGACGTCCACGAAGTGGAACTCGAAGTCTGCCGCCCACGAACCGGGCTTGACCGCCCTTGATCCCACCTGGGACGACTGCCACGTCTGCCCGCCATCGGTCGTCCGATACATGACCAGGCTATTCGTTGAGGCGGTCCGGGTGGAGGCCACCGACCAACCGTGCTTCGCGTCAACGAAGCTGACTCTGCCGCCCATGACCGTATCGGCAGGCAGCGGCCGTGCCGCCGACCATGTGTCGCCGCCGGCCGTCGACACGCGGATCGCCTTGCCGCCCACGACGACGACTGCGGTCCCATCGGTAGTCGGGCCCTGGAGCCTCACTTCCCGCGGATCCGGCTCGTAGGTGGGTCCGGGCGTGCCCGCAGGATCGCCGCTTCGGGCGGCGATATCCGTGTTTACGGGACTGGGTTGCGTGGACGCCGCGCCAGGGCTCGTACCCTTGTTGCCGCCCCCGGTCAGCAGCACCACCGTCGCGGCGACCAGGACCACGACCACGGCGGTGGCCGCGAGCCGTCCGACGATCGCGCCGGGGCCAATCCACGGCCGGAAGCTGCGCCGACGGCCGTCCGCCTCAGTCTGCTCTTCTGCCATCCGTTCTACCCTCTCCCGCAAGTCCATCGGCGCCTCGGGCACCGCCATGGTCCGCCTGAGCTCGGCACGCACTTCCGCCTCGAGCACGGAGTCGAATTCGTTATCGTTCATCGGGTCTCCTCGAGCCGCGGCCGCATCGACCGAAGTGCATAGTGGAGGCGGGACTTGACC
>PMJT01000232.1 GCA_003158495.1 Chloroflexota bacterium | reverse complement strand
TGTGGGGCCCGTACACCACGGACGATCAGGGCAGCATCCTGACGGTCTTCGGGACGGAGAAGGGGCTTCGCTACCGCATCCCGTTCGGCGACGTCGACGACGTGATCGCCCACCTCCGCGACCACGCGACCGAGGAGGGCGACCGGGTCGGTATGATGGGCGACGACGGCGAGAAGTTCGGGGCATGGCCGGGAACCTTCGAATACTGCTGGAGCCGCGAGCACTGGGTGGATCTTCTCTTCGAGGCGATCGAGGCGAATTCCGAGTGGCTGGCCACAGTGACCCCCTCCGAGTGGCTCGAACACCAGCCTCCCACCACGCGTGTGTACGTGCCGACTTCTTCGTATGTCGAGATGACCGAGTGGGTTCTGCCCGCCGACGAGCAGCCCGTATTCGTGCGGCTCCTCGACGAGGCCCGCGAGCGCAACGAGCCGGCCGCCCGATTCCTGCGGGGCGGCTTCTGGCGCAACTACCAGGCCCGCTACCGCGAAGTCAACGAGCTCCACAAGCAGATGCTGCGGGTCTCCGAGAAAGTCGATCGGATGGCCGAAGGGCCGGGCGCCGACTCGCCGGGCGCGGGCGCGGCCGCCAGGTCGGCGACGAAGGCGCTGGCGCTCGATCACCTCTACCAGGGCCAGTCGAACGACTGCTACTGGCACGGCCTCTTCGGCGGCATCTACATCGTCCACATGCGAATGGCGACGCTATCGCATTTGATCGCGGCCGAGGACATCGCCGACCAGGCCGCCGGGGCGGGTGGCGCCCGGCCCTACGGCGCACGCCTCGCCGACATAGACCTGGACGCAGTCGACGAAGTCATCGTCACCTCGCCCGGTCAGACCGTCGTGATCGACACTGCCGAGGGCGCCGGGATCTCGTCCTGGGACTTGCGAGCCAGCCGGATTGCCCTCGCTTCGGTGATGCGCCGCCGCCCCGAGGCGTACCACGCGCGAATGGTCGCCGCCGATCGAGCGGCCGAGGAGGAGGCGATCGGCGAGCAGCCGGCCGGCGAGCATGCCGTGGCGGCCGCGAACGACGCCCCGGCCTCCATCCACGACATCATCAAGATGAAGGAGCCAGGCCTCGTCGCGTTCCTCAACTACGACCGCCACGAGCGGCGGAGCGGCCTCGTCCACGTGCTCCCCGCCGACGGCTCGACGGGCGAAACCGCCTTCACGCACGCCACGTACGACGAACTCGGCGATTTCACCGAGGGCGCCTTCGAGGCGACGGTCGTTGAAGCCGATCGCGTCGTCGCCCGGCGGCTCGGCGCGGTCAAAGTGGACAACGGCTCCCGGCCGCTCGTCATGGGGAAGACGTTCCGGTTCGGCGGCGATCGATCGAACCCGACGCTCTCTTTAGAGGTCTCGCTCGAGAACTCCGGCGACACGCCACTCGCCTTCGAACTCGCGGTCGAGTGGAACGTCAACCTGCTCGGTGGCGGTCACAACCCGGCCGCGTACTACGAATCCGAGGCTGGTGAGCGCACCTCGCACGACGTTTCGGGCGAAGTGGCCGCGGCCGCGAAGATCGCCTTCGGCAACGACTACGAAGGCGTGCTAGTCGTCGCCCGCCCGGAGCCCTCGGCGCGGCTCACGTGGTACCCCGTCGAGACAGTCTCCAACTCCGAGGCCGGTTTCGAGCGCGTTTACCAGGGCAGCTCGCTCCTCTTCCGCTGGCCCGTCTCGCTGGGACCGGGCGGCACGAGCCGCTTCGTGGTCGCCTTCGACGTGACGCAGTCAATCGATCACGCGGCAGCTGAAGCTGCCGAGGCGCCCGAGGCCGTCTGATTCGGCCGGGCGCAGGTCGGGCCGCCGGGCGCGGGTCGATCTCGCAAATGTCCGAGTAGCTCGAACACATCTCGACCGTTCGGAGCGATTCGCTGGCCGATTGCCCGCCCGAAGGCCCAGAAGGAGAGGCCGAAGCCCGATTTCGGCACGCAGACCCCGGATTCACGGGCACGAATCAGGCTGGCCACAGGGCTCGAGCACGATCTCACGGCTGAACCGCATGCCGACGTAGGGCCGGATCTCGCAGGTGTCCAACTGGACCGGAGACGATCCGGGTCGAAGGGGCCATGGAGGAGCCGCCGCGCCGGCAGGTGAGTCGGTCGTGGCCGAATTGGAGCCGTTCGCGCCGCGTCTCGGCTCCAGGGCACGGAGTTTGGGCCGTTCAAGCTAGGCGCAAGGCCCGCCATCCCGCGGAGTCGGCCGAGCTGTCCGGCTGGACCGGACATCTGCCCGATGGCGTGACCGGTTTCCGGGCCGGATCGGCCTGACCGTTTGCCGCTCGCCGCTCGCCGCNNTCGCCGCCGGCCGCCGCGCGTCACGCGCCACGCGCCACGCGCCACGCGTCACGCGGCGCCTTGCCGCTCGCCACGTTTCGCGGCAAAAGGTAATGGCCCTAGCTGGGGCCACACCCGGGGGCATGCCCGGGTGGCGGCGCTCCGTTACCATCCCCGAGTGAGCCGCCCCAAGCTGGCCGTGCACGGCCATTTCTATCAGCCTGAGCGCCGCGACCCATTCAGCGGTGAAATCGCGCCCCAACCGGCCGCCGCCCCGTACCGCGACTGGAACGCGCGGATAGACGCCGAGTGCTACAAGCCCAATGCCGAGCGCGGCAACCTGCGCCACGTCTCGTATGACCTGGGCCCCACGCTGGCCAGCTGGCTGGCCGACCACGACGCGTCGACCCACAAGGGCTTCGTCGAGTCGGACCTCACGCCACAAATCGACGGCCCAGATTGCGGCAACGCGATGGCCCAGGCTTACCACCACGCCATTCTTCCGCTCGCATCGCTGGCCGACCGCCGGACGGAGATCCGCTGGGGCCTGCGCGACTTCGAGCTCAGGTTCGATCGTCGCCCAACCGGCATCTGGCTCCCGGAGACCGCGGTGGACCTGCCGACGCTGCGCATCCTGGCCAACGAAGGCATCCACTACACGATCCTGGCCCCGTGGCAGGCCGTCGAGCCGCGCCTGGACACCCGCCGGCCGTACAGAGTGGAACTCGGCGATCGCAAGTCCATCGTGGTCGTCTTCTACGACGCGGCGCTGTCCGCTTCGGCGTCGTTCGAGTCGGACGCGACGATGAATGCCGACTCTTTCGCCCGCGAGCGGATACTGCCGCGCATCGCAGGCCCCGGGTGGCCCGACGGGACGCCGCGCCTTGCCGTGATCGCCACGGACGGCGAACTGTACGGCCACCACCAGAAGTTCCGCGACCTGTTCCTCGCCCGCCTCGTGAA
>PMJT01000090.1 GCA_003158495.1 Chloroflexota bacterium | reverse complement strand
GATGGATGCCCGACGAGTTCGACTGGGTGGTGGGCTGCTCGTATCGCGGTCTGCCGCTGACAGAAGCTCCAGTCCGAAACCCGATCGGCTGCAGCATGTCGCTTCGGAGACAGGCGGCCATCGATGCCGGGGGCTTTAGTACCGAAGTGGGCCGTGTCGGCACGATCCCGGCAGGATGCGAGGAGACCGACCTCGCGATCAGGCTGCGGCGCTTGACACCTGGCTCTCGGGTGGTCTATGTGCCGAACTCCACCGTTCGTCACCACGTTCCGGCGAAGCGGGCGCGGTGGAGCTATTTCCGGTCACGCTGCTATGAGGAAGGGCGGTCCAAGGCGATCCTGTCAGGATTCGAGGGCTCGTCGGCGGCGCTCTCGTCCGAACGTTCGTACACGACCAATGTGCTTTCTGCTGGCGTACTCCGGGGCGTCGGCCAGGCGCTCAGCGGAGATCTCGGCGGAGCGCAGCGCGCGGCAGCCATACTGGCCGGCTTGTGCATCACGGCCCTTGGGTACGTCGGTGGAGTTGCGAGGACTAAGGCCGGGCAGGGCAGAAACAGGTCGGCGAGCACGGCCCGGGGATCCGTGCGCGTGACGACCGGGTCGGACTCCTCGGTGCGGGCCAGGCCCCCAGTACGCCGGCTCGAGATCGACATCGAACGGGATTGGCCAGCTGTCGCCGGGCCATCGCAAGACCCCTCCCCGGCGGGCGGCATCCAGATCCTTGCTCGGCTCCACGGCTGCCCCGTGGGTCTCGTCGTAGCTCCTTTGCCAGAAGCTGGCCTTACGCCGGAGCAAGTCGGACGACTCGTGTCACCGGTGATTGCGGAAGCCGTGCAGGCTCATCGTTGGCGTGACGAGCAGCCGTTGGAAGCCGGACTAATCGGCGGCGCAATTTCGTCGCCAGGCCCGAGATGCGAACGGGTGAGGGACGCCCTCAATGAATCTGGCCCGGCACTCGATGTGGTCATTCCGACTCACAACCGGCCGGACCGGCTGGCTGAATGCGTCGATTCGGTCCTCGCGACGGGCTATCGACGGCTTCGGGTCATCGTCGTGGACAACGATCCATCCGGACCCGAAACGGCGGATCTGGTCTCGGGTCGCGCCGACTGGAAGGNNTGCCTTCGTTGACGACGACGTAGCAGTCGATCCTGGCTGGGCGGCCGGCCTGGCATCGGCGTTCGTCGACGAGCCCGAGGCCGGATGCGTCACCGGTCCAATCGTCGCCGCCGAGCTCAGTACCCAGGCCCAGATGTGGATCGAGGAGTACGGCGGCTTCGCCAAGGGCTTCGTGCGGCGCGTGTTCGACCCGTTCGATTCCACGGCGGAGGTGCCGCTCTTCCCGTATGCCGCCGGAACCTACGGGTCGGGCGCCAACATGGCCTTTCGCCGCGAGACGATCCGGGAAGTGTTCGGCTTCGATCCGGCCCTCGGCATCGGAACCCCGGCGCGCGGCGGCGAGGACCTCGCTGCGTTCGCAGGCGCCGTCCTGTCGGGGCGCCGTCTCGTATACGAGCCCAGTATGATGGTGCGCCACCGCCACCATCCCGGCTACGAGAAGCTGCGCCAGGTCATCCTCGGCTACGGAGTGGGCTTGGGCGCTTACTTGGCGAAGACGATCTACGACCGCCCTTCGACACTGGTCCAGGTCGCTCGTCGAATTCCGCCAGGTCTGGCCTATCTGCTGTCGCCAGAGTCACCGAAGAATTCCCACAAGTCGGCGGGATACCCAATGGAGTTGACGTTCCGCGAACTGGCAGGGATGGCCTGGGGCCCCTTTGCATATGGCCTGGGAAGGTTGGAGCTCAGAAGGCGACGCCGGCGGCGGAACGGGCTGCCAGGTCGGTTCCATTGACCACAGCACTGCCGAGCAGGATCCCCATCCTGATCTATCACTCACTAACCGCAGAGGCGACGGAGCCGTACCGGCCTTTCTCCATGGATCCCGGCCAATTCGCGGAGCAGATGGAGCACATTGCGGCGGGCGGCTATGAGACGCTCACGGTTGGACAGTTGTCTGCGGCCTTGGCCGGCCACAACGGCTCGGTCCCGGAACGGCCGCTCGTGATCACGTTCGATGACGGCTTCGAGGACACGTACTCGGTCGCCCTCCCGATTCTCACGAAGTTGGGTTTGCGGTCGACGGTATACGTCGTTACTGGGCAAATCGGCGGTAAGAGCGGATGGCTGGCGCCGCAAGGCGAAGGCGAGCGTCCGATGCTCTCTGCGGGTCAGGTTCGCGACCTCGATGCGGCCGGTGTCGATATCGGATCTCACGGCCACCGGCACGTCGCGCTGGACGAGATTCCTTTCGCTGAGGCCGTCCGCGAGATCGAAACGTCACGTGACACGCTCGAAGAGATCGTTGGTCACCGGGTTGTGACCTTCGCATATCCCTATGGGTACCACACCGGCCGCATCAAACGGTATCTCGAGACGACCGGGTTCGAGTCGGCCTGCGCGGTCAAACAGGCGATTAGCCATCCAAACGACGACAGATTCGCCCTGGCCAGGGCGATCGTGAACTCGGACATTACGATCGAAGGCCTCGATTCGTGGATCCGAGGCGAGGGATTGCCGATGAGTTGGCGGGGCGAGCGGCCCCAGACCACGCTGTGGCGCTATGTGCGCCGGATGAAGCGGGCGTTGTCGCGATCGGGCGAAGGCGATGTCCATGGCTGAGGCAAGCCGTCACGTGGGGTTG